>NZ_JAOZVW010000097.1 GCF_025869345.1 Sphingopyxis sp.
GGCGAGCGACGCCGTGGCCGCAACCCCGGAGGTTCACGCGGCGCTCGCAGGGCCCCCTCGGCTTCGCTCGGGGAAGCGGGTGGATTCGGACGCTCCGCCATTTTCTCTGAGCGTCACCGAAGCCGTCGACGCCCTCTCCGCCGCGACCCGCAGCGACGCGCCCGCGATCCTCGCGTCGCTGCTCGACCGGCTCGACGCCGACGGGCGTTATGCGCTGCTCAAGCTCGCGCTCGGCGGGATGCGCGTCGGGGTGTCGGCGCGGCTCGCGAAGCAGGCGTTTGCACAGGCGTTTGCGGTGCCCGTCGACGATGTCGAGGAGCTGTGGCACGCGATCCCGCCGCCCTATGCGCCGCTCTTCGCGTGGGGCGAGGGGAGGGCGCCGCGGCCCGATCTTGCCGACGTCGCTTTCTTCCGCCCCTTCATGCTCGCGCACCCGCTGGAGGATCGGGCGTTGGAAGGGGAAGCGATCGACTTTGACACCTTTGCAGCCGAATGGAAATGGGACGGCATCCGCGTCCAGATCGTGCGGGGTGGCGGCGAGACGCGTATCTACAGCCGCGGCGGCGAAGAGATCAGCGCTGCCTTTCCCGAACTGGTCGCGGCCTTCGATCAGGATGCGGTGATCGACGGCGAACTGCTCGTGCGCGGCGAGGTGCAGGGGGGCGAAGCCGCGAGCTTCAACGCGCTGCAACAGCGGCTCGGACGCAAGACGGTCTCGAAGAAGATGCTCGCCGACTGTCCGGCCTTCGTGCGCGTCTATGACCTGCTCGCCGTCGACGGCAATGACCTGCGCGGCCTGCCGTGGAGCGAGCGGCGGCGGCAGTTGGAGGCGTTCGTGCCGCGCCTCGCCGACAGCCATTTCGACCTGTCGCAGGTGATCGAGGCGCGCGATTTCGATCATCTGGCCGAGCTTCGCGCCGGCGCGCGCGATGCTGCGATCGAGGGGGTGATGCTGAAGCGGCGCGATGCGCCTTATGTGGCGGGCCGCCGCGCCGGGCTCTGGTACAAGTGGAAGCGCGACCCGCTCGTCGCCGATTGCGTGATGATGTATGCGCAGCGCGGCAACGGGCGGCGCGCCAGCTTCTATTCCGACTATACCTTCGGCTGCTGGAGCGACGCGGGCGAATTGCTGCCGGTGGGCAAGGCCTATTCGGGCTTCACCGACGAGGAGCTGAAATGGCTCGACAAATTCGTGCGCGACCACACGCTGAACCGCTTCGGCCCGGTGCGCGAGGTCGAGAAGTCGCTCGTGCTCGAAGTCGCCTTCGATTCGATCCATGCGTCGAAGCGCCACAAGTCCGGGCTGGCGATGCGCTTCCCGCGCATCGCGCGCATCCGCCGCGACAAGCCCGCCGAAGAGGCCGACCGGATCGCGGCGCTGCGCGCGATGGTGACCTGAGTTGAGGGCAGGGAAGGAAAAATTGCCCGCGCAGGGCTTGCAACCATCCGGCGAAGCGCCGAATTAAGGGCCTATCCAATCAGAAAATGGAGACTGCCATGACGATCGCTTTCCCGCCGCTGCCCTATGCCGAGGACGCGCTGGCGCCGCATATTTCGGCCGACACGCTCGCGACCCATCATGGCAAGCACCACAAAGCCTATGTCGACAAGACCAACGCCGCGATCGAGGGCACCGAGCTTGCCGGCAAGAGCCTCGAGGAAATCATCCACCACGCCGAAGGCGCGGGCAACAAGGGGCTGTTCAACAACAGCGCCCAGTCGTGGAACCACGCCTTCTACTGGAACAGCCTGTCGCCGAAGAAGAGCGCGCCCGCGGGCGATCTCGCCGCGGCGATCGACCGCGATTTCGGTTCGCTGGACGACCTCAAGAAGAAGCTGAAGGACACCGCGGTCAACCATTTCGCGTCGGGCTGGGCCTGGCTCGTCGCTAGGGACGGCAAGCTGTCGGTCACCGACACGCACGACGCCGGCACCGAAGTCACCGCGGGGATCAAGCCGTTGCTGGTGATCGACGTGTGGGAGCATGCCTATTACATCGACCGCAAGAATCTGCGCCCGGCCTATGTCGACGCGGTGGTCGACGAGCTGCTGAACTGGAACTTCGCCGCCGAGAATCTCGCGCGCGACGGCGCCTGGACCTATCCGGGCTGACGGTACTTCGCCGTCATCAGAGTTAAAGAGCGCGTGTCCCCGCGAAGGCGGGGACCCATCTCCGGTCGGTTCGAGACGGCACCGGCAGAAGATGGGCTCCCGCCTTCGCGGGAGCACGCGGCTCCATTAATCGGCGATAATCTTTTGCGATGTCCTATCGCCCCGGCGATGCGTCTTATATAGCGCCGCCATGACGATCAGCCTCTTCGAACTCTTCAAAATCGGTGTCGGACCTTCGAGCTCGCATACCGTCGGCCCGATGGTCGCGGCGCGCCGCTTCGCCGTCTGGCTCGATGAGCATGACCTGCTCACGAAAACCGCGCATGTCGAGGCCGACCTCTACGGCTCGCTCGCGCTGACTGGCAAGGGGCACGCCGCCGACACCGCGGTCGTCGCGGGGCTCGCCGGCGAAATCCCGGCCTCGACCAGCTTTGCCGCGATCAAGGCGCATTGGGACCGCGCGACGAGCGAGGGCTTCCTCTATCTGCTCGGTCGCCAGCGCGTCCGGTTCCAGCCGGAAAGCGACCTGCATTTCCAGATGAAGCAGCGCCAGCCCTTCCACAGCAATGCGCTCAGCTTCACCGCGCGCGGCGGCGACGGGGAAATCCTGGCGAAGCGCATGTATTTCTCGATCGGCGGCGGCTTCGTCGTCGACGAGGACGAGGCGGGGCGCAACAGCCGCGGCGCCGAGGATGAGGTGGAACTGCCCTTTCCCTTCACCTCGGGCGCCGATCTGATGGCGATGGGCGCCGCGTCGGGGAAGAGCTTTGCCGAGATGATGCTCGACAATGAACTCGTCCACCGCAGCCTTGCCGAGGTCGAGGCGGGGCTCGACGCAATCGCCGCGGCGATGGACGGTTCGATCGACGCGGGCTGTGCGAGCACCGGCGTCCTCCCCGGCGGGCTCAAGGTCAAGCGCCGCGCGCCGCAGATCGCCGCCGACATCCGTGAACGGCACGAGGCGAACCTGTCCGATCCGATGGCGATGATGGACTGGATCAACCTGTGGGCGATGGCGGTGAACGAGGAAAATGCCGCGGGCGGCAAGGTCGTCACCGCGCCCACCAACGGCGCGGCGGGGATCATCCCGGCGGTGATCCGCTATTACCGGCGCAGCTATCGCGGCGACGCGAAGGGCGTGCGCACCTTCCTGCTCGCCGCGGCCGCGGTGGGCGCGCTCTACAAGCGCAACGCCAGCATCTCGGGCGCCGAGGTCGGCTGCCAGGGCGAGGTCGGCGTCGCCTGTTCGATGGCGGCGGCGGGGCTGACCGCCGCGCTCGGCGGCACCAACGCGCAGGTCGAAAATGCCGCCGAGATCGGCATGGAGCATAACCTCGGCCTCACCTGCGACCCGATCGGCGGGCTGGTGCAGATCCCGTGCATCGAGCGCAACGCGATGGGCGCGATCAAGGCGATCGACGCCAGTCGCATCGCGATGATCGGCGACGGCACGCATGTCGTCAGCCTCGACACCGTGATCGCGACGATGCTGCAGACGGGCCGCGACATGCGGGATAAGTATAAGGAAACGTCGAAGGGCGGGCTGGCGGTTAGTGTGGTGGAATGTTGAGGGGCTACGCTTCTTTCATCGTCACCCCGGACTTGATCCGGGGTCCATTCGCGCCAGCGCCGGAATAATGGATCCCGGATCAAGTCCGGGATGACGGAGGGAAAAATAGTCGATTGCAACGTCGGCGACTCCAAGCATAATTGGCCAATGCGTTACTTCTGGCTTGCTACTGCAATCGTTCTTCTCATCGTAATGGTGAACTTCAACGCGGTAGGTGCGACCTTGAAGGTCACAATTATGCTCGCTGGCAGTATTTTCTTTGGACATTATCTTTGGGTGGGCTTCCGCACGGAAACAATGGAGGCACCAGGCGTCGGCTATCTGGCGGGGCATCGAACAGAAAACCCTATTCTCTTCTGGTTCTGCGCCACATTCAACGCGATCATGCTCATTCTCACGATCGTAGTCGCGGCAAAGCTGGCCGGCCTATAGTTCGGCCCTAAGCGGCCCCACTCCGCCGTAACGCCCCCGGCAATTCCTCGCGCAGCTTGTCGATCAGGATCGCACCTTCGGCAGCAGATGGCGCCGCTGCGGATAGACCGCCCATATTGGTTCCTCCTGCGGGCGCAGCGGGTCGAGGAGCGAGGCGAGCGCAACTCTATTTCATCGTCATCCCGGACTTGATCCGGGATCCATTGGTCCGGCGCTGGTTTGAATGGACCCCGGATCAAGTCCGGGGTGACGAAAGGGAGGGGGGTGAGAGGCGCACGACCTTTCCATTCTCGTCACCCTTAACTTGTTTCAGGGTCCATGGTCTGTCCTGTCCTTCAGCGCCGCGCTTTTTGTTTCGCACAAAGCCACAAAGCCACGAAGACGTCGCGCCGCCCGCGGAACTACATTCCTTTGCGACCGTGCGGCCAGCCGCACCGTTTATGGCGAATGAACCTGTCGGCCCAAGGCTTCTTCTTCGTGGCTTTGTGGCTTTGTGCGAAAAACAACTGGCGCCGTGCTGGCGGGATAGCGCCGGGCCATAGATGCTGAAACAAGTTCAGGGTGACGAATTGAGATGTGTCTCGCTATCGCCATCGCGAACCCGTGATAGCGTTGTCATAGCTATGCAGTCGCTCGCATCTTGCATTGCCGCCGCGTTTGCCTGATTGGGAGCGCCGAGAAGGAGACCCGCCCATGAAGACCCGCGCCGCCGTTGCGTTCGAAGCGAAGAAGCCGCTGGAGATCGTCGAACTCGACCTCGAAGGCCCGAAGGCGGGCGAGGTGCTGGTCGAGATCATGGCGACGGGCATCTGCCACACCGATGCCTATACGCTCGATGGCTTCGACAGCGAGGGTATCTTCCCGAGCGTGCTGGGGCATGAGGGCGCGGGCGTGGTGCGCGAGGTCGGTGCGGGCGTCACCAGCGTGAAGGCGGGCGACCATGTGATCCCGCTCTACACCCCCGAATGCCGCCAGTGCAAAAGCTGCCTCAGCGGCAAGACCAACCTCTGCACCGCGATCCGCGCGACGCAGGGCAAGGGGTTGATGCCCGACGGCACGACGCGCTTTTCATACAAGGGCCAGCCGATCTTCCACTATATGGGCTGCTCGACCTTCTCCAACTTCACCGTGCTGCCCGAGATTGCGGTCGCGAAGATCCGCGAGGACGCGCCGTTCCAGTCGAGCTGCTATATCGGCTGCGGCGTGACCACCGGGGTCGGCGCGGTGATCAACACCGCCAAGGTGCAGGTCGGCGACAATGTCGTCGTCTTCGGGCTCGGCGGCATCGGGCTCAACGTCATTCAGGGCGCGCGGCTTGCGGGCGCGAACCGGATCATCGGCGTCGACATCAACCCCGATCGCGAGGAATGGGGCCGCAAGTTCGGCATGACCGACTTCCTCAACTCGAAGGGCATGAGCCGCGAGGATGTCGTCGCGGCGATCGTCCAGATGACCGACGGGGGCGCCGATTACACCTTCGATGCGACGGGCAATACCGAAGTGATGCGCACCGCATTGGAGGCCTGCCACCGCGGCTGGGGCACCTCGATCATCATCGGCGTCGCCGAGGCGGGCAAGGAGATTGCGACGCGTCCCTTTCAGTTGGTCACCGGACGCAACTGGCGCGGCACCGCGTTCGGCGGCGCCAAGGGGCGCACCGACGTGCCGAAGATCGTCGACATGTATATGCAGGGCAAGATCGAGATCGACCCGATGATCACCCACGTCATGGGGCTGGAGGAGATCAACAAGGGCTTCGACCTGATGCACGCGGGGGAAAGCATCCGTAGCGTCGTGGTTTATTGATCTTTTCACCGTTCACTTTATCCGCGTCGTCATTGCGAGCGCAGCGAAGCAATCCAGAGTGTGTGTAAACCGCCCTGGATTGCTTCGCTGCGCTCGCAATGACGAAATTGCGGGAGGAAGCATTTGACCGGGCCCTATGTCCTGACCTTCAGTTGCGTCGATGCGGTGGGCATCGTGGCCGCCGTGACCGGGCTGCTCGCGGAGCGCGACGGCTTCATCCTCGACAGTCAGCAATATGCCGACCTCGGGTCGGGCCGCTTCTTCATGCGCGTCGAGTTTCGCGGCGCGGGGCCGCTCTTTCCGGAGGATTTCGCGGGCGTGCAGGCGGCGTTCGCCCCGGTCATCGCGCGCTTCGCCATGGATGCGCGGCTCAGCGATGGCGCGGTCAAGCCGCGCTTCGTCATCGCGGTGTCGCAGGGCAGCCATTGCCTCAACGATTTGCTCCACCGCTGGTCGACCGGCAATCTCGCGATCGATATCGTCGGCGTCGTCTCGAACCACGAGGCGCTGCGGCGCCTGTCGGAGTGGCATGGGGTGCCGTTCCACTATCTGCCGGTGAGCGACGCCAACCGCGCCGAACAGGAAGCGGCGATCCTCGACCTGATGGCGCGCGGGCAGGCCGACTATCTGGTGCTCGCGCGCTACATGCAGGTGCTGTCGGCCGATCTCAGCGCGAAGCTCGCGGGCCGCTGCATCAATATCCATCACAGCTTCCTGCCCGGCTTCAAGGGCGCGAAACCCTATCACCGCGCGCACGAACGCGGGGTGAAGCTGATCGGCGCGACCGCGCATTTCGTCACCGGCGACCTCGACGAGGGGCCGATCATCGAGCAGGCGGTCGAGCGCGTCGACCATCGCCAGTCGGTCGACGACCTGATCCGCACCGGCCGCGATATCGAGGCGCAGGTGCTCGCGCGCGCGGTGCGCTGGGTCGCCGAGCAAAGGGTGCTGATCGACGGGCGCAAGACACTGGTCTTCCGCTAGGATCGGCCGCGGGCTTTCGCGTTCGTCCTTTTCGGGGAATGCGGACCATTATGGCGGCTGGCCCTGATCGGCGCCGCAGGGTAGGTATCGATTCGCAACCAGAATCAGGAGGAGCGGAAACATGTATAGTCACAATATGGTCGGGTCGAACGACATGGAGGCGTCGAAGAAATTCTATGACGCGACCTTCCAGGCGATCGGCGGCAAGCCGGGGATTCAGGACGAGAAGGGCCGGCTCATCTATATGCACAATGGCGGGCTGTTCCTGGTGACCGCGCCGATCGACGGCCAGCCGGCGACCGCAGGCAACGGCTGCACCATCGGCATCGCGATGGCGAACCCCGAACAGGCCGACGCGTGGCACGCGGCGGGCGTCGAAGCCGGCGGCACCGCGATCGAAGACCCGCCGGGCGTGCGCGAGGGCAATGGCATGAAGATGTATCTTGCCTATCTGCGCGATCCCGCGGGCAACAAGCTTTGCGCGCTGCACCGGATGTAAGGACGATCATGCGCGGCGAAGCGGGTTTGATGGCGGACCTCGATGCGCTCGCCATTCCCTTCGCCGCGCATGAGCATGTCGCGGTGTTCACCGTCGCCGAGAGCGACGGGGTGAACGCCGCGATTCCGGGCGCGCATAGCAAGAATCTGTTCCTGAAGGACACGGCCGGGGCGTTCTGGCTCGTCACCGTGCCGGGCGAGGCGCGCGTCGACCTGAAGGCGCTGCCCGGCGCGATCGGCAGCAAGCGCGTGAGTTTCGGCAAGGCCGAGGATATGGACCGGCTGCTCGGCATCGCACCCGGATCGGTCACGCCGCTCGCCGCGATCAATGCGCCGCCGGGCAGCATCACGATCGTGCTCGACGCGCGGCTGGCGGCGGCCGAGCGGGTGAATGTCCATCCGCTTCGCAACACCGCGACCCTCGGGCTTGGCGGTGCAACGATACTCGACCTCTTGCGTCATTGGGGGCATCATCCTCTCGTCGCGCCCATTCCGGTTCAGGACCCCGCATGACCATCGAAACCCTCTCCACCAACCGCAGCCATGGCGGCACGCAGGGCGTCTACACGCACGCCAGCACCACCACCGGCACTGACATGACCTTCGCGGTCTTCGTTCCCGACCATGCCCCGGACGCGAAGCTGCCGGTGCTCTGGTATCTGTCGGGGCTGACCTGCACCCATGCGAATGTGATGGAGAAGGGCGAATATCGCGCCGCGTGCGCCGAACATGGCGTGATCTTCATCGCGCCCGACACCAGTCCGCGCGGCGAGGAGGTGCCCGACGATGCGGACGCTGCCTATGATTTCGGGCTCGGCGCGGGCTTTTATGTCGATGCCACGGTCGAGCCGTGGGCGAAGCATTACCGGATGCGGTCGTACGTCGAGGATGAGCTGCCGTCGCTGATCCTCCGCAACTTTGCGGACGCCGACCTGACGCGGCAGGCGATCACCGGCCATTCGATGGGCGGGCACGGCGCGCTGACCATCGGTCTGCGCAATCGGGACCGCTTCCGCTCGGTCTCGGCCTTCTCGCCGATCGTCGCGCCGTCGCGCTGCCCGTGGGGCGAGAAGGCGCTCGGCGGCTATCTCGGCGACGACCGCGAGGATTGGCAGGCCTATGACGCCTGCGCGCTGCTCGATCAGGGACTGCGCGTGCCCGACCTGCTCGTCGATCAGGGCGAGGCCGACAATTTCCTCGCCGAACAACTCAAGACCGAACTGCTGGTCGAGGCGTGCGAGCGCGCGGGGCAGAAGGCCGAAATCCGTATGCAGCCGGGATACGACCACAGCTATTATTTCATCTCGACCTTCATGGCCGAGCATGTGGCGTGGCACGCGGAGCGGTTGAAGGCGTAGGCTGCCGCGGAAGAAGCATCGTGTCCCCGCGAAGGCGGGGACCCATCACCCGCCGGCTCCATCTTGCGCCGACCGGAGATGGCCCCCCGCCTTCGCGGGGGAACGGCCTGTTATTGACGATTTTGTGCGAGCTATTCCGGAATCAGCAAGCTGGACCCCGTCGTCCGCCCCGCCTCCAGGTCGGCGTGCGCGCGCGCCGCGTCCTGCAGGCCATAGCGCTGCCCGATGCTGATCTTCACCGCGCCGCTTTCGATCATCTCGAACACCCGCGCCGCGCCGGCGGCGCGTTCGCCGGGCAGGTGATAATAATCGAACAGCGTCGGCCGGGTGACGAATTGCGACCCATGCTGCGCGAGGATGCCGAGGTTGACTCCGGTCACCGGCCCGCCGGCATTGCCGTAGCTGACGATCAGCCCGCGCCGCGCGGTGGCCTTGAGCGACGTCGCCCAGGTCGCCATGCCGATGCCATCGAAAGTGACGGGGACGCCCTGGCCGTCGGTGATCTCGCGGACATGCGCCGCGACATCGTCCTGCTTGTAGCGAATGACATGGTCGGCGCCCGCCTCGCGCGCCGCTTGCTCTTTCGCTTCGGTGCTGACGGTGCCGATCACCGTCGCGCCGATCGCTTTCAGCCACTGGACGAGGATCAGCCCGACCCCGCCCGCGGCGGCGTGGACGAGCACCGGCCAGCCCGCCTCGACCTTCGCGCATCGTTCGACGAGCATCTCCACCGTGCAGGCCTTGAGCAAGGCCGCGGCGGCGGTGTCGTCGTCGATGGCGGCGGGGAGTTTGAACAGCGACGCGGCGGGGACGATCCGCGCGCTCGCATAAGCATTGCGCTGCGGACCGAAGGTCGCGACGCGGTCGCCGGGCTGGAGGCCGTGGACGTCGGCGCTGACCGCGACGACCTCACCCGCCGCCTCGACCCCGAGCCCGCCCGGAAGCTCGATCGGATAGGTGCCGTCGCGGTGATAAGTGTCGATATAGTTCAGACCGACCGCGGTCTGGCGCACGAGCACCTGGCCGGGGCCCGGGTCACCCAGCGTGACCTCGCGCCAGTCGATGACCTCGGGTCCGCCCTGCGTTTCGATAAAGGCTTCGATTGCCTGCACGGCCGCTCTCCTGCTGGTGCAGCCCATCTGGGGCGCGCGAACAGGTGGCGCAAGGGTCGATGCGATATAAGCCCCTCCTCTTCAGAGGAGGGGTTGGGGGTGGTGGACGCCGATGCGGAAGCACCACCCCGCTGCGACTAGGTCCGGCTTCGCCGAACCAAGTCTCGCTGCCCCTCCTCTGAAGAGGAGGGGGTAGGGTCAGCGGGGTGAGCGCGGCTTGCCCTTGCCGAAGGGCTTGGCCTTGAACCCGCCGGGCTTGCCATGGGGGCCCCGCGGCCCGTCGCCGCGCGGACCGTTGTCGCGAGGGGCGCCGTGACGCGGCCCGCCCTTGTGCGCCCCCTTCTCGCGCCGCGGCGGATAGGTCGCGCCGCCGGGCGCCGGGGTGATCGCGACGCCGCTGTCGTCCTCGCCGTCCTGATTGGCGGTGCGCATCACCGCCTCGGCGAAGCGGTCGGCGATGGCGAGCGGGATGTTGAACAAGGTTTCCGACGGCCCGATGCGGATCGCGCCGATCTCGTGCTTCGTCACATGGCCGCGGCGGCAGAGGAGGGGGAGAATCCAGCGCGGGTCGGCGTTCTGGCGGCGGCCGATGTTGAGCTTGAACCAGACGCTGTCGTCGAACTGGTCGCGGCGCTCGCCGCGTTCGGCCCGATCATCGCGTTCGAAACGTTCGCCGCGCTCGGGGCGTTCGGGCCGTTCGCCGCGTGCGCGCGGGCCGGCGTCGATCAGATCCTCGGGCGGCGGCATCGTCGCCCGGTGCGCGCGAACGAGCGCGGCGGCGATGTCCTCCGCGCTGCGTTCGGCGAGCAGGCGCTGGCCGAGCTCGATGTCTTCGGGCTCATGCTCCTGCGGCGCGAGCAGCTTTTCGATCAGCCGCTCCTGATCGCGTGCGTTGACGTCGGCCGCGGTCGGCGCGTTCATCCACTCGGCGGTGATGCGCGCGCCGCGCAGCATCCCGTCGACGCGGCGGCGGCGCGGATAGGGGACGATCAGCACCGCGGTGCCCTTCTTTCCCGCGCGCCCGGTGCGGCCCGAGCGGTGCTGGAGCGTTTCGGCGTCGCGCGGGATCTCGACATGGATGACGAGGCTCAGGCTCGGCAGGTCGATGCCGCGCGCGGCGACGTCGGTCGCGACGCACACTCTGGCTCGACGGTCGCGCAGCGCCTGCAGCGCATGGTTGCGCTCGTTCTGGCTATGCTCGCCCGACAGCGCGACCGCCGCGAAGCCGCGATTGACCAGCCGCGCGTGAAGGCGGCGGACATTGTCGCGCGTCGCGCAGAACAGCATCGCCGTGTCGGGCTCGTGCAGGCGTAAGAGGTTGATCACCGCGCCCTCAATGTCGGCGGGGGCGACGGTCACGACCTGATAGGCGATGTCGCCATGGCCGCGATCCTCGCCGACCGTCGAGATGCGCAGCGCATTGTTCTGATAGCGCTTGGCAAGCTGCGCGATCGGCTTCGGGATCGTCGCCGAGAAGAGCAGGGTGCGGCGCGTTCCGGGGGTCGCGTCGAGAATTTCTTCGAGGTCTTCGCGAAAGCCCATGTCGAGCATTTCGTCGGCCTCGTCGAGCACCGCGACGCGCAAGGATTCGAGGTCGAGCGCGCCGCGTTCGAGATGGTCGCGCAGGCGGCCGGGGGTGCCGACGACGATATGCACGCCCTGGTTGAGGTTGCGGCGCTCGCGGCTTGCGTCCATGCCGCCGACGCAGGTCGCGATGCGCGCCCCGGCCTTGGCGTAAAGCCAGCTTAGTTCGCGGCTGACCTGCAGCGCAAGTTCGCGCGTCGGCGCGACGATCAGCGCGAGCGGCGCCGCCGCGAAGGGCAGGCGGCCCTCCTCAAGCAGTTCGTCGGCCATCGCGAGGCCGAAGGCGACGGTCTTGCCCGACCCGGTCTGCGCGGAGACGAGCAGGTCGCGGCCGCGCGCTTCGGCCTCGACGACCTGCGCCTGGACGGGGGTCAGCGCCTCATAGCCGCGCGCGGTGAGGGCGTCCGCAAGGACGGGCGAAAGATGATCGAAAGCCATTATATTCTTCTTCTGTGGTAGTCGTCACCCCGGACTTGATCCGGGGTCCATTCATCACTTCGTGGCGAGTGCCGAATGGATGCCGGATCAAGTCCGGCATGACGATGGATTACAATATGTTTCCTAAAGGGCCTGGCCTGCCGCATGTCCGCTGGCCCAGGCCCATTGAAAATTATAGCCGCCCAGCCACCCGGTGACGTCCACGGCTTCGCCGATCGCATAGAGCCCCGGAACGCTTTTGGCCATCATTGTTTGCGACGAGAGGCCGGCGGTCGCGATTCCGCCGACGGTGACCTCGGCCTTGGCGAAGCCTTCGGTGCCGCCCGGGTGAAATATCCAGCGCCTGAGCCGCGCCTCGGCGTCGGCGAGCTTGCGGTCGGTCTGGGCGCCGAGTTCGCCGGGGAGCGCAAGGCGGCCCGCGAGCGTCTGCGCCAGCCGGTCGGGCAGCGGCAGCGCCGCGGCGAGGGTGGCGCGCGGGCGGGCGCGCTTGGCTTCGGTCAGCCAGCCCGGCGAGGCGTCGGGGAGGAAATCGATCATCACCGGTTCGCCGTGCCGCCAATAGCTGCTGATCTGGAGGATCGCGGGACCGGACAGGCCCTTGTGGGTGAAGAGCGCGGCCTCGCGGAATGCCGCCTTGCCCGCGCGCGCCTCGACCGGGGTCGCGACGCCCGAGAGGTCGCGAAACAGCACATCCTCGCCGCCGAGCGTCAGCGGGACGAGCGCGGGTCGCGGCTCGACGACTTTGAGGCCGAAGCGGCGCGCGAGGTCATAGGCGAAGCCGGTCGCGCCCATCTTCGGAATCGAGGGGCCGCCGGTGGCGAGGACAAGATTGGCGGCGGTGAAGCGGAAAGTGCCGAAGGTGCCACTGAATACGCTGTCCGCATGGCCGATTTCGCCCACGGTCTGGCCGCAGCGGATGTCGACATGGCCCTTCGCCGCTTCTTCGAGCAACATCGCGACGATCTGTTTCGCCGAGCCATCGCAGAAGAGCTGACCCAATGTTTTCTCGTGCCAGGCGATGCCGTAGCGCTCGACGAGCGCGATAAAATCGGCGGGGGTATAGCGTGCGAGCGCCGACTTGGCGAAGTGCGGGTTCGCCGAGATGTAGCGGTCGGGGGCGGTGTGGATGTTGGTGAAGTTGCAGCGCCCGCCGCCCGAAATCAGGATTTTCTTCCCCACCTGCTCGGCATGGTCGAGCAGCAGGACGCGCTTGCCGCGCTGTCCCGCGACCGCGGCGCACATCAGCCCGGCCGCGCCGGCGCCCAGCACGACGGCATCATAATCGGAAGCGGTCATTGGACGATCAGCGCAGCTTCGCGATCGACAGCCCATCGGCCTTGGCGCGGATCTTCACCGATTCCTCGCTGCGCGTCAGCGCCTTGGCGATGGCTTTGAGCGCCATGCCTTTCTTTGCGAGCGTGTGGAGCTTGTCGATTTCGGCGGCGGTCCACGGCTGTTTATGGCGTTCGAACTTGTCCTTCATGCGTTCGCCTCCGGATCGGCATCGGCGGCAAGGACGGTGATCGCGTCCTCGCGGCCTTGAAATTCCACGGTGTCGCCAACTTCGGCGCCCATCAGGGCGCGGCCGAGCGGCGCGGTGAAAGCGATCAGCCCCGCTGCGGGGTCGGCCTCGTCATGGCCGACGATCGTCACCGCGCGCTCGGCGCCGTTCAGCCTGTAGCGCACCCGGCTGCCGATGCCGACGATGCAGGCGGCGGGCGCGTCCTGCACCTCGGCGGTCGCGTGGCGGGTGCCGGCATAGCGCAGGCGGCGCAGCAGTTTCTTGCGCGCTTCCTCTTCGCTTGTCGCGGCGACGGCGGCTTCGAGGCGCGCAACCTCCTCGGCGAGCAGGCGGGCGCCGCGCGGCGTGACGAGGTTCGGCCCCACCGGGATCGGCCATTCGAAGGCCGGCTCCATATGTTCGTCGTCGCTCTCGCGGCGGAAGGCTACGCTCATCGTCTCTCTCGTCGGGAAGGAAAGCGTGCCTGTTGCACCGCGAAGGTGGCGACAAGATGGCGCGAAATTTCCTCCCGCGCGTAACCGCGGCGGCGATGCCCGCGAACCGGCAGGCGATGCCCTTTGCCGCGATCCTTGATAGAGTGCCCCGATGAGCCCCGACGAACCGTCGCTTGCGCGCCTGATGGCTGCCTCGCAGCGCGGGGATCGCGCGGCCTATCGCGCGCTGCTGAGCGATTGCCGTACATGGCTGCTCCGCTATTTCGCGCGCCGCATCGCGCCGCACCAGATCGACGATCTGGTGCAGGAAACGCTCGTGTCGCTGCACCGCAAGCTTGCGACCTGGGACAGCGGGCGTCCCTTCCTGCCGTGGCTCGCGGCGATCGCGCGCTATCGCTGGATCGACGCGCTTCGCCGCCAGCGCGACGAGGCCGAGCTTGGCGACCATGACGCGGCGGTCGCGGCGGAGGACGAGGCGGTCCACGCGCGGCTCAGCCTCGACCATCTGCTGACGCGGCTGCCGCCGGGGCAGGCGCAGGCGATCACGTTGGTCAAGATCGAGGGCGCCTCGATCGCCGAGGCAGCGAATATCAGCGGCCAGAGCGAGTCGCTGGTCAAAGTGAACATCCATCGCGGGCTGAAGACGCTCGCGGGACTGGTGGAAAGCGAGTGAGATGAACGACGCGTCGATCGACGAGCTGATCGAGGGGCTGGCGGGTGCGCTGAAACCCGTGCGCCCGCGGCGCGTGCTGCGCGGCGGGCTGTGGGTCGCAGCGGGCTGGGTCGCGGGCGGCGCGCTGCTGCTCTGGCTGTTCGGGATGCGTCACGACCTCGCCGCAGGGGAGGCGATGGCGCCGCTGCCGATGCTCGCCTTCTGGCTGATCGTCGCGCTGGCGCTCGCCGCGAGCTGGAGCGCGCTGCGCATGGGATTGCCCGGCGTCGGGCGCGACTATGGCGGCTGGCGCTGGGCCGGGCTTGCCGCGCTGGCGCTGCCGCTGACCGCGCTGATCATCGGCCTGGGCGACAGTCACGGCGCGTTGACCGAAATGCGGCCCGATCATGGCATGCGCTGCACGCTCGACGGACTGATCGCCGGGGTCGGCGTCGGGGCCGCGCTGTTCGCCTGGCTGAAAGGCGGCGCGCCGACATCGCCCGCGCGCGCCGGCTGGGTCGTCGGCATCGCCGCGGGGGCGGCGGGCGCCGCGGCGGTCGCGCTCCGCTGCTCTTCGAACGACATGATCCATATCGCGCTCTGGCACGGGCTCGCCATCCCGCTGTGGGCCGTCGCCGGGCGGGTGTTGCTCGCGCCGCTGCTCCGCTGGTAGGTGGACAAGTCCTTCTCCCTGTGTTAATCAAGTAACACACGAGAAAAGAATGAGCGGAGAATGACGATGCGAAACTGGACGATAGCGGTTCTGCCGCTGGCTCTCGCCATGACGGTGTCGGCGTGCGGCCACGAAGGAACGGGCGACGGCAAGGATGCCAGGCGGACGGTCGCGTCCGGCCCGGCGACGACGCAGAGCTTCGACCTCAAGGGCTTCACCGGCGTCAAGGTCACCGGCCCCGACGATGTCACCATCCGCCAGGGCGACGCCTTCTCGATCAGCGCCAGGGGCCCGCAGGCCGAGCTCGACGAGCTGGAGATCGTGCTCGACGGATCGACGCTGTCGATCGGCCGCAAGCGCGAAGGCTTCAGCTTCACCCGCCACGACAGCAAAGGGGTCGAGATCAGCATCACCATGCCGAAGCTGCAGGCGCTGAAGCTGACCGGATCGGGATCGATCGACGCCGACACGCTGGCCGCCGACGCGGCGACGCTCGACGTCACCGGCTCGGGCGACCTCAGCGTCGCGAAGCTGACCGCGAAGAGCGCCGACCTCGACGTTTCGGGATCGGGCAATATCGAGGTCAAGGGCGGCGCGATCGACAGCGGCGATTTTGGCGTCACCGGATCGGGCGACATCGACGCCGAAGGGCTGGTCGCGCAGACGCTCGCGGTGTCGATCACCGGATCGGGCGACGTCGACGCGCAGGCGACCGCGAGCGCCGACATCAAGATTCTCGGCTCGGGCGATGCGACGATCGGCGGCGGCGGCAAATGCTCGACGCATGCGATGGGATCGGGGACCGCGACCTGCAGGTAGGTCGCTCGCGTTCAAACATTGTGTGTCCCCGCGAAGGCGGGGACCCATCTCCGGTCGGTTCCACCTTGCACCGGCCGGAGATGGACCCCCGCCTTCGCGGGGGAGCACGATGGCATTCATGCCTTGAACATCCTGTGGCGCGGTTCCTGCGAACGCGGTAAGGCGGCGGCATGACCAGCTATTCGCGCCTGGCCGCCGTCGCGGCGGCCGCCCTGCTTCTGTCCGGCCCCGCCGCCGCGGCCGAGAAGCGCTATGGCCTCACCAGCTTCGAGACGATCGAGGTCGGCGCCGACGTCGATGTCGAAGTGGTGTCGCGCGCGCCGGTCAGCGCGGTGGCGACGGGTTCGGCCGACGCGCTCGACCGGCTGACCCTCGAAACCCGCGACGGGCGGCTGGTGATCGGCGAAAAGAAATATGCGGGCGACGAGAACCGCCGGACGCCGCCGGGCGCGGTGACCATCCGCGTCAACGCCGCGAACCTGCGCGCCGCGACGCTCGCGGGGGCGGGATCGCTGAAGATCGATCGCCTCAAGGGCGCGCGCGTGACGATCGGGCTGCGCGGGCCGGGGCGGGTGAGCGTCGACGCGATCGATGCCGACCGGCTGAGCGTCGCGATGATCGGCAACGGCACGATGACGCTGGCCGGCAAGGCCAAGCAGGGGCAGATGACGCTGTCGGGCGCGGGCATGGTCGACGCGGGCAGGCTTTCGGTCGACGCTCTGGTCAGCGACAGCGAGGGCGCGGGCGATCACATCTTCAATGCGGTGAAGACCGCGGCGGTGACGACGCGCGGCGTGGGCAAGACCGTCGTACTCGGCCGCCCCGCCTGCACCGTGCGCAACCTCGGCAGCGGGACGGTAAGCTGCGGGGCGGGGAAGTAGCGGCGGCGGGTTTCGGCCGGAGGCGGACATGATCTCACATCGTCATCCCGGACTTGATCCGGGATCCATTCATCTGGCGCTGAGAGAATGAATCCCGGATCAAGTCCGGGATGACGAAAGTAGCTGGGAATGGCCGCTTCCCACCCCAAAGCGGGCGGCCCGTCCTGCGCTCAGGTTCCCGGCGTCAACCCGCCGCCCCAGCCAGCCCGTCGACCTTTTTCGACTGTTTGACGATCAGCCCCGGAAAGAAGCGCGCGAGGCGTGACAGGCGTTTGGCCATCTTGCCGACGGTGACGTGCACCCTGGCGCCGTGAACCGCCTCCCACGCCGCCTCGGCGACGCGTTCGACGGGGACGATCTCGAACCCGCTGGACGACAGGCGGTCGCGTGCGGGCTCGTTGCTGTCGGCGGCGACCTGGTCGAGCAGCGGGGTGTCGATGAAGCCCGGCATCAGCGAACGGACCTTGATGCCGTGTTTGGCGAATTCGATTTCGAGCGCTTCGGTGAGGCCCCGCACCGCGAATTTGGTCGCCGAATAGACCGCGAGCCCGGCGACGCCGTAAAAACCCGACGCCGAGCCGGTGTTGAGGATCGTCGACCCCGGCGTCGCGCGGAGTAGCGGCAGCGCGCTGTGGATGCCGTTGACGACGCCGCCGAAGTTGATCGCGATCAACCGGTCGGTCTCCTCCGGCGGCATGTCGGCGAACTGGCCTCCCGTCCCGATTCCGGCGTTGTTGAACAGGACGTCGAGCCGTCCGCCGCTCGCTTCGGCAAAGGCAGCCAGAGCAGCCTCCCACTGGTCGCGGTCGCGCACGTCCATGATGTGGCGCGACGAGGCGCCCTCGGGCAGCAGCGCCGCGGTCTCGTCGATCCCCTGCGCGTTGACGTCGGCGATGCCGACGAACCAGCCCTCTGCGGCGAAATGGCGCGCGGTCGCGCGGCCGATTCCCGAACCGCCGCCGGTGATGAAGATCGCCTTTCGTGCCACGCCCGCTCTCCCTTACATTTATGTCAGCACCAGATGGTGCGAAGCCGGCCGGCGCGTCAAGCCGCAATCGCGGCTTGGCAAGGGGCGGGTGGCGTCGCTATCAGGGCGGCGATGTTTCGCCTGCGCCTGATGTTCCTGACCTTGCTGGCCTTTTGCCTCGGCACCGCGCTTCCCGCGGAGGCGGCGGTGACGGTCAGCTTTTACAGCCATGATTTTGGCGACCGCTTTCCGCACGCCTTCATCACGGTCAAGGGCACGCTCGACGGCAGCGGGCAGGCGGTCGACAATAATTTCGGCTTCACCGCGAAGAATGTCAGCCCGGCGATCCTGCTCGGGTCGGTGAAGGGCTATGTCCAGACGTCGAAGGCCGATTATATCGCCAAGAGCGACCGCCAGTTCAGCGTCACCGTCGACGACGCGACCTATGCCCGGCTGATCGCGAAGGTTCGTGAATGGCAGGACCGCAAACAGCCGAGCTATAGCCTGAACAAGGCGAACTGCGTCCATTTCGTGATGGAACTGGCCGAGGTCGTCGGGCTGAAGGTCGATCGCAAGAGCAAATTCTTCAAGAAGCCCAAGAGTTTCCTGCTGGAAGTGAAGGGGTTGAATCCGGGGCTGGGGTGACGGGGATACCCCTCTCCCGCTTGCGGGAGGGGATGGGCGGGGCGTTCCTCGGTCTCACCCACGCCCGCCCGCGCGCTTCCTCTGGACGCCGCGGCCGTTTCACCCTATGTTCAGGGAACGGGGAGCAATAATCTGCGCTCCCGACGTGTTGAGGGGCGATTCTTGCGGCTGTTGCTGACTCTTTTGGCGTTGCTCACCGGGTTTGCCACGGCGGACCGGGCTATGGCCGCGCCCGCCGTTCCGATGGCGATGGGGTCGCTGGTCCTGCTCGCCGAAAGCACGGGCAAGGCCGACACCGGCGACAGCGAACACCGCCCCGTCGCCACCACCCCCACCCGCCGCTCGAGCAGCAGCGGTGTCAGCGGCGGCAAGCCGCGCAAGGCGGCGCCGCCGCATCTTCCCGGCCTGTTGACCGGGGTCGACCGCGCGCTCGAATAGCCGCACCGGCCGGCGCCCTTGCCCGGGCCGCTTCCCTGCGTTCGCGCGGGGATTTTCTTTATAGACCGCGCGGCATCTTCGCCGCCCCGATCGCATCGAAATCCAAGGAAATTCCCTATGTTCGGCAGTCTTGCCAAGAGCCTGTTCGGCTCGTCCAACGAGCGTTACGTCAATTCGATCCGCAAGATCGTCGCCAGGATCAACGCCTTCGAGCCCGAGCTCGAAGCCTATAGCGATGAGCAGTTGCAGGCGCAGACGCAGAAATTCCGCGACCGGCTCGATGCCGGCGAAACGCTCGACGATGTGCTGCCCGAAGCCTTTGCGACGGTCCGCGAGGCGTCGAAGCGCACGCTCGGCATGCGCCATTTCGACGTCCAGATGATCGGCGGCATCGTCCTCCACCGCGGCGAGATTGCCGAGATGGCGACCGGCGAGGGCAAGACGCTGATGGCGACGCTGCCCTGTTATCTCAATGCGCTCGAGGGCAAGGGCGTCCATGTCGTCACCGTCAACGACTATCTCGCCAAGCGCGACGCCGAATGGATGAGCGCGGTCTATGGCTTCCTGGGTCTGACCACCGGCATCATCGTCCCCAACCTCAACGAGATGCAGCGGCGCGAGGCGTATAACAGCGACATCACCTATGCGACGAACAACGAGCTGGGGTTCGATTATCTGCGCGACAATATGAAGTTCGACCGCGCGCAGATGGTCCACCGCGAGTTCAACTTCGGCATCGTCGACGAGGTCGATTCGATCCTGATCGACGAAGCGCGCACGCCGCTGATCATCTCGGGCCCGACCGACGACAAGTCGGAGCTGTATATCCGCGTCAACGAGGTCGTGCACCAGCTCGTCGAAGAGGATTATGAAAAGGACGAGAAGGCGAAATCGATCAGCCTGACCGAGGACGGCACCGAGCATGTCGAGCGATTGCTCGAAGCCGCGGGGCTGCTCCAGGGCAGCAACCTCTACGACATCGAGAACACCCAGGTCGTGCATCACGTCAATCAGGCGCTGAAGGCGATCGTGATGTTCAAGCTCGACACCGACTATATCGTCAAGGACGGCAAGGTCGTCATCATCGACGAATTCACCGGCCGCATGATGGACGGCCGCCGCTGGTCCGACGGCCTGCACCAGGCGGTCGAAGCCAAGGAAGGCGTCCAGATCGAGCCCGAGAACCAGACCCTCGCGTCGATCACCTTCCAGAATTATTTCCGCATGTATCCCAAGCTGTCCGGCATGACCGGCACCGCGGCGACGGAAGCGGCCGAATTCTTTGAAATCTACAAGATGAACGTCGTCACCATCCCGACCAATCGCCCGATCGCGCGGCAGGACGACGAGGATGAATTCTACAAGAATATCACCGACAAGTTCGGCGCGATCGCGCGCACGATCCGCGAGGCGCAGGAGCGCGGCCAGCCCGTGCTCGTGGGCACCGTGTCGATCGAGAAGTCGGAATTGCTGTCGTCTTTCCTCGAAAAGGAAAAGGTCGCGCACAGCGTCCTCAACGCGCGCTTCCACGAGAGCGAGGCGCATATCGTCGCGCAGGCGGGGCGCGCCGGCGCGGTGACCATCGCGACCAACATGGCGGGCCGCGGCACCGACATCAAGTTGGGCGGCAGCGAGGAATTCCGCATCGAGGACGAGCTGAAGGACGTGCCCGAAGGCCCCGAACGCGACGCCGCGATCGCGCGCATCAACGAGGAAGTCGCCGCCGAGCGCGAAGCCGTGCGCGCCGCGGGCGGGCTGTTCGTGCTCGCGACCGAGCGCCACGAAAGCCGCCGCATCGACAACCAGCTGCGCGGCCGTTCGGGGCGCCAGGGCGACCCCGGCCTGTCGAAATTCTACCTGTGCCTGGACGACGATCTGCTGCGCATCTTCGGCCCCGACACGCTGTTTTCCAAGATGATGAACAAGAATCTGGAGGACGGCGAGGCGATCGGGTCGAAATGGCTGTCGAAGGCGATCGAGACCGCGCAGAAGAAGGTCGAGGCGCGCAACTACGACATCCGCAAGCAGGTCGTCGAATATGACAACGTCATGAACGACCAGCGCAAGGTCGTCTATGAACAGCGCGGCGAGATCATCGACAGCGAAACCGTCGACGACGTGATGGCCGAAATGCGGGCCGAGACGGTGAATGCGATCATCGCCGACGCCTGCCCGCCGGGCAGCTATCCCGAGCAATGGGACGTCGAGGCGATCAAGGAGCGCGTCGCCAACGTTCTCGACCTGGCGCCGCCGATCGACGACTGGATGCAGGAAGACGAGCTCGACCCCGAAATCTTCGAGGGGCGCATCCAGGAACTCGCCGACGCCGCGGCCGCCGGCAAGGCGGCGCAGGTCGATCAGGACACCTGGCATAATGTCGAGAAATCGATCCTGATCCAGACGCTCGATCATCATTGGAAGGACCATCTCTCGACGCTCGACGCGCTGCGCCAGGCGATCTTCCTGCGCGCCTATGCGCAGAAACAGCCGATCAACGAATATAAGCAGGAGGCGTTCGCGCTGTTCGAGCGGATGCTCCAGAATATCCGCGAGGATGTGACGCGCACCGTGGCGCGGATCGATTTCCAGTTCCAGGAACCCGAGCCCGCGGCGCTGCCTGACCTGCCCGATTTCCTGACCAACCACATCGACCCCTTCACCGGCGAGGACAACAGCGCCGACATCGATGCGGGCGAACTGGGCGTGATCGCCAACACGCTGCCGCCGATGCAGGCGCCGCGACCCGACCTGCCCGAGGGGGAAAATCCCTATGCGGCGCTGGAAATCAGCCGCAACGCGCCGTGCCCGTGCGGGTCGGGGCGCAAATACAAGCATTGCCACGGGGTGCTTTGACGCCTGCCGGTCCTTATCCTAATCGTCATCCCGGCGAAGACCGGGATCTCGACCTTGCGTTCATAAGCACCGGTGAGATCCCGGCTTTTGCCGGGATGACGGGATAGGGGGATAACCATGACCAGCCTCGCTGCCTTCTTCGGCCTGACCGCCCTGCTCTATGCCGCGGTCGGGTTCGGCGGCGGGTCGACCTATACCGCGCTGCTGCTGCTCGGCGGGGTCGCGGTGGGGCTGGTTCCGGCGATCAGCCTGGCGTGCAACGTCATCGTCGTCACCGGCGGAACGATCCGCTTCGCGCGCGCCGGGGCGATGCCGTGGGCAAAGGCGCTGCCGCTGATTGCGGTCGCGGCGCCAATGGCCTTTCTCGGCGGGCTGACGCCGGTCAAGCAGGGCGTGCTCGTCGTCCTGCTCGGCCTGTCGCTGCTCGCCTCGGCGCTCGCGCTGATGTTCCAGCCGCAGGCGGCGAAGCCCGTTGCGCTGCCCGCGAAGCTGTTGCTGCCGATCGCGGCGGGAATCGGCTATCTTGCGGGTGTCGTCGGCATCGGCGGCGGCATTTTCCTCGCCCCGATCCTCCACCTGATCCGTTGGGCCGAGGCGCGCTCGGTCGCCGCGACGGCGAGCCTGTTCATTCTCGTCAATAGCCTGTTCGGGCTGACCGGCCAGCTCATCAAGGGCAAGGGCGGCGCGATGCTCGACGCGATCGCGGGGCATTGGCCGCTGCTGATCGCGGTGCTGATCGGCGGCGCGATCGGCACCCAGCTTGCTGTCCGCGCCGGCGGCGCGACCCTGATCCGGCAGCTGACCGCGCTGCTCGTCGGGTTCGTGGGGGTGCGGCTGCTGTTCGGCTTCTAGCCAATAGCTCCTCCTGCGGGTTCAAAATGGCACCGACCGAAGATGGGCTCCCGCCTTCGCGGGAGCACGGAAGCATTTTCAATTAGTTGGAATGTTTTGACCCATCTTGCCTTCCCGCGCGGCGGTGCTAGCATCCTCTCCATAAGCTTGACGGCCGCGTAGCCAGACAAGCGACGCAGCAGGCAGGAATGAAGGGGCCGCGCACGCCCGACCATCGCGTGCGGCCGGACCGTTGGCATGTTGCGTGGAAAGGGCTGGGGCATTTCCTTTTTCGACGAGATGACAGGACAGACGGGCGAGGTCCGGTCGCCCTATCGCGACTATCACGACTGGTTCGCGCAGGAGGACGCGGCGCGCATCCAGCGCAAGACGCAGCAGGCCGAGGCGTTTTTCCGCACCACCGGCATCACCTTCAACGTTTACGGACAGGATGAGGCCGACGAGCGGCTGATCCCCTTCGACGTCGTGCCGCGCATCATCTCGGCGGGCGAATGGCGGCGGCTGTCGCGCGGGATCGAGCAGAGGGTGCGGGCGCTCAACGCCTTCCTCCACGATATCTACCACCGGCAGGAGATTTTGCGCGCCGGGCGGGTGCCGACCGAGCTGATCGCGCGCAACGAGGCGTTTCTGCCAATGATGATGGGGATGGACCCGCCGGGCGGCGTCTATACGCACATCAGCGGCATCGACATCGTGCGCACCGGCGCCGACGAATTCTATGTGCTCGAGGACAATGCCCGCACCCCGTCGGGCGTCTCCTACATGCTCGAAAATCGCGAGACGATGCTCCAGATGTTTCCCGAGCTGTTCGCGCGGATTTCGGTGCGTGAAGTGAGCGATTATCCGCTCAACCTCTTGAAATCGCTTTCGGCCTGCGCGCCGCCGCAATGCGCGGGCACGCCCACGGTCGCGGTGCTGACCCCCGGCATCCACAACAGTGCCTATTTCGAGCACAGCTTCCTCGCCGACCAGATGGGCGCCGAACTGGTCGAGGGACACGATTTGCGCGTCGTCGCGGGCCGCGTGCAGATGCGGACGACGCAGGGCTATCGCCCGATCGACGTGCTGTATCGCCGCGTCGACGACGATTTCCTCGACCCGCTCAATTTCCGACCCGACTCGCTGCTCGGCGTGCCCGGCATTTGGGACGTCTATCGCGCCGGGGGCATCACCATCGCCAACGCGCCGGGAACGGGGATCGCCGACGACAAGGCGCTCTATAGCTATATGCCCGACATCATCGAATTTTATACCGGCGAAAAGGCGCTGCTTCCCAATGTGCCGACGTGGCGCTGTTCGGAGGCGGAGCATTTGAAGGAAGTGCTCGACCGGCTGCCCGAGCTGGTGGTGAAGGAGGTCCACGGGTCGGGCGGATACGGGATGCTCGTCGGACCGGCCGCGAGCAAGAAGGAGATTGCCGCGTTCCGCAAGAAACTGGAGGCCAATCCGGGCAATTATATCGCGCAGCCGACGCTGTCGCTGTCGACCGTGCCGATCTTCACCAAGGCGGGGCTGGCGCCGCGCCACGTCGACCTGCGCCCCTTCGTGCTGATGTCGCCGCAGGGGATCACGATCACGCCGGGCGGGCTGACGCGCGTCGCGATGACCCGCGGGTCGCTGGTGGTCAATTCGAGTCAGGGCGGCGGGACCAAGGATACATGGGTGCTGGAGGATTGATGGGGATGGCCGCCATCTCGCGTGCGCGCTCTGGTCCCCTCCCGCCTGCGGGAGGGGATGGAGGTGCGCCCATGCTAGGGAAAACCGCCGGCAGCCTCTACTGGATGGCGCGCTATCTCGAGCGGAGCGAGAATAATGCCCGCCTGATCGACGCGGGGTTCCGCATCGCGCTGACGCGGTCGAACACCGCCGAGGCCGAATGGCGGTCGGTGCTGGTGACCGCGGGGCAGGACGGCCGGTTCCGCCAGGCGCATGGCGAGGATTACAGTTCGCAGCGCGTCGTCGATTTCATGCTGCGCGACCCCGCCAATCCGTCGAGCATCCTGTCGGTCATCAAGCAGGCGCGCGACAATGCCCGCACCGCGCGCACCTATCTGACCCGCGAGGTGTGGGAGGCGGTCAATACGAGCTGGATGACGCTGGGCGCGCTGCTCAAACGACAGGTGCGCAAGGACGACCTGCCCGACGCGCTCGCCGCGATCCGGCGCCAGAACGGGCAAGTGCGCGGCGCGCTGACCGGGACGATGCTGCGCAACGACGGCTTTCATTTCGCGCAGCTCGGCACCTTCCTCGAGCGCGCCGACAACATTGCGCGCATCCTCGACGTCAAATATTATCTGCTGCTGCCGTCGGTCGCGCATATCGGCGGCTCGATCGACAATGTGCAGTGGGAGACGATCCTGCGTTCGGTGTCCGCGCACCGCGCCTATCGCTGGCTTTATGGGGCGGAGATCAGCGCGCTGAAGATCGCCGAATTCCTGATCCTCTATCGCCAGCTTCCGCGTAGCCTGGCCTTCTGCTGCGAGCGGGTGGAGGAGCATCTGGGGCAGATCCAGCGCGGCTATGCCGAAGAAACCGAGGCGGGGCGGATGGCCGCGGCGCTGTGCCGCGACCGGCTGTCGGCGCCGATCCAGGCGATCTTCGACGGCGGGCTGCACGAATATCTGAGCGGCTTCCTCGGCGCCACCGGCGCGCTCGCGCGCCAGGTCGAGCGCGATTACCGGTTCGTGGAGTGACGATGAGACTGCGCGTAGATCATAGCACCCATTATCAATTCGACGGCCATGTCGCCTATGCGCTCCAGCAGCTTCGCCTGACGCCGAAGGAGCGGCCGGGGCAGCAGCTCATCCACGACTGGACGATCGCGATCGAGGGGGGCGAGCGGCAGCTCCATTATTCCGACCATCATGGCAACGGCGTCGACCTGGTGTCGGTCGGGGGCGGCGTGCGCGAGCTGACGATCCGTTGCACCGGCGAGGTCGAGCTGGTGACGTGGGACGGGGTGATCGGGCCGCATCGCGGCGTGATGCCGCTGTGGACCTTCCTTCGTCCGACGCCGCTGACGCGCGCGGGGCGTGGGGTACGCGCGCTGACGGCGCAGCTGGGGCGCGATTACGCGTCGGATATCGAACGCGCCCACGCGCTGTCGGTGCTGATTCTGGATAAATTGCCCTGGCGCGCCGGGATCACCGATGCCGAGACGACCGCCGAGCAGGCGCTGGCGGGCGAGGGCGGGGTCTGTCAGGATCACACCCATATCTTCATCGCCGCGATGCGCCACCTCGGCCACCCGGCGCGCTATGTCTCGGGCTATCTGATGATGAACGACCGCACGCAGCAGGATGCAACCCACGCCTGGGCCGAGGCGTATTTCGACCACATCGGCTGGATCGGCTTCGACGTCAGCAACGGCCATTCGCCCGACCAGCGCTATATTCGTGTCGCGACGGGGCTCGACTATCGCGATGCGGCCCCGGTTCGCGGGATGCGCTATGGCGCGGCGCAGGAAAATCTGGTTGTCCAGTTGCAGGTCCAGCAATAAGCGGACGGGAACCGGGCGGGGGAACAGGATTCGATGACCTATTGCGTTGGTATGCGGCTCAACAAGGGACTGGTGTTCATGTCGGACACCCGCACCAATGCGGGCGTCGACGATATTTCGCAGGTCCGCAAGATGCGAAGCTGGCATGTGCCGGGCGAGCGGGTGATCACGCTGATGTCGGCGGGCAATCTCGCGACGACGCAGGCGGTGGTCAGCCTGCTCGACGAGCGCACCAAGGCGCCCGCCGACCGGCATCCGTCGATTCTTGCCGCGCCGTCGATGTTCCAGGTCGCGACGATCATCGGCGAGACGCTGCGCGGCATCGTCACCCGCTATGGCGTCGAGGGGCCGGCGGCGGAATCGATCTTCCGCGCCTCGCTGATCGTCGGCGGCCAGATCAAGGGCTCCGAGCCGCGCCTGTTCATGATCTATCCCGAGGGGAATTTCATCGAATCGGGCGAGGACAATCCCTTCTTCCAGATCGGCGAAACCAAATATGGGCGTCCGATGATCGTGCGCTCCTATGATCCGGTGATGTCGTTCGAGGATGCGGTGAAATTGCTGTGTGTCTCGTTCGATTCGACGATCCAGGCGAACGCCGGGGTCGACCTGCCGATTGACCTCAAGGTTCACGAACGCGACGATTTCGTGAGCGTGCGCGAACGGCGGTTCGAGCGCGACGACCCCTATTACCAGAGCGTCGCCGACGGCTGGGCCGAGGCGCTGGGGATCGCGCTGGCGGAATTGCCGGATTTTCATTTCTGACCGACCGAAATTGAGGAAATAGGGCCGCGTGTCCCCGCGAAGGCGGACGCTCACAGCATTTATGGTCTGATGACGCTATATTGGCCCACTTCGTCATTGCGAGCGAAGCGAAGCAATCCAGGGCGGTTTACGCACGCTCTGGATTGCCGCGTCGCTTCGCTCCTCGCAATGACGATGCCTGCGATGCCATCCCGCTTAAATCGAGGGAAGTTATCTATTCTTCCGCCCCTCGATCAGCCCGTCGACCAGACTCGGGTCCGCCAGCGTTGACGTATCCCCCAGCGACCCGAAGTCATTCTCCGCGATCTTGCGGAGGATGCGCCGCATGATCTTGCCCGAGCGCGTCTTGGGGAGCGCGGGGGTCAGGTGGATGTGGTCGGGGGTCGCGATCGGGCCGATTTCGGTGCGGACCTGCTGCTTGAGCGCGGCGGCGACCGCGTCGGTCGGCTCGACCCCGGCGTTCAAGGTGACATAGGCGTAGATGCCCTGGCCCTTAATGTCGTGCGGGAAGCCGACGACCGCGGCCTCGGCGACCAGATCGTGGAGCACCAGCGCGCTTTCGACCTCGGCGGTGCCCATGCGGTGGCCCGAGACGTTGATGACGTCGTCGACTCGCCCGGTGATCCGCCAATAGCCGTCGCCGTCGCGGCGGCAGCCGTCGCCGGTGAAATATTTGCCCTTGTAGGTCGAAAAATAGGTCGCGGCAAAGCGGTCGTGATCGCCGTAGAGCGTGCGCGCCTGCCCCGGCCAGCTATGCGTGATGCAGAGATTGCCCTCGGCCGCGCCGCCGCTCTGTTCGTCGGCGAGCACCACGCCCTCGGCATCGACGAGCTGCGGACGGACCCCGAAGAAGGGGCGCCCGGCGCTGCCCGGCTGCATCGCGTGCGCGCCGGGCAGGGTGGTGATCATGATGCCGCCGGTTTCGGTCTGCCACCAGGTGTCGACGACGGGGACGCGGCCCTTGCCGACGGTCTGATGATACCAGCGCCATGCCTCGGGGTTGATCGGCTCGCCGACGCTGCCGAGCAGGCGGAGCGAGCCAAGATCGTGGCGCGTCACATAATCGTCGCCCTCGCGCATCAGCGCGCGGATCGCGGTCGGCGCGGTGTAGAGGATGTTCACCTGATGCTTGTCGACGATCCGCCAGAAACGGTCGTGGTCGGGATAGTTGGGCACGCCTTCGAACATCAGGCTCGTCGCGCCGTTCTGAAGCGGGCCATAGACGACATAGCTGTGGCCGGTGACCCAGCCGATATCGGCCGAGCACCAGAAGATCTCATCCGGCCGGTAATCGAAGCCATAGAAGAAGGTCGAGGCGACCCACACCGCATAGCCGCCGACGGTGTGGAGCACGCCCTTGGGCTTGCCGGTCGAGCCCGAGGTGTAGAGGATGAACAGCGGGTCCTCGGCCCCCATCGGCTCGCACGGGCACTCGGTGCCGACATCGGCCGACAGTGCGTCGTACCAATGGTCGCGGCCTTCCTGCATCGCGACGTCGCCGCCGGTGTGGGCGATGACGAGCACCGCCTTCACGTCGATGCGTTCGAGCGCCTTGTCGACATTGGCCTTGAGCGGAATGGTCTTGCCGCCGCGCAGCCCCTCGTCGGCGCAGACCACCCAATCGCTGCCGCAATCCTCGATCCGGCCATGGATCGCCTCGGGCGAGAAGCCGCCGAAGATGACGCTGTGGACCGCGCCGATGCGCGCGCAGGCGAGCATCGCGACCGCGCCCTCGGGGATCATCGGCATATAGATGGTGACGCGGTCGCCCTTCCGGACCCCCATCTTGTTGAGCGTGTTGGCGAAGCGGATGACGTCGGCGAGCAGCGCGGCATAGCTGATATGGCGCGTCTCGCCGTCGGGCGCGTCGGGCTCGAAGATGATCGCGGTGCGGTCGCCATGGCCGGCGGCGACATGGCGGTCGACGGCATTGTGGCAGAGGTTGAGGACGCCATCCTCATACCATTTGATATCGACCGGATCGAAGGACCAGCCGGCGATTTTCGTCGGCGGCGTCACCCAGTCGAGGCGCTTCGCCTGTTCGGCCCAGAAGGCGTCGGGATCGGCGATGCTCTCGGCATAGAGGCGGTCGTAATCGGCAGCGGTGCAATGGGTGTTCGCGGCAGCGTCGGCGGGAACGGGGACGAAGGGTTCGGAGGGGGGCAATTCGGACGACACGGCGACTCTCCCAATGGGCTTTGCTTTGCTCGTTTGAATCGATAACCCGCGAGCCACAAACTGCAAGGGCGTGGAGGATTATGCTTCTCGTCATGCCGGACCTGATCCGGCATCCGCCTTTGCCTTCGGAAAGGCAGACCCCGGATCAAGTCCGGGGTGACGAGGAAGGAATTATGATGACGGCCATCGGCGAAGAAGTCGGGCGTCTGCTGGATGTCCTGGGTGTCGACCGCACCATATGGACCGACGGATCGATGCCGGCGCTGACCCCGCTGACCGGCGAACAGGTCGGGATGGTGCGGGTCGCCGACGCCGCCGATGCCGATGCGGGGCTGAATCAGGCCGTCGCGGCGTTCCGCGCCTGGCGCGCGGTTCCGGCGCCGCGCCGCGGCGAACTGGTGCGGCTGTTCGGCGAGGAACTGCGCGCCGCGAAGGACGATCTGGCGGCGCTGGTGACGATCGAGGCCGGCAAGATTCCGTCCGAAGGCGCGGGCGAGGTGCAGGAGATGATCGACATCTGCGACTTCGCGGTCGGGCTGTCGCGCCAGCTTTACGGCCTGACCATCGCCACCGAGCGGCCCGGGCACCGGATGATGGAGGTCTGGCACCCGCTGGGCGTGGTCGGAGTGATTTCGGCCTTCAATTTTCCGGTCGCGGTGTGGGCGTGGAATGCGGCGCTGGCGCTCGTCTGCGGCAACAGCGTGGTGTGGAAGCCATCGGAGAAGACGCCGCTGACCGCGCTTGCCGTGCAGGCGATTTTCGCGCGCGCGGCGGCGCGGTTTGGCGATGCGCCCCAAGGCTTGTCGCAGCTTCTGATCGGCGGGCGCGAGGTCGGTGAGGCGCTGGTCGACGATCCGCGCGTCGCGCTCGTCTCCGCGACCGGGTCGACGCGGATGGGGCGCGCGGTCGCGCCCCGCCTTGCCCAGCGCTTCGCGCGCGCGATCCTCGAGCTTGGCGGCAATAACGGCGTGATCGTCGCGCCCTCGGCCGACCTCGACCTCGCGCTGCGCGGCGTCGCCTTCGGGGCGATGGGGACGGCAGGGCAGCGCTGCACGACGACGCGGCGGCTGTTCCTCCACGATCGCATCTACGATGAGTTCGTCGCGCGGCTGAAGGCGGCTTATGCCAGCGTCGCGGTCGGCAACCCGCTGGCGGGCGAGGTGCTCGTCGGGCCGCTGATCGACCGCGCTGCGTTCGAGGCGATGCAGGAGGCGTTGGCGGCAGCGCGGGCGGCAGGCGGTATCGTGCATGGCGGCGAACGCGTGGGCGAAGGGGCGAGCTTCTATGTCCGCCCGGCGCTGATCGAGATGCCGGGGCAGGTGGGGCCGGTGCTGGAGGAGACGTTCGCCCCGATCCTCTATGTGATGCGCTACGACGATCTGGACGCGGCGATCGCGCAGCATAATGCGGTCGCGGCGGGGCTGTCGTCGGCGATCTTCACCACCGACCTGCGCGAGGCCGAACGCTTCCTCGCGGCGAGCGATTGCGGCATCGCCAACGTCAATCTCGGGACGAGCGGGGCCGAAATCGGCGGCGCGTTCGGCGGCGAGAAGGAGACCGGCGGCGGGCGCGAGAGCGGGTCGGACGCGTGGCGCCAATATATGCGCCGCGCGACGAACACGATGAATTATTCGGATGCGCTGCCGCTGGCGCAGGGGGTGTCGTTCGACCTCTGAAGATCCTCCCCGGAACGGGGAGGGGGACCATGCGAAGCATGGTGGAGGGGCACGGGCGAGTCGGTTTGGCCTCGATAGAAAGCAAAAGGACGCACCTGCCCGTCCACCGCCCTCCCCCAAGGGGGAGGATCAGCTTGCCCGCCAGCCGAAGCCTTCGTCGAGCGCGACAATCTGCCCGCTCGTCCCCACCGGCTCCGCTATCCCATCGGTCAGGAATGCCAGCATCGCGGCGTCGCTCACATCGACATGCGCCAGCGTGCGCTGCCCCTCCGGCGTGCGCGCCACGACGACGCCGGCCTTCGGCGCACCGTCGCGGCCGTAGAAGACCGTGTAGCTCTCGATCGTCGCCGGCCCTGCATAATCCTCGACCAGCTCGGGCACGGGGCCGCGCTTTGCCTCGGCTTCGGCCTGATAGTCGAAATCCTGCGGGAAACTCGCTGCGGCGATCGGCCGGTTGCCCAGCACGATGCAATGATTGTCGGTCGCGAAGCCGCCGTTGGCGAACAGGAAGCCGTATCGGCCTTCGCTGCGCAGCTTCTCGACCATCGAGACTATGGCATGGCTCATATAATTGGCGATCGGCCCGCCGCCGAAGGTCAGGCCGCCGAAAACGCTCGCGGGGCGGTCCCACGGCCAGCCGAGGATACGCCGCGCCATCTTCGGCACGCAGGGGAAGCAACTGTAAAGTTCGACGCAGTCGAAATCCTCGACTGTCATGGCGTTGAGCGCGAGGGTGCGCGTGATCGACGTCTCCATGCTGACGCTGCCGTCGTAGCGGTCGCGGCGGAGGATGCTTGCGGGTTCCTTCGCCGCGGCGCCCATGCCGACATAGATCAAGCGGTCCTCGGCGATGCCGCGGCGGCGCGCCTCGGCAAGGCTGGCGACGAGGAAGCCCGCGCCCTGATTCACCGACGAATTGGCGACCATCAGCTTCGAATAGGGAAAGGCGATCGGGCGGTTGCGCTCGTCGACCTTCAATATGTCGGCCGGGCTCGCGGGCTTCCTGATCCACGCGCCGGGGTTTTCGGCCGCGACCTCGGAAAAGCGCGACCAGATTTCGGCGCTTTCGAACTGCGCGTCCTCAAGGCTCTGCTCCCACGCCGCGCGGGTCGCATTCTCGTAGAGCGGATAGACGTCGACCGGCGCCGACAGCCCATGCTTCTGCGCATAATTGGGTTCGCGGCGGGTCGCGACCTGACGCACGGCGTTATAGCTCTTGTCCTCACCGCTCGCGGCCTTGGCGGCGCGGCCGGCGGCGGTGCGCAGCGCTTCGCCGCCGACGATCGCCGCCAGTCTGACTTCGCCCGCGCCGATGCGGTTCGCGGCCTCGTTGAGCAGGCGCACCGGCGTGTCGCCGTGCGGCGCAGCGGACTGATAATTGATCGCGGGACTGGCGCCGATCGCCGCCGCCAGGGGTTCGCAGAGCTTACCGAGATGGTGAAAGCTGATCTGGTCGACGATCGCGAGGCTGTCGATCTCGGCGAGCGGCACGCCCGCATCCTCCGCCGCGACCTGCAACGCTGCGGCCATCAGGCCGAGCGAATCGAGCCCCTGATCGGGATCGTCGGGACGGTTATTGACCTGCCCGACGCCGATGATCACGGGAATGCGTTCGGGATCGGTCATCGCCATATCAACGCGCCTTCCAGACGGGCTTGCGCTTCTCGGCAAAGGCGCGCGGGCCTTCGCGGGCGTCCTCGCTCGCCATCAGTGCCTTGCGCTCGCGGCTGTTGTCGGCCCAATGCGCGTCGTCGCCCGCGATCTGCCCGTCCTGCATCCTCAGCGCCACGCGTTTCGACGCCTGCACCGACAGCGGTGCATTGCCCGCGATCTTCTCGGCGAGCGCGATGGCGGTCGGCATCAACTCGGCGAGCGGCACGACGCGGTTCGCGAAGCCGTAACGCAGCGCGGTCGCGGCATCGAAGGGATCGCCGGTCAGCAGATGCTCCATCGCCAGCTTCGGCGGCAGCTGCTTGACGATGCGGAAGGCGCCGCCCGCCGCCGCGAACAGTCCGACCTTGACCTCGGGGAGGCCGAACTGGGCGTTTTCGGCGGCGACGATCAGGTCGCACATCAGCGCGAGTTCGCAACCGCCGCCAAAGGCGAAGCCGTTGACCGCGCCGATCACCGGCTTCGAGATCGGATGCGCGGCAAAGCCGCCGAAGCCCCACGCCTGCTGCGCCTTGTCGTCGGGGGCCAGCGCGCCGCCGCGCGACAGCGCGACGAGGTCGGCCCCCGCGCAGAACGCCTTGTCGCCCGCGCCGGTGACGATGACGACACGGATGTCGGGGTCGGCCTCGGCTTCGTCGAGCGCGGTGCCGATGCCGACATGGACCGCGGCGTTGACCGCGTTGCGCGCCTCGGGCCGATTGATCGTGATGGTCAGGATATGGCCGTTGCGTGTCGTGAGGACGGCGGGCTCGGCGGTGTCGGTCATGCGAATCTCTCCCTTTCGGGCGAGTATCGGCGCGAGTTGACGTTTACGTCAACTGTAATCCTCCCCGGCACGGGGAGGGGGACCATGCGAAGCATGGTGGAGGGGCAGGCGCGTCAAAGGGCTCGACTGCGATGGCAAGGTAAACCGGTGGTGCCCCTCCACCACCTTCGGTGGTCCCCCTCCCCGTGCCGGGGAGGATTGGTCAGATCGACTGCCCGGTCTTCGCCCAGTCGGCGAGGAAGCCTTCGATGCCCTTTTCGGTGAGGACATGCTTGAACAGGCCTTTGATCACCGAAGGCGGCGCGGTCATCACGTCGGCGCCGATCTTCGCGGCTTCGAGCACATGGATGCCGTGGCGTACGCTCGCGACGAGGATTTCGGTGTCATAGGCATAATTGTCGTAGATCAGGCGGATGTCGGCGATGAGCTGCATCCCGTCGAAGCCATTGTCGTCGTGGCGACCCACGAAGGGCGAGACGAAGGTCGCGCCCGCCTTCGCCGCGAGCAACGCCTGCGTGGCCGAGAAGCACAGAGTGACGTTGACCATCGTGCCGTCGCCGGTCAGCGCCTTGCAGGTCTTGAGCCCGTCGATCGTCAGCGGCACCTTGATGCAGACATTGTCGGCGATCTTGCGGAGGATTTCGGCCTCCTTCATCATCGTCGCATGGTCGAGCGCGACGACCTCGGCCGACACCGGGCCATCGACGATCGCGCAGATTTCCCTGGTCACTTCCTTGAAGTCGCGGCCCGACTTGGCGATCAGCGACGGGTTGGTCGTCACCCCGTCGAGCAGGCCGGTCGCGGCGAGTTCCTGAATGTCGGCGATTTCGGCGGTGTCGGCGAAGAATTTCATGGCGCGGGCGTTCCTGCTGGATGGGTGATTCGGGTGCTGCTGATCCCCTAGAGCAAGACGTGCGTAAATTGAACCATCGCTACCCTTCATCGTCACCCCGGACTTGATCCGGGGTCCCGCTTTTCGCCGTCGCTGAGCGGGACCCCGGATCAAGTCCGGGGTGACGATGGTGGGAAATTACTGGCGTTCGTTTTTTGTTCCGTTTAAGCGCCGACCATGGCCAAAGCGAAACGCCAATATGTCTGCCAGAATTGCGGCGCCGTCAGCTATCGCTGGCAGGGCCAGTGCGCCGATTGCGGCGAGTGGAACACGCTGGTCGAGGAGGCGACGGAAACCGTCTTTTCGGCCAAGCATGACCTGTCGCGCGGCGGGCGCACGCTGGCGCTCGAAACGCTCGACGCCGCCAGCAAGATGCCCGACCGGATGCTCTGCGGCATCGCCGAGTTCGACCGGGCGCTGGGCGGCGGCTTCGTTGCGGGGTCGGCGACGCTGATCGGCGGCGATCCGGGGATCGGAAAATCGACGCTGCTGCTTCAGGCCGCGGGACGGCTGGCGAAGGCGGGCAAGTCGGTCGTCTATATCAGCGGCGAGGAAGCGGCCGCGCAGGTGCGGCTGCGCGCGCAGCGGCTGGGGCTCGGCGATGCGCCGGTGGCGCTGGCGAGCGCGACCTCGGTGCGCGACATCCTGGCGACGCTCGATAGCAGAACCGCCGATTTCGTCGTCATCGATTCGATCCAGACGATGCACAGCGATCTGATCGACAGCGCCCCCGGCACCGTGAGTCAGGTCCGCGCGAGCGCGCAGGAGCTGATCCGCTACGCCAAGGACAGCGGCGCGGCGATCGTGCTCGTCGGCCATGTCACCAAGGACGGGACGATCGCAGGGCCGCGCGTGCTCGAACATATGGTCGATACCGTGCTGGCGTTCGAGGGCGAGCGCAGTCACCTCTACCGCATCCTCCGCGCGGTGAAGAACCGCTTCGGCGGCACCGACGAGATCGGGGTGTTCGCGATGGGCGAGGAGGGGCTGGGCGAAGTCGCCAACCCGTCGAGCCTGTTCCTGACCGACCGCGGCCGTGACGTGCCGGGATCGGTGGTTTTCCCGGCGCTCGAAGGCACGCGGCCGGTGCTGGTCGAGGTGCAGGCGCTGACCGTTCGCCTCGCGAGCGGGGCGACCCCGCGCCGCGCCGTCGTCGGCTGGGACAGCGGGCGGCTGGCGATGGTGCTCGCGGTGCTGGAGGCGCGCTGCGGGCTGCAGATGGGCGCGGCCGAAGTCTATCTGAACATCGCGGGCGGCTATCGCCTCACCGATCCCGCCGCCGACCTCGCGGTCGCGGCGGCGCTGATCTCGGCGTTCAGCGAGCGGCCGGTGCCCGCCGACGCGATCGTTTTCGGCGAATTGTCGCTGTCGGGCGAAATCCGCCCTGTCGCCCATGACGCGCTGCGCCTCCGCGAAGCGGCGAAGCTCGGCTTTTCGAGCGGTTGGGGGCCGAAGGGGATGAAGGGCGTGAACGGGATCGGCGTCACCGGCTTTGCCCGATTGGGCGAACTGGTTGATCTGATGCTCGGGCGTGCCGGGGGCGATTGACCGCTTGCCCGGCTGTTCGCCTGCCGATCGCCTCTTGCAAAATCCGTGTGTCCCCGCGAAGGCGGGGACCCATCACCGGGCGGCGCGTGTTGCCCGGGCGGATGATGGGTCTCCGCCTTCGCGGGGACACGCCAGCTTTTTACTCTTCGCCCAAGGATGGCCGCACACGTGTCCAATCTGACCGCCCTCGACATTCTCGTGCTCACGCTGGTTGGCGGCGGCGCCGTGCTCGGTTTCCTGCGCGGGCTGGTGCAGGAGGTGACGTCGCTTCTCGCCTGGGTCCTCGCGATCCTTGCGGTGCGCTTCTTCCATCCAGCGGTCACCGATTTCGTCGCGCGCTGGATCGAGGCGCCCGGCGGCGCGGCGATGCTGGCCTTCGTGATCCTGTTCGGCGGGGTGTTCGCGCTCGCCAAATGGGGATCGCGGACGATGGGGCAGCGCAGCCGCGCTTCGCTGGTCGGCGGCTTCGATCGCGGGCTCGGCGCCGGCTTTGGCGCGGTCAAGGGGCTGATGGTCGCGACCCTGCTCTTCATGGCCGCGACTTTGCTTTACGACATCGGCTACGGCAATGCGCAGCGCCCCGGCTGGATGGCGGACAGCCGCACCTATCCGGCGCTGAGCGCGACGAGCGCAGCGCTGAGCAAGGTGATCGCCGAGCGGCGCGCCGAAGCCCGGTCGGCGCAGGCGGACGCCGACAGGCAGGCCGCGAGCGCGCCATGAGCGGCGCGCTCTACAACCGCGACATATTGGCGCTCGCGGTGGGGTCGGCCGATTTTCCGCCGCGCGAGGACGCGCGGCACCGCGTGTCGGCGCGGGCGCCCTTGTGCGGCAGCGCGATCCTGCTCGATGTCGACACCGACGAGGGTGGCCGGGTGAGCGGCATCGGTATGCATGTCGAGGCGTGCGCGCTGGGGCAGGCGTCGGCGACCCTGCTCGCGCGCCACGCCGCGGGCCGGAGCCTCGCCGAAATCCGCGCCGCGCGCGCCGCCATCGCGCGCTGGTTCGCGGGCGAAGGCGGACTGCCCGACTGGCCGGGCTTTGATCTGCTCGCCGCCGCGCGGGACTATCCCGCGCGGCACGGCGCGATCCTGCTCCCCTTCGACGCCGCGGTCGCGGCGCTCGAGGGACAGGCGGCGCCGGCATGAGCCTGACGGGTCTCGCGGCGGGCGCGGCCGCGGCCGTGAGCGAAACCGCGACCGACGCCGCGCTGCTCGAAGGCGCGATCCTGCTGGGCGTCGCGACCTTGTTCGTGCTGCTCTTTCGCCGCCTCGGCCTCGGCGCGGTGCTCGGCTATCTGATCGCCGGCGCGCTCGTCGGGCCGCACGGGTTGGGGCTGGTCGGCGGCGCCGAATCGAAGCTCGCCTTCGCCGAGATCGGCATCGCCTTCCTGCTCTTCCTCGTCGGCCTCGAACTCCACCCGCGGCGGCTCTGGGACATGCGGCGCGCGATCTTCGGGCTTGGGCTCGCGCAGGTCGTCGTCACCGGGTTGATCCTTGCCGGGCTGATCTTCGTGACGCTGGGTTTCAGTTGGCAGGCGGCGCTGGCGCTCGGCCTGCCGCTCGCGCTGTCGTCGACCGCGCAGGTGCTGCCGAGCCTCAAAAGTTCGGGGCGGATCAACTCGCCCTTCGGCGAAAAGGCCTTTTCGATCCTGTTGTTCCAGGATCTCGCGATCGTGCCGATGATCACGATCATCGCCGCGCTGTCGCGCGCGCCCGCTGACCCCTCGGCGCCGCCGGGCTGGCAGATGGCGCTGACGACGGTCGGCGCGATCCTGATTCTCGTGCTGGTCGGTCGTTTCGTCGTCAATCCGCTGCTCCGCCTCGTCGGCCGCTATGGCGAACGCGAATTGTTCGTCGTCGTCGGGTTGCTTGCGGTGCTGGCGAGCGCGGCCTTCATGCACAGTCTCCACTTGTCGACCGCGCTGGGGGCGTTCATCGCGGGGGTAATGCTCGCCGATTCGCCGTATCGGCACGAGATCGAAGCCGACGTCGAGCCGTTCCGCCTCGTCCTGCTCGGCCTCTTCTTTCTCGCGGTCGGGATGGTGCTCGACGTCGGCGTCGTGATGCAGCGGCCTTTGCTGGTTCTCGCGCTCGCCGCCGGGCTGGTCGCGGTCAAGACGGCGGTGCTCACCCTGCTTGTCCGCCTGTTCGGCAAGCCGTGGAGCACGGCGCTCGGCCTTGGTCTGCTGCTCAGCCAGGGCGGTGAGTTCGGCTTCCTGCTTTTCACCCAGGCGGCCGATGCCCTGCTCGTCGCGCCCGCGGCGGCGAGCCTGTTCAGCGCGGTCGTGACCCTGTCGATGATGACGACGCCGTTCCTGATGCTGTTCGCGCGCAATCTGGAATATTCGCCGGGGAGCGAGGCCGATCTCGACGACCCCGAAAATGCGCCGCGCGGGTCGGCGCTCGTCATCGGTTACGGCCGTTTCGGGCAGATCGTCGCGCAGATGCTCCACGCGGTCGATTGCTCGGTGACGCTGATCGACAAGAAGCCGAGCCAGATCGAACTGTCGGGGCGTTTCGACACCAAAGTCTATTTCGGCGACGGGCTGCGCATCGACGTGCTGCGCCGCGCGGGCGCCGAGGAGGCACGGCTGATCATCTTCTGCACCGACGACCGCAGCATCGACGCCGCCGCGCTGGCGCCGGTGGTCGAGGCGTTCCCCGATGCGCGCGTGCTGGCGCGGGTGTTCGACCGGCGGCAATTGCTGGCGATCGACGGCGCGGGGACCGTGGGCGCGGTGCGCGAGGTGTTCGAAAGCTCGATCGCGCTCGGCGCGATGGCGCTGCAGCAGCTCGAGGTCGCGCCGCGCGAGATCGAGGATGTCGAGCTGGCGCTGCGCCAGCTCGATGCCGAACGGCTCGGGATGCAGATCAGCGAAGGCGATCTCGGCGCGGGGCGCGACTATCGCTTCGTCGCGGGCGGCGGACGGCAGGCGGCGAGCGTGCTGGAAGCGCTGCGCGAGCGACGCGCGGCGGCGAAACGCGCGCGCGAAGAGGCCGAAGCCGATCAGGCGGCCTAGTCGCGCTGCCCGGTCGTCGCGAAGCCGCGGGGCCATTTCCAAAGTTCAGGAAAGTTCAGCCCTGTGCGCGCCCCGGTTTGGACCTCGCGGCGTGCTCATGCGTCCGGCACGCCCCGCCATGACCGCACCCGCGAGTTAGGCGGCGACCTTCTTTTTGTTCACCAATGAAAGAACCGGATGAAGGCTGGCATAGCCCGATAATGTAGGAAAGGCCTAATTTAGGCGATGTCTGCTTTGGGGTGGTGAGCGGACGTAACCGATCCTCCCCGGCACGGGGAGGGGGACCATGCGAAGCATGGTGGAGGGGCACC
>NZ_JAOZVW010000098.1 GCF_025869345.1 Sphingopyxis sp.
ATCCAGAGCGGTTTACGCCACTCTGGATTGCTTCGCTTCGCTCGCAATGACGACAGGATGTAAAGCCTAAGCCTCCACCAGCGACCGCAGCCGGTAATCCTTGTAATCGTCCCGAATCTGCCGCTTCAGGATTTTCCCCGTCGCGGTGTGCGGCAGTTCGTCGACGAAGACGACCTCGTCGGGCAACCACCATTTCGCGACCTTGTCCTTGAGGTAATCGACGATGCCCGCCTCGCTCACCTCGGCGCCGGGCTTTTTCACGATCAGCAGGATCGGCCGTTCGTCCCATTTCGGGTGGAACACGCCGACCGCCGCCGCTTCCTGCACCCCCGGCGCGCCGACCGCGGCATTTTCGAGCTCGATCGACGAAATCCATTCGCCGCCCGACTTGATGACATCCTTCGCACGGTCGGTGATCTGCATGACGCCGTCGGGATGGATCACCGACACGTCGCCGGTGTCGAACCAGCCGTCGGCGTCGGTCGCATCGGCGTCGGCCTTGAAATAGCGCTGGATGATCCACGGTCCGCGGCATTGCAGGCGCCCGCTCGTCACGCCGTCGCGCGGCAATATATTGTCCTCGTCGTCGACGATGCGCAGTTCGACCCCGAACGGCGGGCAGCCCTGGTGGCAGATGACGTCGACCTGCTCGTCGAAGCTCAGGCTGTCCCAGTTCCACGGGCGCCGGCCCATCGTCCCGATCGGGCTGGTTTCGGTCATGCCCCAGGCGTGACCGACATAGACGCCCGCCTTCATGAAGCGTTCGACCATCGCGCGCGGCGCCGCCGATCCGCCGATGTTGACCTGCTGGAGCGCGCCATAGCCGATCCCCGTCGCATCCATATGCGCGAACATCGCGAGCCATACGGTCGGCACCCCCGCGCTGTGCGTCACCCCCTCGGCGTGCATCAGGTCGCACAGCGCCTGCGCGTCGTTGGTCGCCGAAAAGACCATCTTCGCCCCCACGGTCGCCGCCGCGAAGGGAACGCCCCAGCTGTTCGCATGGAACATCGGCACGATCGGCAGGATCACGCTGCGGTTCGACAGGTCGAAGGCATCGGGCTGAACCTCGGTGATCGCGTGCAGGACGTTCGAGCGATGCTCGTAGATCACGCCCTTGGGGTTGCCCGTCGTGCCGCTGGTATAGCAAAGCCCGACCGGATCGCGCTCGTCGAGCTCCACCCAGGCGAAACTGCCGTCCTCGGCGGCGATCAGGTCGCGATAGGACAGATAGCCGTCCTGCGCGGGAGCATCGAACAGCACGAAATGCTCGACGCTCTTCAATTCGGGCCTGAGCCGCTCGATGATCGGCAGGAAAGCCGCATCGAGGAACAGCACCCGATCCTCGGCATGGTTGATGATATAGACGAGCTGTTCGTCGAACAGCCGCGGATTGACCGTGTGCAGAACCCCGCCCATCCCGGCGGTCCCGTACCAGCTCACCAGATGATGGCCGTGGTTCATCGCCAGCGTCGCGATGCGATCACCCTTCTTCATGCCCAGCTTCACCATCGCGGCCGCGAAACGGCGCGCATCGCTGCCCACTTCGCCCCACGTCGATCGCGTCATGCTGCCGTCGGCCCAGCGCGAGACGATCTCGCGCGCGGCATGTTCGCGCGCCGCGTGGTCGATCAGGCTCGTGACGAGCAGCGGCTGGCCCTGCATTCCCATTTCAGACATCCCTCGATTATCGTTGCACCTGAGGGATAGGGCTGAAAATGCGAGCGATGCAAGGGTGAAGCGGGCTAACGAACCCTGAAATCGCGCGGCGCGACAAGTGCAAGCGCAGCATCGGTTACGCCCGCAACCATTTCGAGGCGCGAAACGGTATCGGGGCCGAGCGCGAATCGGCTGCCGAGCTCTATCCGGATGTCCGCATCGGTGATCGGGTCGCGGGTCGCGATGATCACCTTGCCGCGCGCATCGTCGCGCCGGTCGAGCAACGGCGCGATCTCCGCCACCGCATCGGCCAGTTCGACCCGGCAGGTCAGTTGCAGCGCCGCGGTCGCGGCGATGTCGGCGAGCGATTGCGCCCCGCGCACCGTCACCCGCGGCGTCTCCTCGCCCTCGAGCAGGTCGAGCTCGACCGACAGGATCGCGCAGCCGCCATCGGCCGCCAGCGCTTCCAATATCTTGCCCGCCCCCTCGTCGAAACAGCTCGACTGAAACTGTCCGCTGCGGTCCGACAGCGTCAGATTGAGGAAGCGGTTGCCGCGCTGCGACACGCGCGGACGCGCGCTTTCGACCATCGCCGCCATCACCATCGGGATGCGCGTTCCCGGGGTCATTTCGACATTTTCGCAGATGTCGCCATAGCTGCGCGCGCCGCGCGCCTGGACGATCGCCTCATATTGCTCGACCGGGTGCGCCGAGAAATAGAAACCGAACGCCTCCTTCTCGCGCGTCATCCGCTCGGCCAGCGTCCAGGGCTCGGCGGCGGGAAGCTGGAGCGCGGGCGCGATCGCGATGTCGCCGCCGAACAGCCCGCCCTGCCCCGTCGAGCGTTCGTGCGCCGAACTGTTCGCGCAGGCAAGCAGCGCCTCTGCCCCGGCAAAGGCGCGCGGCCGGTCGGGCTCGACGCAGTCGAACGCGCCGCCGCCCGCGAGCGCCTCGATCTGGCGGCGGTTGAGCTGTTTGGGGTCGATGCGGCTGGCGAAATCGTCGAGGCTAGCAAATTCGCCCTTCGCATGGCGCTCGGCGACGAGCATTTCCATCGCCTTTTCGCCGACGCCCTTCAGCGCGCCGAGCGCATAGCGCACCGCGAGCCCGTCCTCGCCCCCTCCATCCACGGTGCGCCCGACCGAGAAATCGGCCTCGCTGTCGTTGATCGACGGCGGGGCGACCGCAATGTCCAGGCGGCGCATATCGTCGATGAAGATCGACAATTTGTCGGTCTGATGGCTGTCGAACGACATCGACGCCGCGAAAAATTCGTGCGGATAATGCGCCTTCAGCCACGCGGTCTGATAGGAGAGCAGCGCATAGGCCGCGGCATGGCTCTTGTTGAAGCCGTACCCCGCGAACTTGTCGATCAAGTCGAACAGCTCGTTCGCCGTCTTCGCGTCGATCTTGTTATGCTCGCCGCAGCCCGCAACGAAGGTCTCGCGCTGCGCATCCATCTCGGCCTGAATCTTCTTGCCCATCGCGCGGCGCAGCAGGTCGGCGCCGCCGAGGCTGTAGCCGGCGAGGATCTGCGCCGCCTGCATCACCTGTTCCTGATAGACGAAGATGCCATAGGTCTCGGCAAGAATGCCCTCGAGCAGCGGGTGCGGATAGGCGATCGCCTCGCGCCCGTTCTTGCGCGCGCCGAACAGCGGAATATTGTCCATCGGGCCGGGGCGATAGAGCGCGACGAGCGCGATGATATCGCCGAAATTGGTCGGCTTCACCGCCGACAGCGTGCGCCGCATCCCCTCCGATTCCAGCTGGAACACCCCGACCGTCTCGCCGCGCTGGAGCAAGGCATAGACCTCCTCGTCGTCCCACGCGAGCTGGTCGAGATCGACATCGACCCCGCGCAGCGCGAGCAGCCGCCGCGCTTCCTTGAGCACCGACAGCGTCTTCAAACCGAGGAAGTCGAATTTCACCAGCCCCGCCGTTTCGACATATTTCATGTCGAACTGGGTCACCGGCATGTCCGAGCGCGGGTCGCGATAGAGCGGGACGAGCTGGTCGAGCGGCCGGTCGCCGATCACCACCCCCGCCGCATGGGTCGAACTGTGCCGCGGCAGCCCTTCGAGCTGGCGCGCCATGTCGAACAGGCGGCGCACCCCGTCGTCTTGCTTATATTCGGTCATCAGCTCGGATACGCCGTTCAGCGCGCGTTCGAGCGTCCAGGGGTCGGTGGGATGGTTCGGCACCAGCTTCGCCAGCCGGTCGACCTGGCCATAGCTCATCTGGAGCACGCGGCCGGTGTCCTTCAGCACCGCGCGCGCCTTCAGCTTTCCGAAGGTGATGATCTGTGCGACCGTGTCGCGGCCGTATTTCTCCTGCACATAGCGGATCACCTCGCCGCGCCGCGTTTCGCAGAAGTCGATGTCGAAGTCGGGCATCGACACGCGCTCGGGATTGAGGAATCGCTCGAACAGCAGGCCTAGCTTGAGCGGATCGAGATCGGTGATCGTCAGCGCCCAGGCGACGACGCTGCCCGCGCCCGAACCGCGCCCCGGCCCCACCGGAATATCGTGCGCCTTCGCCCATTTGATGAAGTCGGCGACGATCAGGAAATAGCCGGGAAAGCCCATCTGGGTGATGACCCCGACCTCGAAATCGAGCCGTTCGGCATAAGCCTGCCGCTCCTCGGCGCTCAATTCGGGATAGAGCGCGAGCCGCGCCTCCAGCCCCGTGCGGGCATCGGCCGCGAGCTGCGCCGCCTCGCCTTCGCGGTCGCCCGCAAGGCTGGGCAGGATCGGCGCGCGTTTCGGCGCCATGAAGGCGCAGCGCTGCGCGACGACCAGCGTATTGCGGATCGCCTCGGGCAGGTCGGAGAAAGCGTCCTCCATCGCCTCGGCGGGCTTCAGCCACGCCTCGGGGCTCGACACCCGGCGATCCTCGCTTTCGACATAGGCCGATTGCGCGATGCACAGCATGGCGTCGTGCGCAGGGTGGAATTGCGGTTCGACGAAATTGGCGGGGTTGGTCGCGACGAGCGGCAGCGCGCGCGCATAGGCCATGTCGATCAGCGCCTCCTCGGCCGCCGTCTCGGTCGCATCGCCGCGCCGTGACAGCTCGATATAGAGCCGCCCGCCGAACAGCGCTTCCAACTGCTCGACATAATCCTCCGCCGCGCTCTTCTGCTCGCCCGCGAGCAGCCGCGCCAGCGCGCCCTCGCCGCCGCCGGTCAGGCAGATCAGCCCGTCGGTGCGCCCCGCGAGGTCGGAGAGCGCGACATGCGGCTCCTGCTCGACCGGCCGCCCGAGATGCGCGTGCGAGACGAGCGCGCAGAGATTGTTGTAGCCGGCATCGTCCTGCGCATAGAGCGCGAGCCAGTCGACCATCGGCGCGCCGTTCGCGAGCCGCTGCCCCGGCCGCGCGACGCTCAGCAGCGCGCCGATGACCGGCTGCACCCCCGCCGCCTTGCACGCCTCGCCGAACGCCATGACGCCATAAAGTCCGTTGCGATCGGCAATCGCGACCGCCGGAAACCCCCGCTCGCGCGCGGCCTTGGCAATGGCTTTCGGGTCGATCGCCCCTTCCAGCATGGTGAAACTGGAAAAGACGCGCAGGGGAACGAAGGGGCTGTAGGCCATCTGGTTACGCTAACGTGACGACGGCGATTCGACCATGGTCTCGATTCACAAAATCGTCATTGCGAGGAGCCGAAGGCGACGCGGCAATCCAGAGCTGCGCTCGACCGCTCTGAGTTGCGTCGCTTCGCTCGCGATGACAGATACGGATGTGATGGAGAGCGTCCCGACGCACTCAACATTACGCACCCGTGTTTTTTACCCCACAAAAAGGGATGCCCGCGCTCGGGCGCCTCGCCTAGATTCCGTAGCCGCGTCGCGCGCCGTTCATCTTGAGCAGCGCGCCGGGACAGGCCGAAAATCGAGGGGTGCACATGACGATTTCACGCGTGGCTTTCACCTGTTTGGCAATCATCCTTTCGATTGGTACGGCGCATGCTCAGCGACAGGATTGGCGCACCTGTGCCGTCGAGATATGCTCCAAGGGCGAATGCGAGGGGCCGAACTCCAACCTGATCGTTGTCGCCCCGGCTGACTTTGCCGATCCGGGCTTCGGCGGTGAAGCAGCCATGATGCAACAATTGAGCACCCTGTCGGAACGGCTCTATCCGACAGCGCAGGGGTGGTCGCGCAACATCAAATGTGATCACAGATACAGCGAGAAGGCTGCGTTGGATTTAGCCAAGGCGTATATTCAACTCGCCCAAGCACCACCCGCAAGCCGCGAGATCAAGATAGCCAACCCGTTCGATATCTGGAGATATACGGCTTCCCCAACCGCATCGAACAATGCAACATCTGCGTCTTCTCCGGCGGATACGCCCAAACCCGCGACGGGAACGGGAGCACCGGCCGAATCCGTTGTCGGCGAACCGATGAATTTTATCATGTGGGTGCAGCTTCGTGAGCCGATCAATGGCATGAATGCCGCCTGCTTCCACGCGATCAAGCGCAAGCCGGCGCCCGAGGGCTATCGGGGAAGCTGGCCAACGCTGAAGAACGCCCTGCCCATCATCAAAAGCTATTTCCCGCTGATGCTCCAACAGTGCCGTCGATATGGCACACCGGTTAGCGACAATGTGGAATTCGCAACGGACGACATATCTCCGGCCGCGAAGCGTGCACAGATGCAGGCTGATGTTGAACGGTGGCGGAAGCAGGGGTTCCCCGAAGTGTATATTTCGAACTGAGTTCGCGCGCCCTAACCCAGCAGGTCCTCAATCTCATTCCGCAACTGCTCGGGTTTCGTCGTCGGCGCGTGGCGCGACACGACCTTGCCGCCGCGATCGACCAGGAATTTGGTGAAATTCCACTTGATCCCGCTGCCGAGCAGGCCGGTCTTTTCCTCTTTCAGATATTTGAACACCGGATCGGCGTCCGATCCGTTGACGTCGATCTTCGCCATCACCGGAAAGGTCACGTCATAGGTCAGCGAACAGAAATTCGCGATCTCCGCCGCATCGCCCGGCTCCTGCGCGCCGAACTGGTTGCAGGGGAAGGCCAGTATCTCGAACCCGCGATCCTTATAGTCGCGATAGAGTTCCTCCAGCCCCTCATATTGCGGGGTGAAGCCGCATTTCGACGCGGTGTTGACGATCAGCAGCACCTTGCCGCGATAATCGGCCAGCGATTGCGACCCGCCGCCGGGCAGCTTCGCCGAAAGATCGTAGAGCGTCATATTTCCTCCCCTATCTGCCGTTCGTGTCGAGCGGAGTGGGGGCGCCCCACGGCCCCGCTACGGCCCCCGGGGGGGGTGGGGGGGGGGCGGCCCCCACCGGCATAGGG
>NZ_JAOZVW010000099.1 GCF_025869345.1 Sphingopyxis sp.
GCGGGGGCTTAAACCCCTTAATTGGGAGCCATGCCAACAAATCCAGCGCGTTTTACGATACTCTGTTTTGCTTCGCTCCGCTCGCAATGACAAGCTTAGTTGAGCACCCGCCACGCCAGCTCCGCAAACTCGCAGAGTAGCGGCCGCGTGTCCCGCGGATCGATAATATCCTCGACCCCGAATTTCTCCGCCGTCCGGAACGGCGAGCGCACGCGATTGAGCCGCTCCCGGATCGCCTCCAGATGCGCCGCCGGGTCCTCGGCGGCTTCGAGTTCGCTCTTGTAGGCGACCTCGACCCCGCCCTCGATCGGCAGGCTGCCCCAGTCGCCCGAGGGCCAGGCGAAGCGATACTGGAATCGCTCGGCGTTCGACATCGCGCTCCCCGCGATCCCGTAAGCGCGCCGTACCACCACGCTCGCGAGCGGCACCGTCGCGCGATAGATCGCGTTCATCGCCTGCACGCCATAGCGGATCGTCCCCGTCCGCTCGGCCTCGCCGCCGATCATGAAGCCGGGGTTGTCGACGAGATGGACGATCGGCAGCCGGAACTGGTCGGCCAGCTTGACGAAGCGCTCGGCCTTCTCGCTCGTCTTCGCATCCCACGATCCGCCCAAAAAAGAGGGATCGCTCGCGAGCACCGCGACCGGATACCCATCGAGCCGCGCAAAGGCGGTGATCGCCGCCCGCCCCCAGCGCGACCCCATCTCGAAGAAACTGCCCTGGTCGAACACGGCATTCGCAATCCGCCGCATCGAATAGACCTGCTTCGCCTCGCGCGGCACGATCGACAGCAAAGCCTCCTCGCGCCGCCCCACGGGATCGCTGCACGCCGTCCGCGCCGCGCGGTCGTGGATCGACGACGGCAGATAGGAGAGGAACCGCCGCGCCGCCGCGAACGCCTCCGCCTCGCTCGCCACCTCGTCGTCGACGACGCCGTTGCGCGTATGGACGTCGGTCCCGCCCAGCTCCTCGCGGTCGAGCGTGTCGCCGATCGCCGCCGCGACCGCCGGCCCCGCCGCGAAGAGCTGCGACAGCCCGCGCACCATGATGCTGTAATGGCTCGCGACGACCCGCGCCGCGCCCAGCCCCGCGGTCGGCCCCAATGCGAGCGCGACGACCGGTACGCAATCGAGATTGGCGATGATCTCGTGCCACCCCGGCACGTGCGGGATATAGGTATAGCCCATATCCTCGAGCGTCTTGACCGAGCCGCCGCCGCCGGTGCCGTCGATCATGCGGATCAGCGGCAGGCGATATTCGTGCGCCATCGCCTCGCACTGGATGAATTTCCGGTGCAGCGCCGCGTCGGCCGCGCCGCCGCGCACGGTGAAATCGTCGGCCGAGGCGACCACGGGCCGCCCGTCGATATTCGCGCGCCCGAAGATGAAATTGCTCGCGGCAAGGTCTTCGAGCTCGCCGTCGGGGCCATAGCTGCCACGCCCCGCGATCTTGCCGATCTCGCGAAAGCTCCCCGGATCGACGATCGCCGCGAGCCGCGCCCGCGCGTCCATCTTGCCGCGCCCATGCTGCCGCGCGACCTTCTCGGCCCCGCCCATCTTCTCGGCCATCGCCCGCCGCGCGGCGAGTTCGCCCACTTCTTTTTTCCAGCTCATGACAGCGAAGCTAACTGACGTTGACGGAAACGTCATGCAAAACCTATCGTGCGGCCATGACCCGCCTCATCGCCCTCCCGCTCGCCGCCTTCCTGCTCCTGCCCGCCGCCGCCGCGGCAGGCGAAGCCCGCCCGATGGCCGGCGTCGCCGAGCCCTACAAGACCGACGCCTTCGACCCCGACACCGATTTTATGAAAGCGATCGATGCCGCGCTCGCCGACGCGGCGGCTTCGGGCAAGCATGTCCTGCTCATCATGGGAACCAACGGCTGCCACGACAGCGCGTGGCTCGCCAATCTGATCGCGACCGATCGCTTCGCACCGGTGCGCGAGAAATACGAGATCGTCTTCGCCGACATCGGCATGCCGCAGGTCGAGGGCCTCGGCCGCAACCCCGAAATCCCGGGACGCTTCGGCTTCACGATCAAAGGCACCCCGACGGTCGCGATCCTCGACGCCGAGGGCCATGTGCTGAACCGCAAGGCGGCGCCCAAATGGCGCAACGCCGCGAGCCGCAGCGATGACGAAATCTATACCGAACTGATGGAAGAGGAAGAATGATGGCAGACATCGATCTCGCGGGCCGCACCGCGCTCGTCACCGGCGCGTCGCGCGGCATCGGCCGCGGCATCGCGCTCGCGCTGGCGAAGGCGGGCGCCGACGTCGCGGTCAATTATACGCGCGATGGCGAAGCCGCCGCCGAAACCGTCGCCGCCATCGCCGCGCTCGGCCGCAAGGCCAAGGCCTATCAGGCTTCGGTCGCCGACGAGGACGCCTCCGCCGCGATGATCGCCGCGATCGCGGCCGACTTCGGCCCGCTCTCGATCCTGATCAACAATGCCGGCGTCGCCAGCCGCGGCAAGACCGTTGCCGACACCGACGCCGCCGAGGTCGAGAAATTGCTCGCGATCCACGCCGTCGGGGCGCACCGCATCTCGCGCCTCGCGCTGCCGCAGCTTCGCCAGCATGATCGCAGCGACATCATCGTCATCTCGAGCGTCGCGACGCTCGGCCACGCGGCGAACGGCGCGCCCTATAATATGGCGAAGGCGGCGGGCGAGGCGCTGGCGCTCACCCTCGCCAAGGAAGAGGTCCGCAGCGGCGTCCGCGTCAACATCGTCGCGCCGTCGCTGACCGTCAGCGATATGGGCGAACGCCTCGCGCGCGCGATCACCGGCGGCGACATCCACGATCTCGACGCGCGATTCCCCTTCGGCCGCGTCCCCACCCCCGACGATGTCGCCGCGGCGGTGCTCTGGTTCGTCAGCGACGCAAACCCCTATTGCTCGGGGCAGAAACTCAACATCGACGGCGCCGGGCAGGCACGCTTTTGACAAACCGCTGGATTTCGTTTCTTCGTCACCCCGGACTTGATCCGGGGTGACGAGAGAGGGCAATCCAATGAAGATGAGATCGATCGCATGAAATTCATCACCGCCGCCGCCCTCGCGCTGACCCTCGCCGGCTGCGCCACCGCGCAGTCGAAGGAAGCGCGCCCCGCGACCGAAAAGCCCGTCCCCGACGCACCGATGTTCGCGCCCACCGAGGTCGAGAGTCGCGGCTCGGTGACCGTCGGCGGCGTCGCCATCCCCTATCGCGCGGTCGCGGGCACGCTCGTCATCCACCCCAAGGGCTGGGACGACACCGTCCCGATCGAGCGCAAGCGGGACAAGGACGCCGCCGAGGACGTCCCGAACTCCGAAGCCTCGATGTTCTACACCGCCTATTTCAAGGAAGGCGCGCCCGCCGACAGCCGCCCCGTCACTTTCCTGTTCAACGGCGGTCCCGGCTCGCCGACGCTGTGGCTCCACATGGGCGCCTATGGCCCGGTGCGCGTCGAGACGCCCGATCTGGCGCACGGCAGCGCCCCCTATCGCACCGTCGCCAACGACCAGAGCCTGCTCGACGTTTCCGACCTCGTCTTCGTCGATGCCCCCGGCACCGGCTTCAGCCGCGTCGCGGGCAAGGACAAGGACAAGGCCTGGTTCGGCGTCGATCAGGACATCCACGCCTTCACCGTCTTCGTCCGCGACTTCCTGTCAAAATACGGCCGCTGGAAATCGCCCAAATATCTTTATGGCGAAAGCTATGGGACGATGCGCGCCGCGGGAATGACGCTCGCGCTGCAACGGCAGGACATCGACCTCAATGGCGTCATCCTGCTTTCGGACATATTGAACTGGGACCTGATCCCCGACGATCCGCAGCTTAATCCGGGCGTCGACCTCCCCTATGTGGTGTCGCTCCCGACCTATGCCGCGACCGCCTGGTATCACAAGCGCGCCGGGGCAGGCCGCGACCTCGCCTCGTGGCTCGCCGAGGCCGAGACTTTCGCGACCGGCGACTACACGCTCGCGCTGATGAAGGGCAACGACCTCAGCGACGCCGAGCGGCAGGCGGTCGCGGCGAAGCTCCACGCCTTCACCGGCCTCCCGGTCGACTATCTGCTGAGGACCAACCTCCGCATCGAATATGGCGCGCTGCAAAAGGAACTGCTCGCCGACAAGGGACTGACCACCGGCACGCTCGACACGCGCTTCACCGGCGCGACGCTCGATCCGTTGAGCAAGGTCGCGTCGAACGACCCGCAGGGCAGCGCGATCGGCGCGGCTTACACCGCCGCCTTCAACGACTATGTTCGCGGCACCTTGGGCTATGGCGCGGGGACGCATTATGAGGGCGGGCTCGATGTCTATTCGAGCTGGGATTACAAGCACCGCCCGCCCGGCGCCGACCGCGCGCTGATCGCGCTTCCGAACGTGCTCCCCGACCTCGCGGTCGCGATGAAGCAGAATCCGAAAATGAAATTGCTCGTCACCGGCGGCTATTTCGACGTCTCGACCCCCTATTTCGCGGGCCGCTACGAATTGAGGCACCTGCCGGTGCCGAAGGAGTTGCAGGCGAACATCGCGTATAAATATTATTCCTCGGGCCACATGGTCTACGTAAACCCCGCGCTGCTCGGCGAGATGCACAGCGACGTCGCCGACTTCATCCGGCGGACCGACGGGATCGAATAGGACGAGGCCTTTGTAAAAAAGCTGCGTGCTCCCGCGAAGGCGGGAGCCCATCTCCGGCTGGTGCAAGATGGAACCGACCGGAGATGGGTCCCCGCCTTCGCGGGGACACACGGCAGCTTCATTAAGCACCAATCACACCCTACAGCCCCACCCATGCGCCCCGATTCGCCCTCGCCGCTGATCCCCTTCCTCGTCGCCTGCGCGGGGATCGCGACCTATTCGGCGATGGACGTGCTGATGAAGGGGCTGTCGATCGGCATCGGCGCCTATAATGCCGTGTTCTGGCGCACCGGCGCGGGCGCGCTGCTCAGCGGGGCGCTCTATTTCGCGATGCGCCCCGCGATGCCCGACGCGCCGACGATGCGCATCCACGCATGGCGCGCGCTGTTCGTCGCGGGGATGGCGATCACCTTTTTCTGGGCGCTCGCGCGGCTGCCGATGGCCGAAGCCATCGCGCTCGCCTTCGTCGCGCCGCTGCTGACGCTCTACATGGCCGCGATTTTTCTGGGCGAAACGATCGGCCCGCGCTCGATCGCCGCTTCGATGCTCGGGCTGTGCGGCGTGGCCGTCATCGTCGCGGGCAAGCTCGGCGGCGGCGACTATGCGCCCGAGGCCTTGTGGGCGGTCGGCGCGGTATTCCTGTCGGCGGTCTTCTATGCCTATAATCTCATCCTCGCGCGACGGCAGGCGAAGATGGCGGGGCCGATGGAGATCGCCTTCTTCCAGAACCTGTTCGTGACGCTATTCCTCGCCGTGGGCGCGCCGTGGTTCGCCGTGGTGCCGGACGCGGGCCACGCCGCGCCTATTCTCGGCGCCGCCACCCTCGCGACGATCTCGCTGCTGTTCCTGAGCTGGGCCTATGCCCGCGCCGAGGCGCAGATTCTCGCGACGACCGAATATACCGGTTTCCTCTGGGCGATGACCTTCGGCTGGATCTTCTACAACGAGCCGGTCACCTGGCCGACGATCGCCGGCGCGCTGCTGATCGTCGCCGCCTGCCTGATCGTCGCCCGCAAGACCCCGCACGGCGACCCGGTCGAACCCGCGGCGGCGTGACCCACAAAAATAGGGACAGTCCCTATTTAGTTTCACGCGGAGACGCGGAGGCGCGGAGATGTCGCGCTTGCCGCGAAGCGGCCTTTTCCTTCGACACTTCTTCTAAACGCAATGCCGGGAGGAAATGGGGCCTGTCGGCCCAAATCTCCTTCTCCGCGCCTCCGCGTCTCCGCGTGAACCAAAAATTCACACCGCCGCGCGCGCGAGCCGGTCGTTGATCGCCGCGCCCAGCCCCGCGTCGGGAATCGCCGCCACCGCGATCTTCGGCTTCGCGCTCGCCGCGCCCGCGTGCAGCGCGTCGAACAGCCGCGCCGCCGCCTCGACCGCATCACCGCCCGCGCTGAGCTGATAGTCGCCCGCAAGCCCGCCGAACCCGATCCCGAACTCGTCGGCCTCGAACGCGGCGGCGTTCAGCCGCACCGGCTTGCCCGGCGCATAATGGCTCGCGAGCATCCCCGGCGCGACGACGTCGGCGCCCGCGCGCGCCGTCACCGCCAGCCCCGAAGCCTCCGCCAGCATCGCCGCGGTCACCGGCCCCGGCCGCAGCACCTGCACCGCGCCGTCCGCCACGCGCGCGATCGTCGATTCGACCCCCGCCGTCGTGGCGCCGTCGTCGATCACCAGCGCGATCCGCCCGTCGAGGCTGGCGACCACATGGCTTGCCTTCGTCGGGCTGATCCGCCCGCTCGCATTGGCGCTCGGCGCGGCGAGCGGCGCGCCGGTCGCTTCGAGCAGCGCCTGCATCGCGCGGTGCCCCGGCACGCGCAGCGCGATAGTGCCCAGCCCTGCGGTCGCGATGCTCGCCACCGGGCAATCATGGGTGCGCGGCACGACCAGCGTCAGCGGACCCGGCCAGAAAGCCCGGGCCAGCGCCCGCTCCGCTTCGCCGAACACGCCCAGCTTCTCCGCCGCCGCGAGCGACGGCACATGGACGATCAGCGGGTTGAAATCGGGCCGTCCCTTCGCGGCATAGATGCGCGCGACCGCCGCCGAGTCGCGCGCGTCGGCGGCAAGGCCGTAGACCGTCTCGGTCGGCACCGCGACCGGCAGCCCGCGCGCGATGCAGGCCGCCGCCCGCGAAACCGCGTCGGCGCCATAGGGACGAATTTCGGTCCCGGCGGGTTCGTTCGTTTGACCCTCGGCCATGCCGCGCTATAGCGCCGCCTGCAACGGAATCACCAGGAAAGTCGGCACCCCATGACCTATACGCCGCCCACCACCGAACAGCTTTTCGTCCTCGGCCATATCGCAAGGATCGACGCGATGGCGGCGCACGAGACATTCGCCGCCGCGACCCCCGACATGGTCGAGGCGATCGTCACCGGAATCGGCGACTTCGCCGCCGAGGTTTATGCCCCGCTCAACCGCGTCGGCGACGTCCAGAATCCCAAATGGCAGGACGGCAAGGTCACCATGCCCCCGGGCTTCAAGGAGGCTTACCGGCAGTTCGTCGAGGCAGGCTGGGGCAGCCTCGACGGCCCCGGCGAATATGGCGGGCAGAACCTGCCCTTCACCCTCGCGACCGTGGTGATCGAGGCGCTCGGCACCGCCGACATGGGCTTCACATTGTGCAATATCCTGACCCCCGGCGCGATCCACGCGCTGATGGCCTATGGCACCGAAGAACAGCGCCAAACCTGGCTCCCCAAGCTGATCACCGGCGCGTGGAACGGCACGATGAACCTCACTGAGCCGAGCGCGGGCAGCGACGTCGGCGCGCTCCGCTCGACCGCCGAAAAGGTGACGGAGGGACCGAACGCAGGCCTCTACCGGATCAAGGGCCAGAAGATCTTCATCACTTTCGGCGAGCACGACCTCACCGACAATATCGTCCACCTCGTCCTCGCCCGCACCCCCGGCGCGCCCGAGGGGACGCGCGGCATCTCGCTCTTCCTCGTTCCCAAATACCGGCTCGACGCCGACGGCAATCCGACGATCCCGAACGGCGTCCATTGCGCCTCGATCGAGCATAAGCTCGGCATCCACGGCTCGCCGACCGCGGTGATGGTCTATGGCGAGGGCGAGGACTGCCTGGGTGAGATCGTCGGCGACGAGATGGGCGGCATGAAGGCGATGTTCGTGATGATGAACAACGCCCGGCTGATGGTCGGCTGCCAGGGCGTCCAGATCGCCGAGCGCGCGACCCAGCAGGCGCAGCGCTACGCCGCCGAGCGCGTCCAGTCGTCGCTCGCGGGCTCGGCGGACCGCACCCCCGTGACGATCGGGCATCATCCCGACGTCAAGCGGATGCTGTGGCGGATGCGCGCGCAGACCGAGGCCGCGCGCGCGCTCATCTATTATGCGTCGGCGCAGACCGATTTCGGCAAGCTCGGGGACGAGACGGCGAAGCTGCGCGCCGACGTCCTCATCCCGCTCGCCAAGGCGCACGCGACCGACATCGGCTGCGAGGTCGCAAGCCTCGGCGTCCAGGTCCACGGCGGCATGGGCTTCATCGAGGAAACGGGCGCCGCGCAGCATTATCGCGACGCGCGCATCGCGCCCGTCTACGAAGGCACCAACGGCATCCAGGCCGCCGATCTCGTCGGGCGCAAGCTCGGCCTCGCGGGCGGCGACGGGGTGCGTTCGCTGATCGACGACATCGCGCACGGCGCCGCCGATTTCCCGCCGCTCGCCGAGCTGGCCGAAACCTGCCGCCACGTCACCGACTGGCTCGAACAGGCCTCGACGCCCGACCGGCTGGCGGGCAGCTATCCCTATCTCACCATGCTCGCGACCGCGACCTGCGGCTGGCTGATGGCGTTGCAGAATCGCGCCGCGCGCGCCGCGCTCGACGCGGGCGAAGGCGACACCGCCTTCCTCGAGGCAAAGATCGCCTCGACGCGCTTCTATCTCGAACAGATCGTCCCGGCGGCCACCGGCCTCGCGGCCTCGGCGCTCGCCGGCGACGCCGCCCTCGCGCCGCTTCCTGCGATCGCCTGAAGGCGGCGGAAATCCTCGTCCTCTCGCACGATGCGAGAGGGCGGGATGGGGCTCATGATTAACGCAATGATAACCATCGAACGCTAAGTCCGTCCGGCAATGCTGGAGACGCGCGTGCTGAAGCTCGGACAGAAGATGGTGATCAGCTGGCGGGCGCTTGCTCTGTCGCTGCTGCTCAGCATTCTTGCCGGCGTCAGCGGGGCCGGCGAACTCCCCGACCGTGTGATTGCCAGCATAACCAGCCGCCTCGCCTATCGCGATGTTTCGGGCGATATCGTCGTCGTCGGCCTTGACGATCCCACGCTCGCGGCATCTCGCGGCGGCGAATTTGACCGACGTGACCATGCCGCGCTCATTCGCGCCATCGACCGGGCGCATGCGAAACGGCTGTTCATCGATTTCGATTATCAGCGGCCCGACGATTATGGCGGCCTCAAAAGCATTACGGCCGCGGTCCGCGCCATGGGCAATCGCGTGGTGCTCGGCGTTCCGACCCGCCAGGTTCCCGGCACCGACGAGCTGATCACCATTTTTCCCGATCCGTCGTTCGGCGATCAGGCCGTCCGGGCCAGCATCGCCTGGGAAAAGCAGCTCTGGCAGGTCTGGGACGTGCCGTTGATGTATCGCGCCGAAGGCCGTCTCCTTCCCAGTTTCGCAGCGGTTCTGGCGAATAAATCGGCGGATCGGGCCGAGGATTTTCGGGTCGATTTCTCTTACCGGCTGCAAAGCATCAAGCAATATAGCGCCATCGACGTCATCACCGGCAAGATCGGCGAACGCGAACTCGGGGGCAAGGATGTCATCTTTGCCCCCACCGCATCGCGCCTGTTCGACCGCCATTATCTGCCGGGGCACGACACGGTGCCCGGCGCCTATATCCATTTGATCGCGGGCGAAGCGCTGCGGCGCGGCAATCCGGTCAATCTCGGCTGGTGGCCGGCACTTGGGCTGGTCGTCGTCGTCATGGTGCCGTTGCTGATGGCGAACCGCAGTCGCCGGTTCAGCCTCGCTGGATACACCATGTTCATCGTGTTGATCGCGACAAAGGCCTTCCTTTCCTCGCAGCTCATCACGATTTCGATCGGGGCGGCCCTTTTCTTCCTCATGGCGATCGGCGCCAACGCCGCGCGCGCGCGGCGCCGTGATTCGGCACAGCGGGAAAACCCCATTTCCGGCCTCCCGAACTTCGAGGCGCTCCGTGGACAAGCCCCATTCGGCAGCGCGACCATCATCGCCGCCAAGGTCGTCAATTTCGAAGATCTCGCCGCCTTCATCCCCGGTGACGGTATCGGCCAGCTCGTCGAGCAGGTCACCCGCCGCCTCCAGCTCGCGTCGCAGGGCACGGTGCTGCACCACGATCTCGACGGCACTTTCGCCTGGCTCGTTCCCTATTATCAGCACAGCCAGATCGAGGGGCAGCTCGCTGGCCTTGCCGCGCTGTTCAACGCGCCGCTGACGATCGGCGAGCTTCGCGTCGACGTCGCCATCGCCTTCGGGGTCAACGACGAGTTCGAGGGCTCGAACGCGCAGCGCCTCGCCGCCGCGCTCGTCGCCGCCGAAAAGTCGATCCGCACCCGGTCGCTGTGGACCAAATATACGCCGCGGCAAAAGGACGACGCGGGCTGGCAATTGTCCTTCCATTCGCAGCTCGAAGACGCGCTGTCGGGCGGCGACATCTGGGTCGCCTTCCAGCCGCAGTACGGGATCACGACGAAAGAGCTTGTCGGGGTCGAGGCGCTGGCGCGCTGGACGCACCCGACGCGCGGCCCGATTCCGCCCGACGAGTTCATCGTCCAGGCCGAAAAGAGCCAGGACATCTATCGCCTCACCCTGTTCGTGATGGACCAGGCGGTCCGCTCGGCGGCCGAACTCCATCAGCGCGGGTTCGACATCCATATGTCGGTCAATCTGTCGGCGACCCTGCTCGACCACAGCGACCTCGTCGGGACGATCCGCGTCATGCTGACCGCGCATCATCTGCCCGCCGAGAAGCTGACGATCGAGATCACCGAAACCGCGCAGATCGAGAACAGCCGCCAGGCGAAGCAGACGCTCGCGCAGCTCCGCCGCGCCGGTATCCGCCTGTCGATCGACGATTATGGCACCGGCCAGTCGAATCTCGAATATCTGACCGAGATCGAGGCCGACGAGATCAAGATCGACAAGCGATTCGTCATGACGATGCGCGATTCGCAGCGGAACCTCGAAGTCGTCAAATCGACGATCGATCTCGCGCACCGTCTGGGCGCCGTCGCGGTCGCCGAAGGCATCGAAGATGCGCCGACGCTCGCGCTTCTGGGCCAATTGGGCTGCGATGTCGGCCAGGGATACCTGCTTGGAAAACCACAGCTATTTACCGAACTGGTGAATAGCCTCTCCGCCTCCCCCCACAGCCGCACCGCCTGACTGCCAGATTGGCAGCAATCGTTCGTGCGGGATTATAGTTAAGACTCGATTTACCTTGTCTATTAAGGTATATGCTCCGTTAACTGTTCCTCGTGGGCAGTGCCAACAGGAGATCTGACATGGGTTGGTTCTGGAGATTCCTGGGCGGCGGCGGCACCGAAAGCGGTGGCGGCTCGGCCTGACCTGGACACAAAATCAGAAAAGGGCTCCGGACATGTCCGGGGCCCTTTTTCTTTGTCCTGACCCGCGCTGGCTCCGCGACCCCCACGGCGGCATTTCAAGGCTCGCCGATCCCTCGCCCGCGAACCCCCAGGAAAAGCGCGGCGCATTGCCATGACGCGCATCCGGCGAGCGGTGAACCGAATCAAATTATCGACGAGTTGAGTCCTCAATCTGTCATTTACCGTCTTGCATCGGCGCGCCGACGTGGCACTATAGGTGGTGGGTCAGCCACGGGGGCACCCCAAGAAATAGTATCAGGCCGAAAGTGGCGGATTTCCGTCGCCCATCACGCATGGGCCCGGGAAAACCCTCTTTGCGCCGAAAATAAGTGCCCCGGGGACGCGTTTAGATGCTAGGATCGGGGCTTCGCCCTGAGTCGAACAAGACAGGAACATATGCGCCGCGGCGCATCGGCAGAACGGGGACGAGTTAGATGGATTTTCGCGAGACGGAACGGGTGGAGACGAGCGACGTGGCGACGGTGGAACTGGCAAAGAATGACGCTCCGGCAGCCTCCGAAGCGAAGGGCGAATCGGGGGGCGAATCGGCTCCCGAGACCGCCAAGCTGAACGACAGCGGCGAGCCCAAGGTCCACGCCCGCCGATTCGCCATCGCGACCGACGCCGGCCGCGATTCGCTGCTCACCGATTTCGGCAAGGAAACGCTGCGCGACCGCTATCTCCTCCCCGGCGAATCCTATCAGGATCTCTTCGCGCGCGTCGCCTCGGCCTATGCCGACGACGCCGACCACGCCCAGCGCCTCTACGACTATATCTCGAAGCTGTGGTTCATGCCCGCGACCCCGGTGCTTTCGAACGGCGGCACCGGCCGCGGCCTGCCCATCTCCTGCTACCTCAACAGCGTCGACGACAGCCTCGAGGGGATCGTCGGCACCTGGAACGAGAATGTCTGGCTCGCCAGCCGCGGCGGCGGCATCGGCACCTATTGGGGCGCGGTGCGCGGCATCGGCGAACCCGTCGGCCTCAACGGCAAGACCAGCGGCATCATCCCCTTCGTCCGCGTGATGGACTCGCTCACTCTCGCGATCTCGCAAGGGTCGCTCCGCCGCGGCTCGGCTGCCTGCTACCTCGACATCTCGCACCCCGAAATCGAGGAGTTCCTCGAGGTCCGCAAGCCGTCGGGCGATTTCAACCGCAAGGCGCTCAACCTCCACCACGGCGTCCTCATCACCGACGAGTTCATGGAGGCCGTCCGCGACGGCGCCGAATTCAATCTGCGCAGCCCCAAGGACCAGAGCGTCCGCGGCACCGTCGACGCGCGCAGCCTGTTCCAGAAGCTCGTCGAGACGCGCCTCGCGACCGGCGAGCCCTACATCATCTTCATCGATCAGGTGAACCGCATGATGCCCAAGCATCATCGCGACCTCGGGCTCAAGGTCTCGACCTCGAACCTCTGCTCGGAAATCACCCTGCCGACCGGCCGCGACCATCTCGGCAACGATCGCACCGCGGTCTGCTGCCTCTCGTCGCTCAATCTCGAAACCTGGGACGAGTGGAACGGCGACAAGCAGTTCATCGAGGATGTCATGCGCATGCTCGACAACGTGCTTCAGGACTATATCGACCGCGCCCCGCCCGAAATGGCGCGCGCCAAATATAGCGCGAGCCGCGAGCGCTCGGTCGGCCTCGGCGTGATGGGTTTCCACAGCTTCCTGCAGGCGCGCGGCCTGCCGTTCGAGGGGGCGATGGCGAAATCGTCGAACCTGCGCGTCTTCAAGCATATCCGCGCGCAGGTCGATCAGGCCTCGATGCTGCTCGCCAAGGAACGCGGCCCCTGCCCCGACGCCGCCGATCAGGGCGTGATGGAGCGCTTTTCGTGCAAGATGGCGATCGCGCCGACCGCGTCGATCAGCATCATCTGCGGCGGCACCAGCGCGTGCATCGAGCCGATCCCCGCGAACATCTACACCCACAAGACGCTGTCGGGCAGCTTCTCGATCCGCAACCCGCACCTCGAGGCTTTGCTCGTCGACAAGGCGAAGAACAGCGACGCGGTGTGGAACTCGATCCTCGAACGCGGCGGCAGCGTCCAGCACCTCGACTTCCTGACCCAGGACGAGAAGGACTGCTACAAGACCAGCTTCGAGATCGACCAGCGCTGGCTGCTCGAACTCGCCGCCGACCGCACCCCCTATATCGACCAGGCCGCGTCGCTGAACCTGTTCATCCCCGCCGACGTCGAGAAATGGGACCTACTCATGCTCCACTACCGCGCGTGGGAGCTCGGCATCAAATCGCTCTATTATCTCCGCTCGAAATCGGTGCAGCGCGCCGGCTTCGCGGGCGGGGTCGAGGCCGACAACACCGCCGAGGCGCCGAAGTTCGAACTCAGCGCCGAAAGCACCGACTACGACGAGTGCCTGGCCTGCCAGTGAACCTTCGCCCCTCCCTCGTCACCCCGGACTTGATCCGGGGTCCACGCGGGGAGAGCGCAACCCATCGATGGATTCCGGCTTTCGCCGGAATGACGAACAAGATCTGATCCAAGGATAAACCGCATGTCCCTTCTCGAAGCCCGCAAGACCTACAAGCCCTTCGAATATCCCTGGGCGTTCGAGTTCTGGAAGCGCCAGCAGCAGATTCACTGGGTGCCCGAGGAAGTGCCGCTGGGCGAGGATTGCCGCGACTGGGCGCAGAAGATCAGCGACCACGAACGCAATTTGCTGACGCAAATCTTCCGCTTCTTCACCCAGGCCGATATCGAGGTGCAGGACTGCTACCACGACAAATATGGCCGCGTGTTCAAGCCGACCGAGATCAAGATGATGCTGACCGCGTTCAGCAACATGGAAACGGTCCACATCGCGGCCTATTCGCACCTGCTCGACACGATCGGCATGCCCGAGAGCGAGTACGGCATGTTCCTCGAATATGACGAGATGCGCGCCAAGCACGACTATATGGGCACCTTCGGCGTCGACAATGACGAGGATATCGCGCGCACCCTCGCGATGTTCGGCGGCTTCACCGAAGGCTTGCAGCTCTTCGCTAGCTTCGCGATGCTGATGAACTTCCCGCGCTTCAACAAGATGAAGGGCATGGGCCAGATCATCAGCTGGTCGATCCGCGACGAGAGCCTGCACTGCGAGGGCATCACCCGCCTGTTCCACGCCTTCGTCAAGGAACGCGACTGCCTGACCAAGGCGGTGAAGGAAGACATCATCGACTGCTGCCAGAAGACGGTGCGGCTCGAGGATGCGTTCATCGACCTCGCCTTCGAGCAAGGCCCGGTCCCCGGCATGACGCCGAAGGAGATCAAGCGCTACATCCGCTACATCGCCGACTGGCGCCTGGGGCAGCTCGGCTTCCAGCCGATCTACATGATCGACGAACACCCCCTCCCCTGGCTCGCCCCGCTGCTGAACGGCGTCGAGCACGCCAACTTCTTCGAAACCCGCGCCACCGAATACAGCAAGGCCGCGACCCGCGGCGACTGGAACACCGTCTGGTCAAGCTTCGACAGCCGCAAGAAGGCCAAGAGCAACGACGACGCCGCGCCGGTCAACGACGCCGAAAGCGACGGCGAGGACATGTTCAAGGCTGCCGGCATCGCCGCGGAATAAACGCGCACTCAACCCCCTCCCGCAAGCGGGAGGGGCAGCGAGACTTGCGAACTTGTTCGCTAGTCGCAGCGGGGAGGGCAGGACCGCTTACACACCCGCGCAGGAATAGAGTCAAAAGGCCACCCGAATGACCGACAAGAAAAAACAGAAACTGCTGATCCTCAGCCAACCCCAGCGCGCCACCCTCGAAGGCCTCTCGAACCGCCGCCCTCAACTCCCCACCGACCCCATCCGCGACGAACTCGTCACGCTGGGTCTGGTGGTGCAGCAGGGCGCAAAGTGGGCGCTGACCCCGACGGGCAAGAAGGTGCTGGCGGCGGGATCGAACCGGCGGAACGCGGGCGGGTTTTCGGTTTGAGGAATCGCTTTCCCACAAGAACTCAATGCAATCAAAATATTATCATAGCTGCCATGGGCTGTAACTGCCTACGCGAGAAGGCTCAGGCCTGACTTCTAGCCCTACCGTCATCAGAAGGTATAATGGGCGTACTGCGAAAGCTCAGCGCCAATGACCATCGAATGGCTTCTTCAAGAGCCGGATCAAACGACACCTCGTCATTATGCGCACAGCTAGCCAAGAATGCCTTAGCCCGTTCATGCACATAAAGGTGGGAGCGGATAAGCTGCATTCCGGCTACGCCTCTCGCCTCTTGCGGAGATAGCCCATCAGTTGGAGCAAATGGTTCTCCGAAAAATTTCCCACCAACTCTCGGTGGGGCGGTCGCGAAGTGCATTAGCCATCCTTCAACGAGCGAAGGCATATACGTAAAGGTCGTAACAATAATAACAGAAACATTAGAAAAATTTATAATATATCTATTATAGTTTTTATCCTCATCAATAAAATTTATTGTTGAATCGGATGAAGAAATGAATACTAACATATGAAGAACTGATTTTTTTGGATAGAATTTTGCTATTTTATAAACTCTATCATTTTTACGTATAAGTGATGAAGGATTACTTAGTGTCAAATCCCCGAATGTGTGCGCATAAATTAAGCACAATCCTCCATTCTTTACAGCAGAAGTTACCTGATATGTCTCAATATCTGATGAACCATTAGTTCGTATAGTATGGTGTATTGTGTTGTTTCCAGAATCACTGGGTGGATGAACGGTGATCTTTTGCTCAATCGTCTCGCGCCATATTCCATCCTGGATATTAAACTTTGATTTCTTGGGCTTCAAAATAAGACGCCCATTTGAATTTTCTCCAATAGAAAGAAGAGGATATAGCGCTCCATCGATCTCAGCCACCACACGAGTCAATGATTTTTTTGACATATCTTGTGCCAACCTTAAATGCGTAAGCGCTATAATATATAGTAATTACGGTGAAAGATGCAATAATCTCTGATTTATAATTTCGGAGAATTTCGGAGAATTTCGGGAATTACGGAATTACAGTGACAGTTTACTAAATCCCCACTTGCCTCATGCCGCATCATCATGCCGGATCGAGTCCGGCATGTCGATTTGAAGAGAAGCCTCCATTCCAACCCAATCTCGTCACCCCGGACTTGATCCGGGGTCCATCCTACGGCCGTCGTATGGCCCCGGATCAAGCCCGGAACGACAACCGGGCAGTCGGAACAGCGCCACGGATTCAAAGCAAAGCCAGTCGCGCTTGACACCGCTTCATACGCCTTGCACTCCTTGCATCGGGGAATGAGGGAACGAAATCCATGAAATATGGTCTGATTATCGCTGCGGCCGCCGGGGCGCTGCTGCCTTCAAGTGCCACAGCGCAATATAACGCCGGTTTCATGGCCGACGTGATCGGCCAAGCGGTGGCCCGATCTAATCGAGGCATTCCCGAAAATTGCCTGAACCTCACATGGGTACCGAACGACAAGCAGACCGCACGCTTCAATGCCGAAGCAGAGCCGGCGCTCCGTGCCTATCTTGCGCTCGCGGCGGTCAATGCCGATCTGAAACCCGTCTATACCAGTCGCAAGCAAGACCGTAGCTGGTCAATCGACGGTGCCAAAATAACCGAATTGATGGACATTCGCGATCCATGGGCTGCGCGCGTCGATCGCATCGAACTCATCGGCCTACGCCTCGGCGGATATGAAGTGCGGGGACGCGGCCAGTGGCGCGCTTATGCCGCTGACGGCAGTCTGCTCGGTATCTATGACGGGCTGTTTCGTCGCAAGTCCAAGGGTTTCGAAATCTCTTCGCTCGACCTCTGGACGCCGGGCGAAGAGAGCAAAGCCAAACCATTATCCGGATTTTGCTACACGCCAGGCGATCATGAGGAATGGGTCGAGGCCACAGCGAAAGCCAAAGCAGCAAAAGCCGAGCGTCAGGCCGCAAAAGCGGCTGCGCGCGCCGCGAAAGCAAAATAGCTGGGACCAAGTTTGGGGTGACGAAATAGGGTGAGGGCCAATTTCTTTTGGCGCCTTCGCGTGAAACCCCATCTCCTCGCCGCCCAATCCTATTTCGCACACCCCACCCCAAAAACCGCTGTCCTACATTCTCCCGCCATGCTCCAAGCTGGCGGATGAGCCACATCGCCCCCATCGCCTCGCCCGACTCCACCGCCACCCCCGCGTTCGACGCGCACGGCCACGACCCCGCCGCCTACGACTGGGTGCCGGTGCTGAAAAAGCGCCGCAAGGACGGCTGGTCGCCCGACAAGCAGCGCGCCTTCATCGAGGCGCTGGCCGATACCGGCTCGGTCGCCACCGCGGCGCAGCGCGTCGGCATGTCCGAATCCTCCGCCTATCGCCTGCGCCGCGCACCGGGGGCCGAAGCGTTCGACCGCGCCTGGTCGGCGGCGATCGATGCGGCGTCGAAGAAATTGCTCGACGCCGCCTTCGAACGCGCGCTGGTCGGCACCGACGAGCCGGTGTTCGACCGCGACGGCAACCGCGTCGGCCGCCGCCTGCGCCAGAGCGACCGGTTGCTGATGTTCCTGCTGCGCGCCTATGGCCCCGACCGGTTTCGCGAGGCCGGACCCGACCGCATCGCCGCCCCCGCAGCCACCGGGGTGGCCGAGGCGCTGGTCCATCTGCACCCCGAACCGCCCGCCGCGCCTGCGGCGCTCATGTCGCCCGACCACCTCGCGGCGGCGCTGGAGATCGCCGATTTGTGCGACGGCGCTCTCCCGCCCTGGTATCGCGACCACGCGGACGACGCCGCAGGCGCGGCCAGTGCGGCCAGTGCGGCCGATACGGCCAACACGGAACGCCCGTTGGGCTGAACTTTACTGAACTTTGGGACGGCCAGAGCAGCCCCGGCCCCTTCAATTCACCGTCACCCCGCTCGGCACCCCGCGCATTCCCGCCGCCGCGAACAGCACGCCGCCACGCACCGCCTCGGCCGAGCCGTCGAGCAGAGGCAGCAGCACCAGCGGCCGCGTGACTTCGCTGTCGTCATCGACGACCAGCCGCAGCGTTGGGAGACCCAAGCGGTCGCGCTCGCTCACCACGTCGCGGATCGACTCCAGCGGCCACGACAGGTCGCCGCCGCGATAGAGGCGCGCGCCGTCGTGGAAGATATAGCGCGCGCGCTGGCGCCACAGCCGCCGGCAGGTCCAGAGGCCGAACGCGGCGGCCAGCATCGCCGCCGTCGCCACCGCGTCGCCGAACAGCAGCGACCGCAGCATCGCCCCCATGCCGTCGGCGCGCACCGGCCACGCCTGCCCGAGCACCAGCCCGGCGAGCAGCAACGCCGCGACCAGCTGCCCGGCCAGCAGCGGCTTCGCCTTCAGCCGCGCGATCACGATAACTTGTCTCTTGCTAATGGTCCGGTCCCCATGCTGCATCGCGCGATAGATAGGCACGGCAGCGGCGCGGCGCCACCCGCGATGCGATCAGGAAGGGCGGACGAAATAGGGTCGCGGAGGGCTTTCCTACATTGCAGCATCATGCTGAAACGGGGCTATGCCGATCCGCCCTGCCCCTTTTGTCCGCTCCTGCCGCCGCCACCGGCCCCCGGCGCTTTCTGTCACGGGTATTATTTTACCGGAAGGGATCGTGAACTTTGACAACTTTGGAATAAAATTACGCGGCGGGCGGCCGCTTCGCCACGGCGGCGCGACTCGCTTCGCGCCGCATCCCTGCTATGCTTGGCGACGAAGGAGAAAGACCATGCAGGCCGTGACCGAAGGCGATCGCCGCAAGGAACTCGATGTCCTCCTGGGCCAGATCCAGGCGCATCCCGAACGCGACTGGAGCGCCGCGCGCCGCCGCATCGCGACGCTGACCAAGCTGATCGCCGCGAGGCCCGCGCCCGCAAAGGCGCATTGACGGGCGCGCGCTCAGCCGCTCGTCGTGCGGCAGCCGCGACTCGCCGCCGCTTTTGCAACATCTCCGCCGCCCGCCGGTTTTTCGGTGCGGAGGGCGCCGCTGGCGGCTGCCCGCAATCAAGGAGATATTCGATGCGCAAGCCTCTCACCCTCATCGCCGCGGGCGCCGCGGCGCTTGCCGCCCCCGCGATCGCGCAGGTCGGCGTCGGCGGCACCGTCGATGCAACCCTCGGCACCGGCCCGGTCGCCGGGACCGTGGGCAACGTCACCGATCAGGTCGGCGATACCGTCGGCCGCGTCGACGATACGGTGAACGGCACGATCGACGAGACGAAGCTGGTCGTCGCGGCGCGCGAACAGGTGCGCGCGGGCGCGCAGGTGACCGACACCGCGGGCAACGACATCGGCACGGTGCAGAGCATCGACGGCGACAATGCGGTGATCGTCGACGGCGGCAAGCTCTACAACATCCCGCTCGCCGCGCTCTACAGCAAGGCCGACAGCGTCACCGGCCCGCTGGTGACCAAGCTGTCCAAGGCCGAAATCCGCGCCAACGCCCACGGCAGCGCGGCCGCCCGGACGCGCTGAGCCTCGGCGCGGCGCGATCACCCGGGCAGGGCGAAACGAAAACGGCCCGCCCCGCTGTGGTGGGACGGGCCAGTTTCGAGTGCCGGGGCGCCGGATTGCGGCCCCGGCCATCTGTATCCGGCTATTCGGCTTCCTCGAACAGGTCGACCGCATTGGCGGCGTTCGCCGACAGGCGCACCGTGTCGCCCTCGACCGCCGCGACGAGGCCGGCGGGCAGATAATGATGCTTGCCGTCGCCGCTGTCGGCCTTGGTCAGCTTGATCCGCTCGCCGTCGATATGATCGACGGTGCCGATGTGGACGCCGTCGGCGCCGACGACAGTCATATTTTCCTTGATCGCGCTGTGATCATGCTCGGCCATGACAAATCTCCTTGCCGCTCCCGAAAGCGGGAGTCCTGGCGATCATACGCATGGAAAGCGAGTCGGCTCCAGCACCTCCGACGAGCCGCCCGAAAGCCGCGCCCGCCTTCGACGGGCCATCAGCACCAGGGGCGTCGACGGCCCTCCCAGCGCCGCGCGAGTCCTTCGCCGACCAGCGCATCGCCGACGCTCGCGCCGCCGCGCGTCACGATACGCAGCTTGCGGCCATAGCGGTCGGTATCGCGATCGCTGCTCTCCAGGCTGAACGCGCCTTCGTTCAGCCAGCGCCGCAGCCGTTCGGTCGCCGCCTTGCCCAGCGCCGCCTCCTCGGCGCAGCGCGGTGGGTGGGTTTCGGGGGTATCGATGTCGGCGATGCGGTATTTCTCGCCCGCGAACCAGAAAGTATCGCCATCGACGACGCAATTCCGCCCGCCGCCGATGTGGCAAAAGCCGAAGCGCACTGACAGGCCGTCAGCGGGGACCGCGGGAGCGGCATGAACAGCCATTTCGGCCGCCGCCCGCGGAACGGAGCCGGTCTGCAAGGCCGCAAGCGTCCCGGCGAACCCGCCGCAGACGACGAGCGTCAGCCACAGCGCGAAGCGATCGCGGCGATTCCGGCGTCGGGATCGGGGCCTGCGCGCATGGCGTGGGGGAGGCGAACGGTAAGGACGGGCCATGCCCGCCTTCTGCCATTGAAGGCTGAAGGAAATGCCAAGGAAGCACCTCCGCGTTGGCGGAGATCGGGAGTCATCGCACCCGCTCGGGCGCCATTATCGATCAATCGCGGCGCACCGGCCGCGCCGCTCACGGCGCGCCGCGCGGTTCGTCGTCGTCGATCCCGCCGGGACCCAGTTCGTCTTCTTCATCGTCGTCGCTGCGTTCGCCGCGATAGGCGCCCATATCGATCCGGCCCGACCGCTCCATCTGGCGCATATGGTCGACCAGGTCCTCGACATCGTCGGTTTCGTCGCGCGCCTTGGCCTTATGGCTGTCCTCCAGCGAGCGGGCGTGGCGCGCCGCTTCGGCGACCGTCTGCGCCTGCGCTTCCTCGTCATCCTGTTCGCGGTTCCGCGTCTCGGGGGCTTCGCTGCTGCTGCGGGGATCGTCGATCATGGCCGGCTCCTTTCGAGGGACGACCGGAAAACGCGCGGAACCGGACGGCCGTTCCTTCAGGCGGCGGCTGCCAGCACCTTCGTTTCGATCACGCGAATGAAAACCTCGGGGTCCTGCGCGCCGGGGACGAGCATCCGCCCGCCCAGAATGAAGGCGGGAACCCCCGTCACATTGCGGTCGGCCCAATAGGCCTCTTCCGTGCGCACCATCTCGCCATAATCGTCGTCGCCGAGGATGGCCGCCGCGCGGGCGCGGTCGAGCCCCACCGATGCCGCGATATCGGCCAGCACCGCGTGATCGCTCACATCGCGATTGTCGGTAAAATGGGCGCGGAACAGCGCCAGCTTGAGCGCGGTCTGCACGCCCGTCGCCGCGACCTGCCTGGGCTCCTCGAGCGCCCCCGCCCAGCTCAGCAGGCGGTGCGCGTCGAAACTGTTGCGCATCCGGAAATCGGGTCCGCGATTGAAAGTGAAGCCCAGGTCGGCCGCGATCGCAGCCATCCTGCCGCTGTTCGCGCGGCTCTGTTCGGCGCTGACGCCATATTTGCGCATGACATGGCTTGCGGCATCTTCGCCCTCGGGCGGCATGGCGGGATTGAGTTCGAAGGGATGCCATTGGACGCGGAAGTCCAGCCGTCCCGCGAAATGCGCCATCACCTTCTCGAACTTCAGCCAGCCGACGATGCACCACGGGCACATCACATCGGAGACGATGTCGATCGAAAGGCGCGGCAGATCGGTCACGGTCATCGTCTCCAGCCAGGGGTTGGCCGCCGCGCTATGACCTGTCGGATTCGCGGCGCTCCTTGCCCGAACGCCGGTCGCCCTTGCGGCGTTCCGGCCCTTTGTAATCGAGGTCGTCGGCGACCCGCCGGTCCTCCCCGCGTCTGTCGCCGCCGCGCTTGTCCTCGGCTGCCATACGCTCCCCTCCCACCCAAAGGAAACAGAAGCGACCCGGCGCCAGTAACTCACATAATGGTTAAAAAGACAAGGCAAGGCGCCTTGGGAGCCTGGCCGCCGTCAATGCACGGTATCGACCGGCGCCTCGCTCACCGCCGGAACCCGCCGCGACAGCATCCACCAGCTTGCGACCATCAGCCCGGTCGACAGCGCCTCGATGATCATCGCCTGGATGATGCCGGCGTTGACGAGATCGCCGCTGCCGACGCCGATCAGCCGACCGACGAGCGCGGTGCCGTACAGCGCCGCCGGCACCAGCAGCGCGCGCGACCAGCCGGGCACCAGCGCGCCCACCGCCGCGCCCCCGGCCGCGACGAGGAAGAAGGCCGACAGGTCGGCGCGCACCGTATTGGCGGCCGCGCCTTCGACGACGATGCCGAACAATTCGGTGAAGCTTGCCGGATCGAATATCCCGCGGAGCCCGACGATCGCAAAGAACAGCGCCCACAGCAGGACGGCGCCGCGCAAGACCCAGTTGATCATGACTTGTCTCCCCTTTTGCGCGCAGGCTGCGGCATCGGGAGGGAAAGTGCAATCTATTCCGCCGGGAAGCTTTCCTCGATCCAGCCGCCGCCGAGCACGCGGCTTTCATCGGCCGCGTCATAGAGCACCGCCGCCTGCCCCGGCGCGACGCCATATTCGGGGGAGGCGAAGACCAGCCGGTCGCCCTCCATGCGCGCGGGCACCGGCTTTGCCATGCTGCGCACCTTGGCGAGCACCGGCCGTCCGTCGACCGCGCCCAACCAGTTCGCTTCGCCGAGCCGCGCGCCCGACACCGCGAGCGCGCGGCGCGGCCCGACGACGACCTGCTTCGCCGCGGCATCGAGACGGACGACATAAAGCGGTTCCGCCTGTCCGCCGATCTCGATCCCGCGCCGCTGGCCAACCGTATAGTGGATAAGGCCGCGATGCGCGCCGAGGATGCGGCCGTCGACATGGACGATCTCGCCCCGGTCGTCGGCCTCGGGACGCAGTTTCTTCACCAGCGTCGCATAATCGCCGTCGGGAACGAAGCAGATGTCCTGGCTGTCGGGCTTGCCCGCGACGCCAAGGCCGAGGTTGCGCGCAATCTCGCGCACCGCGCTCTTTTCAAGCCCGCCGAGAGGAAAGCGCAGAAAGTCGAGCTGTTCCTGCGTCGTCGCGAACAGGAAATAGCTCTGGTCGCGCGCCGGATCGACCGCGCGGTGGAGTTCGGCGCCTGCGGGGCCCATCACGCGGCGAACATAATGGCCGGTCGCAAGGCAGTCGGCGCCCAGGTCCCTGGCAAGCTGGAACAGATCGGTGAACTTCACCCCCATGTTGCAGCGCACGCAGGGGATCGGCGTCCGGCCCGCCAGATATTCGTCGGCGAACTGATCGATCACCGTGTCGCGGAAGCGGCTTTCATGGTCGTGGACATGGTGCGCGAAGCCCAGCCGGTCGGCGACCGCGCGCGCGTCGCGGATGTCCTGCCCGGCGCAGCAGGCACCGACGCGCTTCGCCTTGGCGCCATGGTCGTAAAGCTGGAGCGTCACGCCGATCACCTCGGCACCCGACCGCGCGGCGAGCGCAGCGACCACGCTCGAATCGACGCCGCCCGACATCGCGACGACGACTCGCCGGTCCTTCAGCGGCTCGGCAAGCTGAAAGTCGGCGCGGACAGCGCCGGCGGGGGGAGAAATCGTCTCGATCATCGCTCGCGCCATCTAGGGATGGATCGCCCGAAACGCCAGCTTTTCCGCCGCACGCGTCAAGATATTGACGGGGGTTAAGCTTCGCTAACAAGCTATGAAATGGGCATTTACTGGACCTTAGCCCCTCCCCGCTAGACGGATGGCATGAACGTCGACCCGTCAGATTTTCCACAGCTTGCCGGCGTGTCCCGCCTGTCGGAGCCGGGATTCGACATCCTGCTCGCGGTTTCCGAAGCACGCCAGGCGGCATCGCCGACGGTTCGCCTGCTCCGCGCGCGGGCGAATCGGGAACGCCACGCGGCACGCGTTAACGCTCTTAGTCATTTTCTGGCCGCCGCGCCCGTCGCGACGGAACAAATGGCGGCACGGCCCGTTCGTTTCCTCGATCTGTCCGATGGAGCGAACGCCCTGACCGAAACTGTGAACAGCCCGTTTACCAGAGGGTTTCAGTCGATGTTGAACCCCTTGCATGTAGCACCCTGGTTGTCGGCCTCGCCGATCCCCCACGACGAAGACAATATGGAATGAACATGATCGAGAATCAGAAAATCCGGCCCGCTCAGGTCATCGGTCCGCTCGGCGAACCGCTGACACTCGACACGCTGCCGCCGGCGAACACCACCCGCTGGGTCGTTCGCCGCAAGGCAGAAGTCGTGGCTGCGGTCAACGGCGGCCTGCTGACCGTCGACGAAGTGTGCGAACGCTATGGCCTGACGCTCGAAGAGTTTGCCGGTTGGCAGCGGTCGATCGACCGCAGCGGTATGCCGGGCCTCCGCGTCACCCGCATCCAGCACTATCGCGATCTCTACGAGCGCCAGCAGCGCTTCTGACCGCGATCCCGTGCGACATGGTAGGAAGAGGGCGCTTCCGGCGCCCTCTTTTTTTTGGGCTGGCGGGAGCCAGACCGCTACGGCGACGAGCGAAATTTAGAGCGGAACAAACAAAAAGGTGCCCTATTTCAGTGACTTGAAAATTTTCGTGCAACTCTGGCGTTCACCCGGCGTTAAGCCTCGGAGTCAACCTTGGAGAATATTCGATATGCGCAAGACGATCATTGCCCTCACCGCCGCTTCGGCGCTCGCGCTCGGCGCCTGCCAGAGCAAGCAGGCCGATCAGGTCGAGGACCAGGCCGAAGTTCAGTCGGACGCTATCGACGCGCAGGCCGATGCCATGCCCGAAGGCCCGGCCAAGGAAGCGACCGAAGCGAAGGCCGACGCGGTCGAGGATGCCGGCGAAGCCAAGGCCGATGCGATCGACAAGGGCGTCACCCCGCCGCCCGCCGACACCACGACCCCGGCGCCCGAGCCGAAAACCAAATAAACGCGTCCCGAACGGACGATAAGGCGAGAGGCGCCGGAGCGAAACTCCGGCGCCTTTTTCTTTTCCCATCCGCCGGGGCCTTCCTGGTCACAATCGCGTCAGCGCATGGAACACGTCCTCGACCCCCGGCGCGTCGGGGTCGGCGCGCAGCGACGCGATCCCGTCGGCGACGCCCAGCGCATATTCGGCGACCCCCGCGCTTTCGGACGTCCACACCGCGCCGAGCGATTTCACCAGCCGGCGCGCCGCCGCATTCTCCGACAGCATATGGACCTCGAGCGTCAGCAGATCCTCGGCGAGGCACTGGATCAGCAGCGCCGCGGTCATCATCCGCGCGAGTCCCTTGCCCTGGAAAGCATCGAGCACCGCGATCGAAAATTCGCCCGCGGGTCCGTCGGCATAGCGCACCGCGTGCACCGCGCCGATCGCCGGCCAATCGTCGCAATCGGTGCAGATCGCGCCCCAGCCGATATGATCGTGCCCGTCGACATCGACGAGCCGCTTGATCACCGCATCGGGGAGCGTCGGGGCGGGCGAGAAGAATCGCAGGTAGCGCGATTCGGCGGACAGCGTGGCAATCCCCGTGCGCAGCCGCTCCTCGTCGGCGGGGGTGATGCAGCGCAGCGAGACGCGGGTGCCGTCGTTGAGCCTGCTGTCCACGACGATGTGGTCGATCGGTCGCGCCGGTGCCTCGATCATCGCGCTCGCCTCCTCCGATTCCCAAAGGCTAGTGGCCCGGCGCGCCGCTGGCAATCGCAACGCGGCCGATGATGGGAAAAGTTGAAAGAGCAAGGGAACTTAAGGCGTTAAATGGCGTTGGATGAAAAAATTAATCCAGGTTAATGAAGGTAACGGGTCGTGCGCAATTTCTCTCTTTCTTCTTCGACGCCGGGTATCACGCCAGTCGGCGCGGTGCCCGCGGGCGAATCGGGATTCGCGCCCGTCGCCGGCAATGACGACGGCTCGGCTTTCGAGACGTTCGGCGAAAAGCTCTCGCGGCTTCGCAAGGCGCGGTGCTGGACCCAGTCCGATCTCGCACGACAACTCGGCGTGAGCGAGGCTTCGGTCTGCTATTGGGAACAGAATCGTTCGCGGCCGAAGCCGGCGCGACTGGAATCGCTGGGCGCCCTGCTCGGCGCACCGATCGCGGAGCTTCTGGGTCACGCATCGCCCAGCCGCGTAAGCGACCTCGGCGCAATGGTGGCACGGATGCGCTCCGAAATCGCCCAAGCCGCGGGCACCAGCCCAGCGAAGGTGAAGATCGTCATCGAGATGTAGGCGCGGGCGCGAAAGCCCCCGCCCCGATCAGGCGTCGTCGCCCATCCTGAGCGCGGCGATGAACGCCTCCTGCGGGATGTTGACGTTGCCATATTCGCGCATCCGCTTCTTGCCCTCTTTCTGCTTTTCCAGCAGCTTCTTCTTGCGGGTCGCGTCGCCGCCATAGCATTTGGCGGTCACGTCCTTGCGCAGCGCGGCGATCGTCTCGCGGGCGATCACCTTGCCGCCGATCGCCGCCTGGATCGGAATCTTGAACATGTGGCGCGGGATCAGATCCTTGAGCCGCTCGCACATGCCGCGGCCGCGGGCTTCGGCGCTGCCGCGATGGACGATCATGCTGAGCGCATCGACCGGCTCGTTGTTGACGAGGATGCTCATCTTGACGAGGTCGCCGGGGCGATGGCCGATCTGGTGATAGTCGAACGAGGCATAGCCGCGGCTGATGCTCTTCAGCCGGTCGTAGAAGTCGAACACCACTTCGTTGAGCGGCAGCTCGTATGTGATCTGCGCGCGGCCGCCGACATAGGTCAGATTCTTCTGCACCCCGCGGCGGTCCTGGCAGAGCTTGAGGATCGCGCCGAGATATTCGTCGGGGACATAGATCACCGCCTCGATCCAAGGCTCCTCGATCTCCTCGATCCGGTTCGGGTCGGGCATGTCGGCGGGGTTGTGCAGTTCCATCTCGGTCGGACCGCCGTCCTTCGAGCGGGTGAGCTTCAATTTATAGACCACCGACGGCGCGGTGGTGATCAGGTCGAGGTCATATTCGCGGGTAAGCCGTTCCTGGATGATCTCCAGATGGAGGAGGCCGAGGAACCCGCAGCGGAAGCCGAAGCCGAGCGCGGCGCTCGTCTCCATCTCGAAACTGAACGACGCGTCGTTGAGGCGGAGCTTCTGGATGCTCTCGCGCAATTTCTCGAAGTCGTTGGCGTCGGTCGGGAACAGGCCGCAGAAGACGACCGGCTGGACCTCCTTGAACCCCGCCAGCGGCGCCGCTGCGGGCTTCTTGGCATCGGTCACCGTGTCGCCGACGCGCGCCTGCGCGACGTCCTTGATCTGTGCGGTGATGAAGCCGATCTCGCCGGGGCCGATCTCGGTCAGTTCCTCGCGCTTCGGCGTGAAGCAGCCGACGCGGTCGATCAGATGGGTGGTTCCCGCCTGCATGAACTTGATCTGCTGGCCTTTCTTCAGCACCCCGTCGACGACGCGGACCAGGATCACGACGCCCAGATAGGGGTCGTACCAGCTGTCGACGAGCATCGCGACGAGCGGCGCCGACGCATCGCCCTTCGGCGGCGGAATCTTGGCGACGATCGCCTCGAGCGCTTCCTCGATGCCGATGCCCGACTTTGCCGACGCGAGTACCGCGTCGTCGGCGGGCAGGCCGATGATGTCCTCGATCTCGGCCTTCACCTTGTCGACGTCGGCGGCGGGGAGGTCGATCTTGTTGATCACCGGCACGATCTCATGGTCATGCTCGATCGACTGATAGACGTTGGCGAGCGTCTGCGCCTCGACCCCCTGCGCGGCGTCGACGACGAGCAGCGCGCCCTCGCACGCCGCGAGCGAGCGCGAGACTTCATAGGCGAAGTCGACGTGGCCGGGCGTGTCCATCAGGTTGAGTTCGTAGGTCTCGCCATCCTTCGCGGTATATTTCAGGCGCACCGTCTGCGCCTTGATGGTGATTCCGCGCTCCTTCTCGATATCCATATTATCGAGGACCTGCGCGGACATTTCGCGCGCGGTCAGCCCCCCGGTGAACTGGATCAGCCGGTCGGCGAGCGTCGACTTGCCATGATCGATGTGGGCAATGATCGAGAAGTTGCGGATATGGGAGAGAGGCGTGGTCATGCGCGGCGCGTTAGCAGGGGAAATGCGCGCTGTCAGCAGGCGAGTCGGCCGCATGCCGCTGCCCCGTCGGCAACGACCGCGTCCGCGCAATTTTATTCCGAAGTTGTCAAACTTGTCTCTCCCCTTCGGTATAATGATACCCGCGGCGAATTTCGCGGTGTCGCAGCGGCCAGCAAAGCATCCACGATGTCAAAGAGCGAGCGGCGGGAAGCTGGCACGACGGGATAATGTAGGAAAGACCCTTTGTCGTGGCGTTCGGCATTTGCATATCCTTGGGTGGAGGCGGCGGATCGCCGTTAGCGACCCAAACCGCCAGAGCAGCCAGAGCTGCCACGCCGACCCCGAATTTTCTTATTCGCTTGAAAGGGGTTCGATGAAGACCAAAAACGAGGTTCGGCATCTCCTCCCTTCGTCATTCCCGGGAAAGCAGGAATGACGAACGGAGCAACGTCCGCTCCCCCCAATCCCCCATTCACCGCCGACGACCCGAGCCATCGTTCGCAATCGTCGCGCACCCGTGCATCCGCATCGCCCAATCCCCGCTCCAGCACCGCCGCCCTTCCCGCCCCTTCCTCGACCGCCGCCAGCGCCGCGATCGCGTTGGCGCGGACGCGCGGGACCGGGTGCATTCTGGCGAATTGCTCGGCGACATCCTTGCCGTTATCGGTCAGATGGACCGCGCAGCGGAGCAGCATTTCACCGCTCGACAGCGTCGGGCGCCTGGCGATCGTGCGCTGTTCCAGATCGACGATATATTGATCGCGCCACGGGACATGCTCGCCCTCGTCCATGATGTTGAGGCTGATCGACAGACGCTCGGGCGGGAACTGGCTGTGGATGTCGCGATGCGCGCGATAGAGCATCATCCGGCCTTCGTTCAGGACGCTGCGCTCGACGAACCGGAGGGGCAATAGCTCGCCGAGGCGGCCGTCGACCTGTTCGGCATCATAATCATAATAATCGCTGACATAGCCGGGGCCCCAATAGCCGGTGGTCAGAAACGAGAAATTATGGTCGTGCGGCACACCATAGGCGAAGGCGGCGCCGCCGCTCGCCGCATAAACGGCATCGGTCGCGGCGGGCCACAGGTTGGCGCGCAGGAAGAAGCCGCGCGGGCTGCGGTGGAGAAGGAAAACCTGCGCCGAATAGCGGTTCGCCGCCAGCTGATCGGCGTAGCTGGCCTTGAGCTCGGCGATGATGCGGCCGGCGAGAAAGTCGCGATTGCGCGCCAGGCCGGCGAGGAGGCCGGTGCAGCGCGCGAGGCTGGCTTCGTCCGACAGGTCGACGCCGCTTTCGTCGAGCCGCGCGGCGACTTCGGCGAGGTCATATTCGGGCGCGGCGGGCGGATCGATCGAGCGCGGCATGGGCCTCTCCTGCTCCCCTCCCGCAAGCGGGAGCGGGGGAATAGAGCGCCAGCGTCGCGGTCGCGGCGCGGCGGATTTCGGGATGGGGATCCGCCGCCGCCATGCGGGCGAGATGCGGCATCGCGGCGGCGGGGTCGAGCGCGACCAATTCGCGCATCGCCGCCCATCGCGCGGCGAAATCGCCGCTTTCGATCTCGGCGGCGAACAGCGGTGCGGCATCGCGGCGGCCGAAGGCGCGCAGCACCGCGAGCCCCATCTGCCGGAAGCTGGCGTCGCGGCGCGCCGACGCGAGGTGGACGAGCCGGCCGCTCGCCACGTCATAGGCGCGCACCGGCAGCGGCGACGGCGGCTGCACCGCGAGTTCGAGGAACAGGATGTCGCCGCTCGCATCGGCAAGCGTGAAGCTTTCGCGCGCGGTGTCGAGAAACAGGCTTTCGCCATCGACGAGCGGCCGCGCTGCCTCGCTTTGGCAAGCCGCAGCGGCCGCGGCGGTGAAGGCGCCCGCCTCCTCGGCGGCGCTGACCGCGACATGATGGCGGCGGATCGACGCGCCGCCGGTCGCCAGAAAACGGATCGCGGCGGCGCCCGGCACGAAGCGGGCCGTCGCCGAGGGGCGCTCGTGCCGCTCGAACCCCTGAATGCGAAGCGTCAGGCGGACGGCGGCCTGCTCGGCGAGGAGCAGGCCGCCCGCCCCCTCCCCGCCCCCGACCGGACGCAGCGGCGGCGACGCGAAGGGCTCGGCGGCAAGCTGCGCCACGGCTTCGCCCAGCCGGCGAGAGAGCCAGCCGGTGTCGGCGAGCCACGGCGCGAGCGCGGCGAGTGCAGCGGCGGGCGGTTCGTCCGCAACCGCCGCCATCGCCACGCGCAGGCCGCCGGGCAGCCCGTCCGCTGTCCGCCAGCGCGCGTCGAGGCACGATGCGGCGCGGCGGATGCAATCGCGGCGCCGTTCGTCGCGGCGCGGAAAATGGTCGTGGCGCGAGACTGTGGTCACGAGGGAGGGCCGCCGGTCGCCGGGCGGGCGCGGCTCTAGGCCGCATCCGCCCGGGACATTCAGTCGTAGATGATCGTGGCGACGGTGACAGCAATCTCGAAGATCGAGGGTCCCGTGCTGGCGCTTTCACCGGCGAAGGCGCCGAACAATCCGACCGCGGTATCGAGAAGCGGCACGGTGTCGATATCGATGGCAGGCAATGGCATTCATCCCTCCTGTATGGGCGGCAGAGGCGCCGCCGACACGAGAGCTATGGGTCGCGCGGCGACGCGCCCAGTTAACTTATCGTAATCGGGCCGCGATGGAGGGGCACGCAGGGGATTGCCTTTCGCGAGGATAACTACGGGCGCGACGGGTCGCTCGAGAGATTCGCGCAGAGGCCGCAGAGAAGAAAAAGATTCACGCGGAGACGCGGAGGCGCGGAGAAGAAGGGTCGGACCGGCAGACCCTTTATCCTATTGGCGTTGCGCCATGGCGCGGCGATGATGGAGAAAACCGCTTCGCGGTGAACACCACTTCTCCGCGCCTCCGCGTGAATCTTTTCAGAACGACAGCCAGAGCGACAGGCCCGGCGGCGACGCATTCGGCGGCGCATCGGCGAGATGGCGCACCGCGTCGGCGCGGGCACGGTTCAGGATCGCGGCGGGGGTGCCGGCGGGATGGAAGATATGGTCGGCCTCTCCCAACAGACGCGCGGCGCGCAGCGTGAGCTCGTCGGGGTCGGCGCTGGTCAGGACGATCGTTTCGAGGCGCGACGGCTGAATGGCGGCGTCGCCTGCGAGCCAGTCGTTCACTTTGTCCGCTGCATCACCATCGAGCGGATCGAGCGCGCCGCCCGCCGCGAGCGCGGCGTCGATCGCGCGGCGGCGGTCGGCGGCGGCGGGCCAGCGCGCCTTCATCGCCCCGCGCGCGGCGTGGAGCGCCGCCGCGAGCGCGCCGAGGCGCGCGGGCAGCAGCGCCTCGATGCGCTGGCGGATCGCCTTGGCGAGCCCCGCCGATGCGCCGCCGGTGCCGATCGCGATGGTCACCGGGGCACGATCGACGATCGCGGGGGTGGTGAAGTCGCAAAGGTCGGGGCGGTCAACGACATTGACCAGCAGGCCGCGCGCGCGGAGATCGGCGACGACCGCTTCGGCGCCCTTATCGAGCGCGACGAAGGCGAGGCTCGCGCCCTCCTCCCACGCCGGGACGATGCGCCCGCCGGCGCGCACGATCAGCCGCGCCTTGGCGTCAGCGGCTTCCCCCTCCCCGACCAGCACGACCGTGCGGCCGGTGAGGTTCAGGAAGATGGGGAGTTGGTGCATGGAATACGCCTAAGCGAAAACCATCGTCATTGCGAGCGAAGCGAAGCAATCCAGAGTGCCGTAAGCCGCCCTGGATTGCTTCGCTTCGCTCGCAATGACGAGGCTGATTACTCGATCCAGTCGGGGACGCGTTCGGCGGCCATGATCGTCCCCGCGGCGATGCGGTCGGCGACGGTGACGTAGCGGTCGCCGTCGACGAGCACTTCGGGGACGAGGCTGCGGCTGTTGTAGGTCGAGGCCATCGTCGCGCCATAGGCTCCGGCGGTGCGGAACACCGCGAGGTCGCCCGACTCCACCTTGTCGATCACGCGGTCGCGCGCGAAGGTGTCGCCGGTCTCGCACACCGGGCCGACGATCGACGCGGTCATCTTCTCGCCGGTCGGCTGCACCGCGACGAAATCATGATACGCATCGTAAAGCGCCGGACGCGCAAGGTCGTTCATCGCCGCATCGACGATTACGAAGGGGTTGGTCGCGCCGGGCTTGACCCACAGCACTTCGGTCAGCAGCACGCCGGTATTGCCGGCGATGACGCGGCCGGGCTCGAACATCAAGGTGACGTCCCAGTCCTTCGTCACCCGCGCGACCATCGCGCCATAGTCGGCGGGCGACGGCGGATTATCGTCGGGACGGTAAGGCACGCCGAGCCCGCCGCCGAGATCGACGTGGGTGATGCTGTGCCCCGCGGCGCGCAGGTCGGCGACGAGGCGGCCGACGCGCTCGAACGCCGCTTCGAGCGGCGCGAGGCTGGTAAGCTGGCTGCCGATATGGAGCGCGATGCCGCGCATCTGAAGTCCCGGCAGCGCGGCGAGGCGCCCGAAGATGTCGGGCGCGGCATCGATGCCGACCCCGAACTTGTTTTCGGCCTTGCCGGTCGAGATCTTGGCGTGGGTGCCCGCGTCGACGTCGGGATTGACGCGGAGCACCGCGGGCGCGGTCATCTCCTTGGCCAGCGCGATCGCGGCGAGCGCGACGCCTTCGGGCTCATGCTCGATGTTGAACTGGCCGATGCCGCGGTCGAGGCCCTGCGCCAGCTCGGCGCGAGTCTTCCCGACCCCCGAAAAGACGATGTCCTCGGGCGCCATGCCCGAGGCAAGCGCGCGTTCGAGCTCGCCGCCCGAGACGACGTCGGCGCCATAGCCCTGCCGCGCGAGGACGCGCAGCACGCCGAGGTTGGGGTTGCACTTGATCGCGAAGGCGATGTGCTTCTTCGGAATGTCTTTCAGCGCGTCGGCGAACACCTGGGCATGGCGTTCGAGCGTCGCGCGCGAATAGACATAGACGGGGGTGCCGATTTCCTCGGCGATGCGCGGCAGGGGAATGTCTTCGGCGTGGAGGACGCCGTTACGGTATTCAAAATGGTCCATCGAAGGAAATCCTTGAACTAACTCCCCCGTCCCGTTCGCATCGAGCGAAGTCGAGATGCCCATCGGGCCGACGCCAGGCCGATGGGTGTCTCGACTTCGCTCGACACGAACGGTCGATGGGGATGCCTCATGGTCAGCCCGGAGGCGGCAGGTCGAAATCGTCGGGTTCGCGTTTTTCGGACCGTTTGAGAAGTTCGTCGCTGCGCGCGGGCTTGGCCTGCGCGTCAGGCGTCGTGAGCTCCTGTGTGGTCGGGGCGCGCGTCGCGCCGACGGGGATCGTCGGGGCGGGCTGATTCGCCGCGGGCTTCAAATCTTCCTTGGCGCCGCACGCGCCGAGCAGCGCGGCGGCGGCGCCTATCGTGACGATGAGGATGCGGCGCGTCGCCATCAATCGCTTCCTTCCAGCGCGCCGCGCGCGGCGGCGATCGCTTCCCTTACCCGGTCGGGCGCCGTCCCGCCATAGCTGCGGCGGCTGGCGACCGAAGCCTCGACGGTGAGCGCGGCGAGCGCTTCGGGGGTCACCGCGGCGTGGATCGCCGCGGCGTCCCCGGCGGGCAGCGCCGACAATTCAACGCCGAGTTCCTCGGATCGTTTCACGCAGGCGCCGACGATATGATGCGCCTCGCGAAACGGCACCCCCGCCTCGCGCACCAGCCAGTCGGCAAGGTCGGTCGCGGTCGAATAGCCCGAGGCGGCGAGCGCACGCATCCGGTCGGTGCGGAAGGTCAGCGTCTCGACCATCCCGGTCATCGCCGCAAGCGACAGACCGAGCGCGTCGAAGGCCCCAAACACCGTCTCCTTGTCGTCCTGCAAATCCTTCGAGTAAGTGAGCGGCAAGCCCTTCACGATCACGGCAAGCCGCTGAAAAGCCCCAAGCAGCAGGCCCGCGCGCCCGCGCACCAGCTCGGCGGCGTCGGGGTTGCGCTTTTGCGGCATGATCGAGCTGCCGGTCGACCAGGCGTCGGGCAGGCTCACGAAACCGAAGGGCTGGCTCGCCCAGATCACGATTTCCTCGGCGAGGCGCGACAAATGAATCGCGGCGATCGAGGCGGCGGCGCAAAATTCGAGCGCGAAATCGCGGTCGGACACGGCGTCGATGCTGTTCGCCATCGGGCGGGCAAAACCGAGCGCCGACGCGGTGGCGTGACGGTCGACCGGAAAGCCCGTGCCCGCGAGCGCCGCGGCGCCGAGTGGCGATTCGTTGAGGCGGCGGCGCGCGGCGGCGAAGCGGCCGCGGTCGCGGCCAAACATCTCGACATAGGCGAGCAGATGATGGCCGAGCGTCACCGGCTGCGCGACCTGCAAATGCGTGAAGCCGGGCATGATGCTGCCCGCATGCTCCCCGGCGCGCGCGAGCAGCGCCGCCTGAAGCGCCTTCAGCCCGGCGTCGATGCGTTCGCATGCGGTGCGGACCCACAGGCGGAAATCGGTCGCGACCTGATCGTTGCGCGAGCGCGCGGTGTGGAGCCGCCCGGCGGCTTCGCCGACGATTTCCTTGAGCCGCGACTCGACGGTCATGTGGATGTCTTCGAGCGCGAGGTCAACCGGCACGCCGTTCGCGGCGAACTCTTCGGCGATCTGCACCAGACCGCGATCGATCTGCACCGCATCCTCGGCTGCGATGATTCCCGCCGCACCCAGCATCGCGGCGTGCGCGCGGCTGGCAGCGATGTCCTCTTCCCACAGGCGCTTGTCGACGGGGATCGAGGCGTTAATCTCTTGCATGATCGCCGCGGGTCCGCCACCGAAGCGGCCGCCCCACATGCTGTTACTGTCCGGAGTATCCGCCATTTTCCGAATCCCAAACATCAGGCTGATGATCCTGCCGCTGATGCTGGCTGGATCGACGATCGCGGGCTGCGATAGGGAAAAGGCCGGCGGGGAGCAAGCGGCAGGCGCGCAAGCAAATATTTCGGACGGTGAAGCGAAGGATGCGGGCGGCGCCCGAACCTTTCAGCATGTCGTCGACCGCAGCCAGGCGGGCAAGGCGGCGCCCGCGGCGGCGTTCAAGGGCCCCGACGACGCGCCGGTGACGCTCGCGGCGTTCAGGGGCAAGCCGCTGCTCGTCAATCTGTGGGCGACCTGGTGCGCGCCGTGCGTCGCCGAAATGCCGACGCTCGACGCGCTCGCGGCGAAACAGGGCAAGGCGATGACGGTGATCGCGGTCGCGCAGGACCTGCAAGGCGCCGCGGTCGTCGATCCCTGGTTTCAGAAGGCGGGACTGAAGGCGCTGCAACCCTATCTCGATCCCGAGAACGGACTGCTCGACGCCACCGCCGGGGCGCTGCCGACGAGCATCTTCTACGGCGCCGACGGGAAAGAGCTATGGCGCGTCATCGGCGCGATCGACTGGCAGGGCGACGAGGCGAAAGCGCTGCTCGCGGAGGGTGAGGTTTAGCCCCAATTCGTCATTCCCGCGAAAGCGGGAATCCCGCTGTCTTTTTTTCTTCCTCTTTGTGCCTTTGTGCCTTTGTGCGAGGCCAAGTAATCTCGCACGAAGGCACAAAGGCACGAAAATAAGCTGGATTCCCGCTTTCGCGGGAATGACGGAATTTGGAACGAGGGTGAAGAAGGCGAAACGCTCGAGGCGCCCCGCCCTCTCCTGTCCGGCCGATCAGCCGCCCACCGTCACGCGGCCGGTGCGATAGCCTTTCTTGCGCATTTCCTTGACGTAATCCTTGTCGGCGTCGATGACCTCGGTCGACCATTCGTCCCACGCGTCCCAGCGGTCCTCGCGGTCGGTCGCGTGGCGCAGATCGCTGACGAGTTCCTTCTCGGCTTCGAGGATGTCGGCTTTGTAATTATACCAATATTGGTTGTAGACGCCGGCGATCGGCGCCGTGCGGATTTCGGGGCGGTCGAAACCCGGGGGCATCGCGCCATAGGGGATCGCGGCCATCGCGGCGCTGGCGGGGAGAGCCGTAAGCGCTGCAAAAATCGTCCATTTTTTCATCGTTCTTCTCCTGATGGACCCTGTGGTCAGGAGAGAAACGAAGGAGCGCGGCCTTTTCTTCCCGGCTCGACGATGATTCCGCACGGCTGGCGGCGGAATCATCCACTCCTTCCGTCATTGCGAGCGAAGCGAAGCAATCCAGAGCGGTTTACGCTACCCTGGTTTGCTTCGCTTCGCTCGCAATGACGCGGTGAAAAATCACCCCGGATGCGCTTCGTCGCCGACGCTCGATTTCAGGAGGCCGCGGAACACGTCGCGCGCGTCGCGCTTGCCCTGCGTCACGTCGAACACGTCGCGGGCGATCGGCATGTCGACGCCGTGATGCCGCGCAAGCGCCATCACCGTCGGCGCGCTCTTCACCCCCTCGGCGACCATGTTCATTCCCGCGATGATATCGTCGATATGCCGCCCCTTGCCGAGTTCGACCCCGACATGGCGGTTGCGCGACAAGGGGCTGGTGCAGGTCGCGATCAGGTCGCCCATGCCGGTGAGCCCCGCGAACGTCTCGGGCCGGCCGCCCATCGCGACGCCGAGGCGCGTGATTTCGGCAAGCCCGCGCGTCATCAGCCCGGCGCGCGTATTGTCGCCGGCGCCGAGCCCGTCGCCCATGCCGACCGCGATCGCGATGATGTTCTTGAGCACCCCGCCGAGCTCGCAACCGAGCAGATCGGTGTTGGTGTAGACGCGGAACAGCCCCGAATGGAACACGGGCTGGAGCGCGCGGACGACGATTTCGTCCTCCATCGACAGCACGCTCGCCGCCGCCTGCCCGGTCATGATCTCGCGCGCGAGGTTCGGCCCGGTGAGCACGCCGACGGGGTGGCCGGGCAATATCTCCTCGATCAGCTCGGTCATCCGTTTGCCCGAGGCAAGTTCGAGGCCCTTGGTGAGGCTGATGACGGGCACCCAGGGGCGCAGGTGCTTCTGCGCCTCCTCGAGCACGCCGCGAAAGCTGTGCGAGGGCACGCCCATCACCAGCACGTCGGCGCCCGCGACGACCTCGGCCATGACGTTCGTCGCGCGAAGCGCGGCGGGCAGCTTCACGCCGGGGAGATATTTGCGGTTCTCATGGTCGGTATTGATGCTCTCGACGGTTTCGGCATCGCGCGCCCAGAGCGTGATCGGCGCGTTGCGCGATACCACCGACGCGACCGTCGTCCCCCAGCTCCCCCCGCCGAGCAGCCCCACCTTCAGGCGCATATGTCTCTCCCGCTGTTTTGCTGGAGAGTGGCGCGGGACGGGAGGGTTGGCAAGCAACGCTTCACTTCCTTTCGTCATGCCGGACTTGATCCGGCATCCCGCTTTCCACGTTGCGGAAAAAAGCGGGGCCCCGGATCAAGTCCGGGGTGACGGAGGTTTAGGAAGATTGACCAGAAAATCCTTCATCGCGTCGGCGGTTGCCTTCGGGTCCTCGATCATCGGGACGTGGCCGATATGATCGAAAATGTGCGACCGGCTGCCCGCGATCCCCGCTTCGAGCACGGGCACGCAGCTCACATCGAGCAGCTTGTCGTGGCGCCCCCACAGGATCAGCGCCGGCACCTTCACCTCGCCGAGGCGGTCGTTGAGCGGATGGTCGCGGCCCTCGATCGCGATCACCCAGAAGATCGCGTCGAGCTGGTCGCGGTATTTCAGCGCATCGGCGTAAAGCACGGGCTTCAGCCGCGACGGGATATGCGGCGGCTTGTGGACGACCATCGCCACCAGCCGGTCGGCATCCTCCAGCCCCGCGAGGACGAGCGGATTATAATCCTCGTTCGCGGCCTGTTTCTGAAGCTCGCTTTCCTCGGCGCCGTTGACCCCGGCATTGTCGAGCAGGATCAGGCTGGCGAGCGCACCCGGATAGTCGATCGCATAGCGCAGCGCGATCCAGCCGCCCATGCTGTTCCCCGCGATATGCGGCCGGTCGAGACCGAGCGCATCGGCGAAGGCCTTCAGGCGCGCGGTCTGCGCCGCGATGTCGTAGGCAAGGCCGGGGTTGCGCTCATTCTCGCCGAAGCCCGGCAGGTCGGGCGCGATGATATGATAGTCGCGCGTCACATAAGGCGCGAGGAAGGACCAATTATCCTTGTCGCCCGAAAAGCCGTGGACGAGGAGCAAGGTCGGCTTCGCGGGATCGCCGCCCTCCAGATAGGGCCAGGCGCGGCCATCGACGGTGACGCTTTTCTGAACCGTGCCGCCGCGCTTGCGGAGCAGCCAGCGGCCGAGCGCGACGAGACGGCCGGGGAAGACGAAATAGAGCAGCGCCAGCGCGATCAGCGGGGCGGTGACGAGGGTGAGGAGGAATTTCATCACGTTCGGAATTTCCCTCTCAAACCGTTCGTGTCGAGCGAAGTCGAGACACCCATCGGCCTTGCGTGACGCCGATGGGTG
>NZ_JAOZVW010000100.1 GCF_025869345.1 Sphingopyxis sp.
GGGTCATTATGCCGTCTTCCGGATTATGCCGCGCCGAAGCGGGATCGCCCATGATGAGCGCGTACGCCAGCGCGGCATGTCGGCATAATCAGAGCGCCTCCAGGAAGGCGAGCAGCTTGTCATCGGGCTGATACCGGCCGGGCTGGACCTTGATCGGCCGCGTTCGGGCCATCGCCTTCTCCTTCAGCTGGATGTCGGCGTGGATGTACATCTGCGTGGTCTCGACCGATTCATGGCCAAGCCAGAGCGCGATGACGGTGCGGTCGACGCCATTCTGAAGGAGCTGCATGGCCGCGCTGTGGCGTAGCACGTGCGGCGTGACCCGCTTCTTCCTGAGCGATGGGCATTTTGCAGACGCTGACCGCACATGCCTCCGCACGATCTCCTCGACGGCGTCGCGGCTGAGCCGCTGGTTGCGGTTGCTGACGAAGACCGGGTCGACATCCGCCCCGCCGCGCTCGGCAAGCCAGCTGCGAAGCACCTTGACGCTGTCCCTGCGGATCGGTGTCGCCCGCTCCTTGCGCCCCTTTCCCATGCATCGGACGTGCGTCCCGGCGCCGAGCACAATGTCGCCGCAGGACAGGCCGATCAGCTCCGAGACGCGCAATCCGGTCTGCAAAGCGAGCGCCAGCAGCGCTCGGTCACGGCGGCCGTGCCAGGTGGAGAGGTCCGGCGCCGCGATGAGGGCTTCGATCTCGGCGCGCGACAGATAGTCGAGCGTCCGCTTCTCATGCCGCTTCGGCGGCATGGCAAGAATGCGCTGGCAGTGGTGCAGTAGCTGGGGCTCGTTCACGGCGACATACTTGAAGAACGAGCGTATGGCCGACAGCCGCGTGTTGCGGCTGCGGGCGCTGTTGCCGCGCGTGCTCTCAATGTCGGCGAGGAAGAGGCCGATCAACTCGGCGTTGATGTCGGCCACCTGCAACTCCGTCGGCGGCCGTCGGAGCTGGCCGGCTGTGTATCTGAGCAGCAACCTGAACGTATCGCGATAACTCGCGACGGTGTTCGGGCTCGCCTTCAGCTGAGAGGTCAGGCGCTCGGTAAAGAAGCGTTGCAGATAGACGGGTAGCGGATGCGGCGGTCTCATTGCACGCGCCCTTTCCCCGCAACGCCCTTCTTGAGCGAGTGCTCCGCACGCTTTGAGGCAAGCTGCAGCAGCTCGGGAACCGCCTCAATGTACCAGTAGGTATGGTCGGGCTTCAGATGGCCAAGATAGGTGGTGAGCCGCAACATCTCCCGGTCGGGATCCAGGCCCTTGCGGTACCAGTCCATGATGGTGCGTACGGCGAAGGTGTGGCGAAGGTCATGGATGCGGGGACCGCGTCCATGCTTGCAGAAGCGCTGCGCCTCGCGGAGCCCCATGCCCTGGGACACAACCGCGAAGTTATAGCGCGCGCTGCAATCGGTCATTCGACGGCCCTCGTCGTTGCGGAAGAACGCGCCCGCCTTCGACCCGAGAAGCCGCATGCGCTCGACGCGATAGGCCGCGAGCCGCTCGGCGGTGCTCGGTGCGATCGGTACAAGGCGGACCTTGCGGTTCTTGCCGCGCTTCACTGTGATGACGCCGGCGTCGAGATCGATATCGTCATCGTCGAGCTGTAAGCCCTCGTTGATGCGCAACCCGGTGACGGCGATGAGTCCGAACAAGGTTGAGCAGGTCCAACTCCGCAGGCCGTAACGTGACCGGAGCGTTGCGGCGCGGGAGACGAGCGTAGCGACCTCCCTCTCTGAGTAGATGTAAGGCCGGGGCCGCCGCCATTTGGCCGGGATGAGCCCGGCTGGCGGTATCTCGGTGCGCTCGTCATATCCCCTGAGCCAGCTGGCGAAGGCCCGAACCATGCCGAGCCGGTGCGCCCAGGTGTCGTTGTTCGCATGGCCATAGGCGGCCTTCCAGCGCAGGAACAGATCGACCGTGATGTGATCCGCTCCCGCGCGGTCGGCGAAGGCGGAGAAGACGCGCAGAACACGCCCGTCGAAGGTCAGGTCGAAGCCAAGGCCACGACGGACAGCCAGATAGTCGGCAAGACGCTGCGACAGGGTGGTCATGCGCGCCCTCCCTCGGCCGGCCAGGCGCGTGCGATTGAGCGCAACCCTTCAATATCGTGCCGGGCGTAGATGGCCGTCGCTCTGCGCGAGCGATGCCGCAGCACGTCGCCGATCTCATCCAACGAGGCGCCCTTGCGCAGCATGTCGGTCGCAAGACTGTGCCGCAGCAGGTGAGCGCCGATATACATCTGCGGCGGTCGAAGGCCGGTCGCCTTGAACGCCGCGCGCAGCGTCGTGTTCAGGATCTGGGCGTTGACGAACGGCCGATAGGGCGGCTTGTTGGCAACGAACAGCGTGCGCGACGATCCGCGGCGGCCGTTGCGGATGTAGTCGACGATAGCTTTTCCAGCATCCTCGGGCAGCGGCATGCGGTCGTGCCGCTTGCCCTTGCCCCGGATCAGGATCGTGCCGGTGCGCCAGTCGATATCGTCGAGCTGGATCGCGATCACCTCGGGCGCCCGCAGGCCAAGGCGGGCCAGCATCATCAGCATCGCGTAGTTGCGCCGGCTGACCGCGTCCGGCGCCCAGACCGCATCGACCAGCCGCTCGATCTCCTCCGGAGGCAACGCACGTGACAGGTGCGAGGCGCGTCCCATCGCAACACGCGGCAGGCTGCTCGCCAAGTCACGCTTCGTCTTCCCGCTCCAGAACAGGAAGCGGAACAGGCTGCGCAGGTGCGTCGGCGGCGTCCTGTCGCGGTACGGGCTCTTCCGGCTCATGACCTCGCGCAGGAACCTCACGATGTCGTCGGGCGTGATGTCGTTGAGATCGCCGAGCTTCTCGCCGAAGCGGAACGTCATGAAGCGATCGAGGAACCGCATGCAGTGGTAGATGGTCGCTTCCGCCAGTCCCCGCTGCTCGCGAAGATAGGCCGCGTACTCCATCGCCAGGCGTTCAAACGCCGTTGGCGTCTTCTGCTTCGGCGCAGGTGGCCATTCGGCCACGCCGGCGGCGACAAGAGCGTCGATGAACCGGTCCAAGCAGTATCTCTTCTGATTGTATTTGTTGGGGTGCATCGCCTTGAACGCTGCGGCGTGCGCCTTCGACAGTGTCCGACCAACGAGTTCGTCCTCGCGCAGTCCTCGGCGGGCAACCTCCTGACAGAGCAACCGGGCCGACGCGTCGTAGGTTCGCATCGTCGCGGGCGTATAGCCTTGATCGGCGAGCCTCTGCAGGAACTCCTTGCAGTAGGGCTTCAGCCAGTCCGGCGCGATCCTGGCGGCTGTGGATTTCTCGATTGTCCAAGGCATGGAGGTCTCCTTCCATTGATGGGAAGGAGACAGGGCCATGATCGTAGCCGGACACGCGAGGTGGGCTGGCGCAAGTCTTGTGCAGCGAGCCGCCTTTCGACCTCGGCGGGACTTGCATAGCAAGCCGCCCATCAGTTCATAGGCGCTGGCGCGCCGAGCGGATGGCGGGGAACGCTTCGAGTTCACACCGGAGATCGGCGCCGGCGATGTGTGGTGAGCGCCGATCTAACCGTCGCGCGACCTCGGCTTGGGACGCACATAGCGGCCCCAGGCAAGTTCCAGCACATAGGTCAGGCTGGCGAGGACGAGCGCGCCGGCGACGATCGCGCCCATGCCCGCGGTGTTCGCATTGAGCAGCTCCAAAGCGATGAGTCCCATCAGCAGCGCGCCCGCCAGCAGGATCGGGCCGGAGAAATAGCAATGCAGGCGTCCGCAACGGCGCGCATTGAGAAGACATGCCCCGCCCATCCAGGCGAGCGCGAGCGACCAGACCCCGGCGGTCCCGGCGAGCGAAGGAGACAGCGAGCCAGCGGCGATTGCGGCAAGCACTGGCGCACCCCAGACCACAAGGAAGCTCCCGGCGCGCGCCGACAGGTCGCGCCGCACACAAGCTTCATCGGGCGTGCGTTGCTGGCGCATCACGTCACCCAGCGCAGCAGGAGAGCTTGGCGATGTCCCGGTCAAATCCCTGCGCGGCGAGCTTCAGGCCCTCGACCGTTGTGAGATAAGGGAAGATCATCTCGCCGAGCATCTGAGCCGTCATGCCCTGCTTGAGCGCCAATGCCAGCGTCTGGATGCTGTCGGCGCCTTCTGGCGCAAGAATCTGGCCGCCCAGTAGGCGGCCGCTGCGCGCATCGGCGACAAGCTTGATGAGCCCGCGGGTGTCGCGCGCAGCCAGCGCACGCGGCAACTGGTCGAGCGGAAGGACCGAGACCTTCACCTCGTGTCCTGCGGCTGCGGCCTGCGCTTCCGTGAGACCGACACCGGCGACCTGGGGATCGGTGAACACGACCCAGGGCATGGTGGCGTTGTCGTAGGCGAGAGCGTCGCCATTAAGGGCGTTTTTCGCCGCCACCTTGGCGCCGTAGGCGGCCATGTAGACGAACTGATCGCGGTTGGTCACATCGCCGGCCGCGTAAACGCCCGGCCTGCTGGTGCGCATGTGCGCATCGACGACGATGGCGCCGCGCTCATCCTGGGCGACGCCGGCTTCCGCGAGGCCCAAGCCCTCGACATTGGGCGCACGGCCGGTGGCGATGAGAAGCCTTTCGGCGCGCAGCTCGACCAGCGAACCGTCTTCCCTGACGTGGAGCGTGACGCCGGCGGCGTCTTCGCGGCAGGCGTCATAGGCGACGCCGCAATGGAGCCTGATGCCTTCGCGGCGGAATGCGTCCATGAGCGCGTCAGACACTTCGGGCTCGGCTTGCGGCAACAGACGCGAGCGGCACACCATGGTCACCGCGACGCCCATGCGCGCCATCATCTGCGCGAGTTCCGCGCCGATGAAGCCGCCGCCCACGACGACAAGGCTTTTCGGCAATGCGTCGAGTTCAAGCAGCGGGGTGCTGGTAAGATAGCGGACCTTCTCAAGTCCTGGAATCGGCGGCGCCATTGGACGCGCGCCCGTTGCGATGACGATCTTCGGCGCGCGGATGAAGCGCTCGCCTGTCGCGACGCCGTCTTCGGCCAGGCGAGCTTCGCCTTCGATGTAGGCGATGCCTTCGTATTGGGGCAGCAGCTCGATGTACTTCTTCTCGCGAAGGCTGGCGACCAGATCATCCTTCGCCGCGATGACGCGGCGCCAATCGACCACGCGCGCTTCGCCCGCAATGCCATCGAAGCGGTCGGCGGCGCGCGCGCCATAAATCGCCTCGGCGGCGCGGATCATGGTCTTGGACGGCACGCAGCCGACATTGACGCAGGTGCCGCCGATCATCCCGTGTCCGATCAGCGCCACGCGCGCGCCCTGCTCGGCGGCCGTGATGGCTGCCGAAAAGCCAGCGGAACCCGCGCCGATGACGGCGAGGTCATAGGCTTCGTCCTTTCTTGGAGTCGCGCAGCAGTCGGACATGTCAGGCTTTCTTGTGCGAGCGATCATAGGCGCTGCGTCGCCGACGCGAGAGCGCGCTGAGCCCCAACGTCAACGCCGCCAGCGCGGCAACGCCGGCGTAGGGGAGCGACCACTCCTTCATGAAGCCGGCTTGGCGATGAGCCGCGCGGGATAGCCGGCATTGGTCGAAGCCGCCGCAATTGCTTCGGGCGTCGCACGGGCGGGATCATAGGTCACCGTGGCGCGCTTGGCGTCGAAATCGACCTTGACCGAACGGACGCCATCGACGCGCGACATCGCCGTGCGCACCGTGATCGGGCACGTCGCGCAGGTCATTTTGTCGATAGCGAACGAGGCGGTGCGCGCTTGCGCCTCGCTGCGCTGTGCTTGAGCCTGCGCGGCCGGTTGCAGCGGAACCAGCATGGCTGTCGCGCCGATCCCGGCGAATGCGGCGAGCGCGCCGACGATCAAAAGCTTCTTCATGAGTGCCTCCTTCAGTAGAAGAACGGCGCCCACCAATCGATGGTGGCGGCCAGGATGACGAGCGTTGTCGCGAACCAGAGCGCGACTTGGGTGATCAGCGCGGATTGCGGACGGGCGCAGTAGGAGCCGTCCTCGCATTTGGGTTTGGCCCGGAAATAGACCTGCCAGAAGCCGAGCCCGATGAAGACCGCCGCGACGGCGATGAAAACCGGTTTGAAAGGCTCGAGCGCGGTGAAGTTGCCGATCCAGGCGCCGGAGACGCCCAGCGTCACCAGCGCCAGCGGCAGGACGCAGCAGGTAGACGCGAGGATGGCGCCGGCGACGCCGCCGGCGGCGAGCCAGGACGAACGGGCGACAGGATTGGGACTTTGCTCGGACATGCCATCAAGCTACAATCTGTAGAGACTACAGGATCAAGAGGAATTTTCATGTCCATGCAGCAGCGCAATCCCATGCCGCTTTTGCGGCGCGGCGAGCTTGCCACCAGCGTCGGCTGTAACCTTGAAACCGTCCGCTATTACGAGGGCATTGGCCTCCTCCCGCACCCGCCGCGCTCCCAAGGGCGTCACCGGCTCTACGATGCGGATTTGGTCAAGCGGCTGCGCTTCATTCTTCGCGGGCGAGAACTCGGCTTTTCGATCGAGGAGATCCGCGCGCTTCTGGCCATCGCCGACGGCGCCGGCGGCTGCGCTGACGTTTATGCGCTGACGACGCAGCATCTCGACGTGGTCAAGCGCAAGATCGCCGACTTGCGGAAGCTGCAGCGGATTTTGTCGGAGACGGCGGCGCACTGCGCACGAGATGCTTCGCCCGATTGCCCCATCATCGAGGCAATGTCGGCGCCGCCGCGAGCGCCTCAGCGGCGTCACTAGCACGCACGTGGCGCGCCAGGGCTTGTTGGGCCTGGCAATCAGGCAGCGAGGCAGCCTGATTATGCCGACATGCCGCGCTGGCGTACGCGCTCATAATGGGCGATCCCGCTTCGGCGCGGCATAATCCGGAAGACGGCATAATG
>NZ_JAOZVW010000101.1 GCF_025869345.1 Sphingopyxis sp.
CAATCCAGAGCGGTTTACGCTACTCTGGATTGCTTCGCTTCGCTCGCAATGACGAGCTTAACAGGAAGTCGTTCGCCCCCTCCCCGTCTCCCGCCCGTCGAAGCGTGCATTGCCAAGGGCGAGGCGCATCCCTAGGCTCGCGCGCATGACCGATACCACCGCCACGCCTCCCAACGACCCCGCCGGCCCCTGGGCCATCCCCGTCCGCCGGCCGCTGCCCGGCGACGACAAGCCCGGCGGGAGCACAAGCTTTCCGCGCAAGGTCTGGCATCTGCTCGTCGCGATCAAGGACGGGCTGGCGCTGATCTTCCTGCTGCTGTTTTTCGTCGCGCTCTTCGCCCTGCTCGCCGGGCGCCCCAATGCGTCGCTGCCGGTCAGCGAGGGCGCGCTCGTCGTCGATTTCGACGGCGTCGTCACCGAACAGCCTTCGGACGTCGATCCGCTCGCGGCGCTGTCGGGCGGCGGGCAGCTCAAGGAACTGCGCACCCGCGACATCGTCCACGCGCTCGAAACCGCGGCCACCGACAAGCGCGTCACGTCGGTCGTGCTCGACCTCGACCGCTTCCTTGGCGGCGGGCAGGTGTCGCTCGCCGAGATCGGCGCCGCGGTCGACAAGGTGCGCGCGGCGAAGAAGCCGGTGCTCGCCTTTGCCACCGCCTATACCACCGACAGCTATCAGGTCGCGGCGCACGCCAGCGAAATCTGGTCGGATGCGATCGGCGGCGTCGCGATCGCCGGGCCGGGCGGCTCGCGCCTCTATTACAAGGGGCTGATGGACAAGCTCGGCATCACCGCGCACATCTATCGCGTCGGCACCTTCAAGAGCGCGGTCGAGCCCTATCTGCGCAACGACCAGTCGCCCGAGGCGAAGGAAGCCGACCGCGCCTATGCCGGCGTTTTGTGGGAAAACTGGCTGACCGACGTCCGGAAAGCGCGGCCGAAGGCCAGGATCGACGCGTTCATCGCCGACACCGCGGGCGCGGTGAAGGCGGCGGGCAACGATCTGTCGAAGGCAGGGGTCGACGCCGGGCTGATCGACAAGGTCGGCAGCCGCATGGCGTTCAGCGCGCGCGTCGCCGAGATCAGCGGCACCTATGACGACAGCCGCCCGTGGGACTATAATGCGATCCCGCTCGAAAATTGGGTCGCGGCCAATCCGCCGGTGGAGAAAGGCGCGGCGATCGCCGTCGTCCCGGTCGTCGGCGAGATCGTCGATGGCGAAACGGGCGGCGGTTCGGCCGGCGGCGACACGATCGCGGAGCATATTCTCGACGCCGTCGCCGACAGCGGCACCAAGGCGATCGTGCTGCGCGTCGATTCGCCCGGCGGTTCGGTGCTCGCGTCGGAGCAGATTCGCCAGGCGCTGCTCCAGGCGAAGGCGAAGAAGCTGCCCGTCGTCGTGTCGATGGCGAATGTCGCGGCATCGGGCGGCTATTGGATCTCCACCCCCGCCGACCGCATCTTTGCCGAGCCTGAGACGATCACCGGCTCGATCGGCGTCTTCGGCATCATACCGAGCTTCGATCAGGCGCTCGCCAAGATCGGGGTCAACGCCGACGGCATCGCGACGACGCCGCTGTCGGGCCAGCCCGACGTGTTCGGCGGGGTGAACGACGAGTTCAACGCGCTCGCGCAGGCGAGCGTCGAGGATATCTACGCGCGCTTCACCGGGCTCGTCGCCAAGAGCCGCAAGCAACCGATCGAGAAGATTCGCGAGATCGCCGAAGGCCGCGTCTGGGCGGGCGGCACCGCGCGCCAGATCGGCCTGGTCGACCAGTTCGGCGGCCTGCCCGACGCGCTCGCCGCGGCGGCGAAGATGGCGAAGATCGACGGCGCGTATCATGCCAAATATTATGAGGAAGAGCCGAGCGAATTTTCCAAGATGCTCGCCAGCCTGACCGGCGCCGAGCAGGATCAGCAGGCGATGGCGCCGCGCGGCTGGTTCGGCATCGCGGCGATGAACCGCCAGCTCACCGAACGGCGGCTGGCGCAGGATCTGACATTGCTCACCCGGTCGGGGTCGGTGCAGGCAAGCTGCCTCGACTGCCGCGCCTTCCTGCCCGCGGTGCCACGCGCGCCGGAGGCGAAAGGGTGGCTGGGAGCGCTAGCGCTGCTGCTGAAGTAACTGCCACGCGTAAATAGCGTGTGTCCCCGCGAAGGCGGGGGTCCATCTCCTGCCGGTTCAAGATGGAACCGACCGGAGATGGCCCCCCGCCTTCGCGGGGGAACATGATCTTAATTGCGGCGCCCGTTTTCAGGCCGCCACCATCGCGCCCCGCGCGTGCTCGGCAATCGCCCCCGTCAGCGTGTCGACGAGCGCGAGCGGCAGATCGTGCCCCATGCCGGGGATGGTCAGCAGCCGCGCGCCCGCGATATGCGCGGCGGTGTCGCGCCCGCCCTCGATCGGCACGAGCGGATCGGCCTCGCCGTGGATCACCAGCGTCGGCGCCTCGACACGCTTCAGCATCGCGCGGCGGTCGCCGTCGGCGACGATCGCCGCCATCTGCCGCGCGACGCCCTGCGGATACCAGCCGCGCTCGTAATCGCCGCGGACGCGGCGCTGGAGCCGCTCCTCCTCGGCGGGATAGCCGGGGCTGCCGATCACCCGCGCGGCGTTCACCGAATAGGCGATCATCGCTTCGGCATCGCCGCTCATCGGCCGGCCCGCCAGAACGCGCATCGCCTCCTTCTGCGCGCGCGGCAGGCGCGGATTGCCGGTCGTCGACATGATCGAGGTCAGCGACAGCACCCGCCCGGGATAGCGCGCCGCCATGTGCTGAACGATCATTCCGCCCATCGACGCGCCGACGATATGCGCGCGCTCGATGCCGAGATGATCGAGCAGCGCCATGCCGTCGGCCGCCATGTCAGCGAGCGTATAGGCGCTACGCACCGGCAGCCTGAGCGCCGCCTTGACGAACATCCATTTGAGGTTGGGGACGCCCGCCGCATCGAAGCGCGTCGACAGGCCGACGTCGCGATTGTCGTAGCGGATGACGCGAAAACCGTGCGCGACGAGCGCATCGACGAACTCGTCGGGCCAGAGGGTGAGTTGTCCCCCGAGCCCCATCACGAGCAGGATCGGCGGCGCATCCTTTGCGCCCTTGTCCTCATAGGTGATTTCGATGCCGTTCGCCGTCGCCTGTGCCGTGGTCATGCCGTCTCCCATTCCTTTCCCGCCACCATGCCGCGAAGCGCGGCGCGGTCAAGCCGGGGGCGGAGAATCAGGCGAGGCGGCGGAGAAAGCGGCGTGCGATTGCGGCGCCTCAAAAGCCGGGCGGCGGACGATGCGATCGGCAGCAGCAGGAAGACGATCAGCGACAGCCCGACGATCCAGCGGCCGGTCGACGCCGGATCGCTGCACGCACTCGCGCAATCGGGCGCCCCGACTCCAGCGCCGAACGAGATCAGCAATGTCATCAAGATGGAAATGGTCCCCACGGTGCGCCTCTCCGCGCACCCGGATCCTTAGCGGATCGATGTTAAGCCGGCGTTGCGGCTCGCTTAGGCCGCTGTTTACCGCGATTCGCGGGGGCCCTTATAGGCCGGGAGCGCCAATGACCAGCGAATTGCCGCGCCGCGCAGCATGAATCCGGCGCCCGCGCCCGCGATTGCCGCCACCGCCGTCCCGAGGCCGAGCCACAGCAGGACGAGATAGAGCCCCGCCGCGAGCGCCGCCGCGGTGACGTAGATTTCGGGCCGCATGATGATCGACGGCACCCCCGCCAATATGTCGCGGATCGTGCCGCCGACGCAGCCGGTGATCACCCCCATCATCAGTGCGGGCACCGGCGGCACCCCCCAGGCGAGCGCTTTCGCGGTGCCGAACACCGCATAGGCGGCGAGCCCCACCGCGTCGGCCCATTCGAGCAGATGGCCCTGCCACCAGCGCTCGGGCGTCGCCCAGACGGTGAGCGCGATCGCGATGCACACCGCGGCGATCGCGCCATCCTGCACCCAAAAGACCGGCGCGCCGATCAGGAGGTCGCGGACGCTGCCGCCGCCGACCCCGGTGACCAGCGCGAAGAAGCAGGCGGTGACCAATGTCTGGCGCAGCCGCACCGCCATCAGCGCACCCGACAGTGCGAAGACGCCGATGCCCGCGAGGTCGAGGAGGCGGATGAGGGTCTGGGTGTCCATGCGTTCCTATACCATCCTCGCCACCACGAGCCACGTCATTGCGAGCGAAGCGAAGCAATCCAGAGTGTGCGGTAACCGCTCTGGATTGCTTCGCTTCGCTCGCAATGACGACGCGGATCAGATGTGGATCGGCTTCCCCGTCACCGCCATCGCCGCTTCCTTGATCGCTTCGCTATGCGTCGGGTGGGCGTGGCAGGTGTAGGCGATGTCCTCGCTCGTCGCGCCGAATTCCATCGCCTGCGCGGCCTGCGCGATCATCGTGCCCGCGACGCTGGCGATGATCCAGACGCCGAGCACGCGGTCGGTCTTGGCATCGGCGATCACCTTCACGAAGCCGTCGGGCTCGTGGTTGGTCTTGGCGCGGCTGTTCGCGAGCATCGGGAATTTGCCGACCTTGACCTCGCCGCGCTCCTTCGCGGCTTCCTCGGTCAGGCCGACGCCGGCGATCTCGGGCCAGGTGTAGACGACCGAGGGAATCACGTCGTGGTTCACGATGCCGGTCTGCCCTGCGATATTCTCGGCGCAGGCGATGCCTTCGTCCTCGGCTTTGTGCGCGAGCATCGGGCCGGGGATCACGTCGCCGATCGCCCAGATGCCGGGAACCGAGGTGCGGAAATCATGGTCGGTCTCGATCTGCCCGCGCTTGTTGACCGCGAGCCCCGCCTTGTCGAGCGCAAGCCCGTCGGTGTTCGGACGGCGCCCGATCGACACGAGCACGACGTCGGCCTCGAGAGTCTCGGCCTCGCCGCCCGCGGCGGGTTCGAGCGTCAGCACCGCCTTCTTGCCCTTGACTGTCGCGCCGGTAACCTTCGTCTTGAGCTTGAATTCGATGCCCTGCTTCTTGAAGATCCTGTTCGCCTCCTTGCGGACATCGCCGTCCATGCCGGGGAGGATCTGGTCGAGGAACTCGACGCAGGTCACCTTGGCGCCGAGGCGGCGCCACACGCTGCCGAGTTCGAGCCCGATCACGCCGCCGCCGATTACGACCATATGGCCCGGCACTTTCGCGAGTTCGAGCGCACCGGTCGAATCGACGATCACGCCCTTGGCATTGTCGACCTCGACGCCCGGAAGCGGGGTCACCGACGAGCCGGTGGCGATGATGATGTTCTTCGCGCGCACATTCTTGCCCGCCACGTCGACGGTGTCGGCCGACGTGAACTTCGCATAGCCCTTCAGCCAGTCGATCTTGTTCTTCTTGAACAGGAACTCGATGCCGCCGGTCAGGCCCTTGACCGCATCCTTGCGCTGGCCGTGCATGGCGCCGAGGTCGAGTTCGGGCTTCACCTTGATGCCCATCGCGGCCATCGCGCCGCCCGCCGCGGCCTCATAATATTCGGACGCGTGGAGCATCGCCTTCGACGGGATGCAGCCGACATTGAGGCAGGTGCCGCCCAGCGTCTCGCGCCCCTCGGCGCACGCGGTCTTCAGGCCCAACTGCGCCGCGCGGATCGCCGCGACATAGCCGCCGGGGCCGGCACCGATGACAAGGACGTCGTAGTCGTAATCAGCCATGATTCACTCCATTTGTGTTCCTGCGAACGCAGGAACCCAGGGCGTCAAAGCGATAGCCTGTCGAACAAATCCAGCCACTGCGGATTATCGCGTTCGATCAGTTCAACTTTCCACGCCCGCTTCCATTTCTTCATTTGCAGCTCGCGCTGACGCGCTTGCTGAATATCGTCGAATGCCTCGTACCAGACCAGCCGCGTGCAGCCATATGTCTTGCTGAAGCTGTCGATCACTTCGTTGCGGTGCTGCCATGCCCGTTTCAGAAGATCGCTGGTCACGCCCAGATATGTCGTCCCGTTGCGGCCGCTGGCCATCAGGTAGATATATCCGGGTTTGTTCATTCCATTCTCCGGCATCGGTAACGAGAGGACGGCTCGCTCTACCCTGGGCTCCTGCGTTCGCAGGAGCGCATGGCATCAAAGATCGATCAGCAACCGCGCCGGGTCCTCGATCGCTTCCTTGATCGTCTTGAGGAAGGTCACCGCCTCGCGGCCGTCGACCAGCCGGTGATCGTAGCTGAGCGCAAGATACATCATCGGACGGATGACGATCTCGCCGTTCCGCACGACCGGGCGGTCTTCGATGCGGTGGAGGCCGAGCACCGCCGACTGCGGCGGGTTGATGATCGGGGTCGACATCAGGCCGCCGAAAACGCCGCCGTTCGAGATGGTGAAGGTGCCGCCGGTCATGTCGTCCATCGTCAGCGTGCCGTCCTTGGCGCGCTTGCCGAGGTCGGCGATCGCTTTCTCGATTCCCGCGAAGGACAGGCTTTCGGCGTTGCGGACGATCGGCACGACGAGCCCGTTCGGCGCGCTGACCGCGATCGAAACGTCGAGATAGTCATAATAGACGATCTCGTCGCCATCGATGCGGCCGTTGACCGACGGAATATCGTGCGCCGCGAGCGCCACCGCCTTGGTGAAGAAACTCATGAAGCCCAGGCGGACGCCATGCTTCTTCTCGAAGCTCTCGCGATATTTGTCGCGCGTCGCGATCACCGCCGACATATCGCAGTCGTTGAAGGTGGTGAGCATCGCCGCGGTATCCTGCGCCGACTTCAGCCGCTTGGCGATCGTCTGGCGCATCCGCGTCATCTTGACGCGCTCTTCGCGGCGGCCCGGCGCGCCGATCGCGGCGGGGGCGGCCGCCGGCGCCGCGGCGGGC
>NZ_JAOZVW010000102.1:0-898 GCF_025869345.1 Sphingopyxis sp.
GATCCATTCTCTCGGCGCCGGATGAATGGATCCCGGATCAAGTCCGGGATGACGATGTGAGATAGGTCCGCAACCGGTCGAATAGCGGCCATCCCCCTCGCCGCTTGCATTTCCGCCGCTTCCCCGCTATGCGCCCGCGCTTCCGTCATGGTCATCCCTGGAGGCGTGGCGGAACTGTGTAACCGAACTCGGAGAATGAAAATGAGCGATCAGCTGACGCTGACGGCCGAGACGCGCGAACGCGGAGGCAAGGGAGCCTCGCGCGAGCTGCGTCGTAATGGCCGCGTCCCCGCCGTCGTCTATGGCGGCAAGGAAGAACCCCTGATGATCCACGTCGAGGAAAAGCTGCTGATGAAGCAGCTGATGACGGGTCACTTCATGAACTCGGTCGTGATGATCGACGTCGACGGCAAGAGCATTCGCACCCTGCCGAAGGACGTCGCTTTCCATCCGGTCAAGGATCGCCCGATCCACGCCGACTTCCTGCGCATCGCCAAGGACGCCAAGGTCCAGGTCGCGGTGCCGGTCGTGTTCGCGAATGAAGAAGCCTCGCCCGGCCTGAAGCGCGGCGGCGTGCTGAACATCGTCCGTCACGAGCTGGAACTGGTCTGCGACGCGGACAAGATCCCCGACGAGATCATCATCGACGTCACCGGCTTCGATGTCGGCGATTCGATCCACATCAGCAATGTGACGCTGCCCAAGGGGAGCGAAAGCGCGATCACCGACCGCGACTTCACCATCGCGACCATCGTCGCCCCGTCGGCGCTCAAGTCGAGCGACGGCGACACGACGAAGGACGAAGGCGAAGCCGCCGCCGAAGGCGGCGAATAAGCCAACGCCGACTCTAGCCCCTTCCCTTCAGGGGAGGGGTTGGGGTGGGGGTTCGCGGGGTGGC
>NZ_JAOZVW010000102.1:908-6791 GCF_025869345.1 Sphingopyxis sp.
GCCCCCCCCCCTCTGCCCCCGGGCCCCCCCGCCCCGTTGGGGGGCCAAACCCCCACCCCCCCAACCCCCCCCGCCCCTGGGGGGGTGGGGTGGGGGGGGGGGTTCGCGGGGTGGCGCGCGGCCGATGGCCCCCACCCCCGGCCCCTCCCCTGAAGGGGAGGGGAGATTATGATGCAGCTCTGGGTCGGTCTCGGCAATCCCGGGCCTCAATATGCGATGCACCGCCACAATGTCGGCTTCATGGCCGCCGACGTCATCGCCGACACGCACGGTTTTTCCGCTCCCGCGAAGAAATTCCAGGGCTGGATCCAGGACGGCCGCATCGGCCGGACACGTGTCCTGATCCTGAAACCCGGCACCTTCATGAACGAAAGCGGCCGCAGCGTGCGCGCCGCGATGGATTTCTACAAGCTGACGCCGCAGGACGTCACCGCCTTTTACGACGAGCTCGATCTCGCGCCGATGAAGGTGAAGGTGAAGCGCGGCGGCGGCGCGGCGGGGCATAACGGCATCCGCAGCATGATCGCCCATATCGGCGACGATTTCCGCCGCGTGCGCATCGGCATCGGCCACCCGGGGCACAAGGACCGCGTCACCGGCCACGTCCTCGGCAATTATCACAAGAGCGAGATCGAACCGCTGACCGACCTGCTCGGCGCGATCGCGGCCGAAGCGGGCTGGCTCGCCGACGGCGACGATGTGCGCTTTCAGAACGATCTCGCGCTGCGGCTGCAGCCGTGACGGCGATCCGCGCCGCGACGCCCGCCGACCGCGACGCCGTGGTCGCCCTGTGGCAAAGCTGCGACCTCACCCGGCCGTGGAACGACCCCGGCGCCGATTTCGATCGCGTGCTGGGCCACGACGCATCGACGATCCTGCTCGCCGAAGCAGAAGGCGCGATCGTCGGGACGATCATGGTGGGCTTCGACGGGCATCGCGGCTGGGTCTATTATCTGGGCGTGCGGCCCGACCGGCGTGGCTCCGGCATCGCGCGGAGGCTGCTCGACGAGGGTTGCGACTGGCTTCGCGCGCGCGGCTGTCCGAAGGTCGAATTGATGGTTCGGGATGGCAATCCCGCCACGGGGCTCTATGAGCGCCTCGATTGGGAATATCAGCCGGTGCGCGTCTTTGCGCGCTGGCTTGGTCAAAAGGGTTAGAAAATGGGTTTCAAATGCGGGATCGTCGGGCTGCCCAATGTCGGCAAGTCCACCCTGTTCAACGCGCTGACCGAGACGCAGGCGGCGCAGGCGGCGAATTATCCCTTCTGCACGATCGAGCCGAACATCGGCAATGTCGCGGTCCCCGACGCGCGGCTCGACCAGCTCGCCGCGATCGCGGGCAGCCAGAAGATCATCCCGACCCAGCTCGCCTTCGTCGATATCGCGGGGCTGGTGCGCGGGGCGTCGAAGGGCGAAGGGCTCGGCAACCAGTTCCTCGGCAACATCCGCGAGGTCGACGCGATCGTCCACGTCCTGCGCTGTTTCGAGGATGACGACATCCAGCATGTCGAGAACAAGGTCGACCCGGTCGCGGACGCCGAAACGGTCGAGACCGAACTGCTGCTTTCCGACCTCGAAAGCCTCGAAAAGCGCGTTCCCGCCTTCGCCAAAAAGGCGACGGGCGGCGACAAGGAAGCCAAGGCCGCGGCGTCGGTGCTGGGTCAGGCGCTCGATCTGCTGCGGCAGGGCAAGCCCGCGCGGCTGACCGAGCCCAAGGATGTCGAGGAGGAGCGCATCCTGAAACAGGCGCAGCTCCTGACCACCAAGCCCGTCCTCTATGTCTGCAACGTCGAAGAGGGCAAGGCCGCGACCGGCAATGCGCACAGCGAAGCCGTCTTCGCACGCGCCAAGGTGGAAGGCGCGCAGGCGGTGATCGTCTCGGCGGCGATCGAGAGCGAATTGGTCGGCATGGACGCCGACGAACGGATGATGTTCCTCGAGGAGATGGGCCTCCACGAAACCGGGCTCGCGCGCGTGATCTGCGCGGGATACGAACTGCTCCACTTGCTGACTTTCTTCACCGTCGGGCCGAAGGAAGCGCGCGCCTGGACCGTCCACATGGGCGCGAGCGCACCCGAAGCCGCGGGCGAGATTCACAGCGATTTCCAGAAGGGCTTCATCCGCGCCGAAACGATCGCTTTCGACGATTATGTTACGCTGGGTGGCGAAGCCAAGGCGCGCGAAGCGGGCAAGCTGCGCGCCGAGGGCAAGGGTTATGTGGTGCAGGACGGCGACGTCATGCACTTTTTGCATAGTTGATCGGGCGGCGCCCCAACAGGCCGCAGGGCGACTTTGGGGCGGGGAGCGGACGTAAAGCCCTCTCCCCTTCAGGGGAGAGGGTTGGGAGAGGGGGAGGCGTCCACGCCCCTCTCAACTCCGGCTAGCCGGTAAACCGGCAAGCCTTCGTATCTCTCCCCTGAAGGGGAGAGAGCAAGCTCCGCCAACGACCGCAACCGGTCGTTGGCGGCGAATCCGTTTCGGTCTCCAAGCCTTACGGCTCGAACGCCGCCAAGATCGGACACGGTCCCCTGTCGCTCGCCGCGCATTGCTCCGCCAGCCGAGTCAGTGCCGCGCGGGCCTCGGTCATCTGCGCGATCTTCGCGTCGAGCGCGTCGATCCGCTGGCGCGCCAGCGCACGCACGCGGACGCGGTCATCGCTTTCCTCGAGCGCGAGAAGTTCGGATATTTCGTCGAGCGTGAAGCCCGACGCCTGCGCCGCGCGGATGAATTTCAGCCGCCGCACATCGTCCTCGCCATAGCGGCGGACGCCGCCGCCCCAGCCGTCGCCGCCGCTGCGCACCGGCGTGCCCATCAAGCCGCGGCGCTGGTAATAGCGGATCGTTTCGACCCCCACCCCGCCCGCGGCGGCCAATTTGCCGATCGTGAAGGACATGCTTGACTCCGTACCATGATACAGACCCTATATGGGGCGCATGACGAAACAGGCAATCCTCCATCGCATGGTCATGCCGGGGCATATCTGCCCCTATGGCCTCAAGGCAAAACATCTTCTGAAAAGCCGCGGCTTCGCGGTCGACGACCGCTGGCTGACGACGCGCGAGGAGACCGACGCGTTCAAGGCCGAGCATAGCGTCAAGACGACACCGCAGACCTTCATCGATGGGGTGCGCATCGGCGGCTATGACGATTTGCGTCGCCATTTCGGGCTGAAGGTCGCCGACCCCGACGCGACCAGCTACACGCCCGTGATCGCGCTGTTCGCGATGACCGCGCTGATGGCGCTCGCGGCGGGCTTTGCCGTCGACGGCACCCCTTTCACGCTGCGCGCGGCCGAATGGTTCATCTCGTTCAGCATGATCGTGCTCGCGCTGCTCAAATTGCAGGACGTCGACAAGTTCGCGACAATGTTCCTGAATTACGATCTGCTCGCGCGGCGCTGGGTGCCTTATGCGAGCCTCTATCCGTTCGCCGAGGGACTGGCGGGGGTGCTGATGACCGCGCACGCCCTGCCCTGGCTGTCGATCCCGGTCGCGCTCTTCATCGGCGGCATCGGCGCGGCGTCGGTGTTCAAGGCGGTCTATGTCGATAGGCGCGACATCAAATGCGCCTGCGTCGGCGGCAGCAGCAAGGTGCCGCTCGGCTTCGTCTCGCTGACCGAGAATGTCATGATGGTCGCGATGGCGCTGTGGATGGCGCGGATGTGGTTCTGATCGGATAGCTGGGCTATGCCGCTGGCGTTGAGTCGTCCTTGCTTGTGGAGCGCCCATGCTGAACCGCCGCCATTTCCTCGCCACCGCCACGCTCGCCGGCCTGTCGGCCCCCGCGATCCTGCGCGCGGAAGCGGGCTTCTTCCGCGATTTTCCGTTCAGCCTGGGCGTCGCGGCGGGCGACCCGGCGAGCGATGGTTTCGTGATCTGGACACGGCTCGCGCCCGACCCGATGGAGCGGCACGGCGGGATGCCGCTGGTCAATGTGCCAGTCGAGTGGGAGGTCGCCGAGGACGGCGGTTTTCGCACCATCGCGGCGAAGGGCACCGAACTCGCGCGGCCCGAGCTCGGCCACAGCGTCCATGTCGAGGTCACGGGGCTGAAACCCGACCGCCCCTATTATTACCGCTTCACCGCGGGCGGCGAGCGCAGCCTGCGCGGGCGCGCGCGCACGCTTCCTGCTGTCGGCGCGCGCACCGACGCGCTGAAATTCGGGGTCTGCGGCTGCCAGCATTATGAATCGGGCTTTTACGGCGCCTATCGCCATCTGGCGCGCGAGGACCTCGCCTTCGTCTATCATTACGGCGACTTCATCTATGAATATCAGCAGGATTATCTCTTTCCCGACGGCTTGCCGGTGCGGCCGGTGCGCAAATATGCGCTGCGCGGGTTGCAGGACCTGACCGATTTCCGCACCTCCTATACGCAGACGCTGCTCGACATCGACATGCAGGCGGCGCGGTCGGCGCACGCCTTCATCTCCAGCTTCGACGACCATGAAATCCGCAACGACTGGGTGTCGGTCTATGACGACTGGAAGATGGGGCTCGACGAAAACGACCCCGATGCGCCGCCGCCCGACATCTTCATGCTGCGGCGGCAGGCGGCGTTCCAGGCCTGGTACGAGCATATGCCGGTGCGCAAGGCGCTGCTCCCCAAGGGCGGCTTCATCGCCGCGAACCGCGAGCTGCGTTACGGCGACCTCCTGTCGATGCAGATCCTCGACACGCGCCAATATCGCGACAACCAGCCGTGCGGCGACGGCTTCAAGCCCGCCTGCCCCGACGTCTTCGCCAAAAATGCCGAGGTGCTGGGCAAGGCGCAGGACGATTGGCTCGCGAAGAATCTGGCGAAAGGCGGCGCGACGTGGAACGGCATCGCGCAGCAGGTGACGATGATGTCGCTCGACCGCCAGCGCGACGACCGCGATCCGGAGAAGATCCTCAACCTCGACAGCTGGGCAGGATATGAAGCACCGCGCGAACGGATGCTCTCGCGGCTCGCGGGCCTCAAGAATGCCGTCGTCATCACCGGTGACGAGCATCAGAATTTCTGCGGCGACCTGATCCTCAAGGACAAGGTGGTCGGCGCGGAGTTCGTCGGCACCTCGATCACCAGCGGCGGCGACGGCAGCGACCTGCGCAAGGGCACCGACGTCTTCCTGAAGCGCAACCCCGAACTCAAATTCGCCAACGACCTGCGCGGCTATATGGTCTGTGAAGTCGGGCGCGAGGCGTGGCAGACGCATTTCATGACCGTCGACAAGGTGACGACGCCGGTGAACACGCTGTCGAAGCGCGCGACGGGCGTCGTCGAGAATGGCGTCGCGGGCATCAAGATGTCGGCCTGATCGGGGAATTATCTTGCTTTATTATGAGGATATCGAGATCGGCGTGGTCCGGCGGTTCGGCAGCAAAGAGGTGGTGCGCGAGGAAGTGATCGACTTCGCGTCCAAATATGACCCCCAGCCCTTTCACCTCGACGACGAAGCGGCGGCGCAGACCTATTTCGGGCGTCTGTCGGCGAGCGGCTGGCATACCGGCGCGATGATGATGCGGATGATGGTCGACGACATGAAACTGCACGAACAGGCCGGGCTGGGTTCGCCGGGGATCGAGGATCTGCGCTGGCTGAAACCCGTCTATCCGGGCGACACGCTGCGCTGCGAGAGCGAAATACTCGAAAAGCGGCGATCGGGGAGCCGCCCCGAAATGGGGATCATCCAGTCGCGGATGACCGTGTTCAATCAGCATGACGAGCCGGTGATGACGATGCGCTCGGCGGGGCTGATCCGGGTGCGCGACGTCGGCGGCACCGACTGATCGCGACTCCCCTCCCCGTCACCCCCCCCCGGGTGAGCGGGGGGGGGGGGGAACGGCGGGCGGCGGGGGGCCCCGGCCCCGCGGGGGGGGGGGGGGGGGGGGGGGGGGGGGCAA
>NZ_JAOZVW010000103.1 GCF_025869345.1 Sphingopyxis sp.
CTTGATCCGGGGTCCCGCTCGGCGACGTGGATAAGCGGGACCCCGGATCAAGTCCGGGGTGACGAGGGAAGGGATGGGGGGGCTCAATCCTCCTCGTCGCCCGCGGTGCGGTGGCAGATCAGATTGTCGTCGGGCTTGGGGTCGGCCGGATCGGGGATCAGGCGGAAGATATAGGGCCAGGGCGTCGCGACGCGCTCGGGCCGCGCCGACTTGCCGGCGACGGCATCGACGAAATCGCGGCAGGCGACCGCGCTGCGCAGGAAATTGCTGTGCCCGGTCGATCCGCGCGAGACGTCGGTCGTGTCGATCACGGTCACGCCCGGCAGCGCCTTCACATAGCAGCGCTCGGGCAGACCCTTGGCGCGAAGGTCGGCCGCCTCGAACGGATCGAAGCAATAGGGCGACCCGAGCCGCGGATAGCCGTGCAGCGCGCGCGAGGCGGCGAGCGCCTTGTCGCGCAGCGAGACATAGATCGTCATATGCCGCCCGCGCTCGACACGCTCGGGCGCCAGCACGTCGCCCGCGATGTCGCGCTCGAAGGTCTCGCGGTCGATGTCGGGCGAGGCGAGGATGATATTGGAGATGTTCGTTGCGCGTCCGGCGCGGCGCGACAGCCGGTCGGCGGTGGCGATGGCGGGGATCACCAGCCGCGCGCCGAGCGAGTGCGACACGATCACGATTTCCTTGACCCACGGCCGGTCGGCGAGCGTGCGCAGGAAATCGCCGAAATAGCGCACGTCGTGATACATATTGGTCTCGTCGACCGCATATTTCAGCACTTCGCCCTGCGACGGCCAGCTATATTCGATTACCGGCCCGTCGAAGCCGGTCATGCGCGCGATCTGCGCCGCATCCTTCGACGTCGTCTCGAACGTCTCGCGATAGCCGTGGACATAGAGGAGCACGCGGCCCTGCTTGCGGTCGGTTTCGGCCTGCAGCGCCTGCCACCAGTCGCTCTCGTTCTGGAACGCCATCGGCGTGCGGAATTTTTTCTTGCCGCCGATGGTGCTCTCGCCCGGTGCGGCGAAGCGGCCGTAGCGTATCGTGTCGCCGCGATGGTTGGTGAGCGCGATCGCCTCGGTGCGGCAGTCGGGCAGCCGGCTGGTCACGAAGAACAGCGGCAGCGCCGCCGCATCGACCGGCGCTCCCGCCGCCGCGGTGCAGCGCGGGTCGGCGACATAGGCGGCGTGGCGGACATCGCCGTAATCGACGGGCGCGATGCAGGCCGCGAGGGGAAGGCAGGCGAGAGCCGCGAGGAGGCGCATCGCGCGACGCTGGCAGAGCCGGTCCGGCTTGGAAAGGCGAAAATGGATCGATCAGGAGTATTGATCGAGTAATACACTTCATCTATCGCAGCGGAACGCCGTGAGCGGCGATCGAGGGAGAATGTAATGTCGCTATTTGCTGCGCTGCTGTTCGTCGCGGGGACCAATGCGCCGCCGCCCTATGCGCCGTCCTTCGATCCGGCGGCGCTTAAGACCGATACGGCGGGCGAACTGCTCGTTCTCGGCACCCCCCATCTTTCGGGGCTTCCCGAAGGGTTTTCTCCCGCCAGCCTCGACCCGCTGCTCGCGCGGCTGGCGGCGTGGCAGCCGCGGATCATCACGATCGAGGGCGTTTCCGGCCCCGATTGCGATATGCTGCTGCGCTACAAGCCGCTCTATCCCGACGTCTACGACACCTATTGCTGGGACCCCGAACCGGCTCGCAAGGCGACCGGGCTCGACGTTCCGGCGGCCACCGCCGAGGCCGGGCGCCTGCTTGCGGCATGGCCCGCCAACCCCGCCGCTGCCGAACGGCGCCATCTGGCGGCGGTCTTCCTTGCGGGCGGCGAGCAGGCCTCGGCGCTCGTGCAATGGCTGCGGCTGCCCGCCGCCGAACGGCACGCGGGCGACGGGCTCGACGCGGCGCTCGCGGAGCGGCTCGACACGCTGACGACCCGTCGCAACGAGAATTTCCTGATCGCCTCGGCGCTCGCGGCGCGGCTGGGGCTGGAGCGCGTCTATTCGGTCGACGACCATAGCGCCGATGCGACGACCGCGTGGCTGAACGACGATGCCGGATTCAACGCGGCCTTGCAGCGGATCTGGAACAATCCGGTCGCGAAGGAGCGCGCCGCCGCCGACAAGGCGCTGGAGGCGAAGCTCGACGGGGCCGGCCTGCTCGACATCTATCGCGCTTACAACAGCCCCGCGGCGGCGCGCATCGCGTATGACAGCGATTTCGGCGCGGCGCTTGCCGATGCGACGCCGCAGAATTACGGCCGCCGTTATGTCGGCTGGTGGGAAACGCGCAACCTGCGCATGGCCGCGAACATCCGCGCGGCGATGGCGGCGCAGCCTGGCGTGCGCACGCTCAGCATCGTCGGCGCGTCGCACAAGGGCTATTTCGAAGCCTATCTGAACCGGATGCACGACGTCCGGCTGGTCGATGCCGAAACCATATTGAAATGATGGCGTGGGAGGCGGTGCGGGGCGCCGAGCCGCCGCCCCGGCCGCTTATTTGCCGATCACGCCCTCGGGCAGATCCTCGCCGAACACGCGCTGATAATATTCGGCGACGATCATCCGTTCGGCCTCGTCGCACTTGTTAAGGAACGACAGGCGGAAGGCGAAGCCGATATTGTGGAAGATCGCGGCGTTCTGCGCCCAGCTGATCACCGTGCGCGGGCTCATCACGGTCGAGATGTCGCCGTTGATGAAGCCCTGGCGCGTCAGGTCGGCGACCTTCACCATATTGGCGACGGTCGCGTCGTCGGTGCCGGGCACCTTGGCGAGGATGATCGCGCTTTCGGTCGCAGCTGGCAGATAATTCAGCGTCACGACGATATTCCAGCGGTCCATCTGGCCCTGGTTGATCTGCTGCGTGCCGTGATAGAGCCCGCTTGTGTCGCCGAGCCCGACGGTGTTCGCGGTCGAGAAGAGGCGGAAATGCGGGTTCGGGCGGATGACCCGGTTCTGGTCGAGTAGGGTCAGCTTGCCCTCCGCCTCCAGCACGCGCTGGATCACGAACATCACGTCGGGGCGCCCCGCGTCATATTCGTCGAAGACCAGCGCGGTCGGGGTCTGCAGCGCCCAGGGAAGCAGGCCCTCGCGGAACTCGGTGACCTGCTGGCCATCGCGCAGCACGATCGCGTCGCGGCCGACGAGGTCGATGCGGCTGATATGCGCGTCGAGGTTGACGCGGATGCACGGCCATTTGAGGCGGGCGGCGACCTGTTCGATATGCGTCGACTTGCCGGTGCCGTGATAGCCCTGCACCATGACGCGGCGGTTGAACTTGAAGCCGGCGAGGATCGCGAGCGTCGTGTCGCCGTCGAAGACATAGGCGGGATCGAGGTCGGGAACTCGCTCGTCGGCCTCGCTGAACGCCGGCACCTTCATGTCGATATCGACGCCGAACACCTCGCGCGCATCGACCTCGATATCCGGGGCCGCAAGAAGCGTCGAACCATGATGGTCGGGGAGGCTGTTCGGAATGTCGGTCATGTTTCTTGTCCAGCGATAGATCAGGGAGAGTCGCCGCGCTGCGGTGCTTCGCCGTCGCGGTATCGTCATGGGTTGCGGCTTGCAACGGCTTATTCAGAAGATGTCGAGCGCCTTCATCACCGCCGACTGGTCGTAATAGGGGCGTTCGCAGACGATCCTGTCGCTGCCGGGCGCGAATTCGAAGCTCGCTGCCATGCGGACGCGAAACGCCTTGCCGGTCGCCTCGACCGTGCGCAGGCCGAGCCGCAGCGGGCCGAGATGGGTGCCGGTCAGCCAGAATTCGACGAGCACGGTGTCGGTCGCCGCATCGGCGGCGATCGCGATCACTTCGTTCGCCTGATCGGGAAAAGGCTCGCGCGACGCCGCGAAATAGGAGCGCACCGCCGCCTCGCCGTCGAAGACGGTGCCGGGGCCGAGCAGTTCGTAGCGCGGATGATCGAAGGTCGCGAGGACGCCGTCCCAATCGTGCGTGATCTCCAGCGCCATGTGGCGGCGGACGGTTTCGATACGCCTTTCGTCGAGGTCGCTCATCGCGCGTCTCCTATGCGAATGCCTTCGTCTTTCTCAGCAACTGATAGGCCGCGACCACTTCGCCGAGCTTCGCCTCGAAACTGCGGTCGCCGCCGTTACGGTCGGGGTGATATTTGCGCACGAGTTCGCTGTAGCGGCGGCGAAGCTCGGCGCGGTCGGCCGTGGGCGAGAGGCCCATCAACGCCAGCGCGCGATGCTCTTCGCGATTGAAGCGCGGGTCGGCGGCTTCGCGCCGGGCCTCGTACATCCGCTGACGAAAGCGCGCGCCGAGCGCGTCCATCGGGTCCTTGAAATCGGCCCAGCGCGGCGGCAGGTCGGCGCTGCCAGCGGGGCGAAAGGCGCGGCTTTCGGTTTCCCAGCCCGCGGTCGGCGACTGCGCCGCCATGATCTGGTCGGCGTTCATGCCCTCGAAGAAATTATAGCCCGCGTTGAACTCGCGCACATGGTCGAGGCACAGATAGCGATAGGGGGGCGGGCCGTCGGGCGAGCGCTGCTGCGTCGCGGGGGCGCGAAACTCGCCGGGCTCGCGGCAACCGGCCACGGCACAGGGGGCTTCGCGCGGAACGCGGCCGTGGAATCGGGGGGAGCGGGGGCTTGTCATGTGGATCGTCCGGCCCCAACATGGGGGCATGACGCAAAAAGGTCCAGTGCAACGCGAGATGGAGGAGCGGCTGAGCGCGGCTTTTCCCGATGCCGATTTCATCCTCAGCAACGACAGCGCCCGGCATCACGGGCATGCCGGGGACGACGGATCGGGCGAATCGCATTTCAGCCTGAGCATCTCATGGACGGGCTTTGCGGGGCAGAATCGCGTCGCGCGCCAGCGCGCGGTGAACAAGGCGCTCGGTGACCTGCCGGGGAACCGCGTCCACGCGCTGGCGATCAAGGCGACGGCGCCGGGGGAATAGGGCGCGGTATGGCAGAGCATCGCATCTATCGGATGAGCTTTGCGAAGGTCTATCCCCTGCTCGTCGCGAAAGCGGAGCGCAAGGGGCGGACGAAGGCCGAGGTCGATGAAATCATCCGCTGGCTGACCGGCTATAGCCAGCAGCAACTCGACGCAGAGCTTGCGGCCGGCACCGATTTCGCGGGTTTCTTCGCCGCGGCGCCCGCGATGAACGCGGCGCGGGCCGAGATCAAGGGCGTCGTCTGCGGCGTGCGCGTCGAGGATATCGCCGAGCCGCTGATGCGCGAGATCCGCTACCTCGACAAGCTGATCGACGAACTCGCCAAGGGAAAGGCGATGGAGAAGATATTGCGGACACCAGCGCCATGACGACCGACAAGGTCAATCTCGCCGACGCCTTCGCGACCTTCGACGATCACTGGAATCCGCGTGTCGCCGGCGACATCAATGATTTCCAGGTCAAGCTGGTGAAGCTCGACGGCAAGTTCGACTGGCATCACCATGATATGGAAGACGAATTATTCCTTGTTGTTGCGGGGCGGATGAAGATGGCGTTTCGCGACCGCGACGTGATCGTCGGGCCGGGCGAGTTCATCATCGTCCCCCACGGCACCGAACATTGTCCCGAGGCGCTGGACGGCGAATGCCATGTCCTGCTGCTCGAACCCAATTCGACGCGCAACACGGGCAATGTCGAAACGGACAGGACGCGCCGGAAACTCGAAAGGATTCGCTGATGTTCACCGTCATCACCCCCTCGACCCACGACATCGGCGCCTTCGACGTGCGGCGGACGCTGCCGGACAAGGAGCGGACGATGGTCGGCCCCTTCATCTTCGTCGACCAGTTCGGGCCGGCGCATTTCGACATCGGGCAGGGGATGGACGTGCGGCCGCACCCGCATATCAACCTGTCGACGCTGACCTATTTGTTCGAAGGGGCGATCGACCATCGCGACAGCCTGGGCACTTATGCGACGATCCGGCCGGGCGCGTGCAACCTGATGACCGCGGGGCGCGGCATCGTCCATTCGGAGCGCACGCCGCAGGCCGAGCGCGCCGCCGGCTCGCCGATCTCCGGCATGCAGACCTGGCTGGCGCTGCCCGACGGCAAGGAAGAAATCGACCCGGCGTTCGAGCATGTCGCGGCCGAAGACCTGCCGCTGGTCGAGGACGGAGCCGTCTCGGCGCGGGTGATCATGGGCAGCCTGTGGGGCGCGACCGCGCCGACGACGCAGCATAGCGCGACCATCTATGCCGATATCGTGATGAACGCGGGCGCCAGCCTGCCGATCGAGGCCGAGGCCGACGAGCGCGCGGTGGTCGTCGCGATGGGCGATGCCAGCCTCGATGGCGAGGCGCTCGAACGCTACAGCCTCTATATATTGAAGCCCGGCGAAGCGATGACGCTGCGCGCCGCGACCGACGCGCGCGTGATGCTGCTCGGCGGCGAGGCGTTCAGCACGCCGCGCCACCTGTGGTGGAATTTCGTCAGCTCGTCGCGCGACCGGATCAACGAGGCCAAGCACGACTGGAAGGACCGCAAATTCCCGCTGGTGCCGGGCGATACGGAAGAGTTCATTCCGCTGCCCGGGATGCCGAAGACGCCGACCTATCCGTAAAGGGGCGGGTGCCGGCCGGAAGCCGACCTATCTTACATCGTCATCCCGGACTTGATCCGGGATCCATTCTCTCAGCGCCGGATGAATGG
>NZ_JAOZVW010000104.1 GCF_025869345.1 Sphingopyxis sp.
CAGCCGACGCATGCACTGGGTTCCCGCTTTCGCGGGAATGACAAAGATAGGGAATATCAAATATTTACCCCAAGGCGGACGTGCGCACCCGTATTTTATCGCCAGCGCCAGCCGCCCTCGGTCTTGGCGCGGTAGAGCGGCAGCGGCGCGAGGGCTGCCAGGATGACGAAGATCGTCATCATCGCCGGCTGGCCGCGTAGCAGCACCGAAACCCCGGCGATCAGCGCGATATGCGCCGCCAGCAGCGCCCAGCCCTGCCACGTGATTGGCAGGCCGGTGCCATAGCCGCGGTTCTTCGGGCGAAACCAGGGGCGGCTGTCGAATATGAGGTGCAGCATCTCAGCTTTCCTTTCCGGGCGGGCGGCCGCGTTTCGGGGTTTCCGACTGTTTCACGCCGACGCCGCGGCGGCCGAGCGCTTCGCGCAGCAGGATTTCGATTTCGGCATTGGCGCTGCGCAGTTCGGCCGCCGCCAGTCGCTCGATCGCGGCGAACAGCGCCGGATCGAGGCGGAGGGCAAAGGCTTTCTTGGCGGGCGCGGACATCGCTCGATCCTCAATAGAGCGAGCCGGCGTTGACCACGGGCTGAGTGTCGCGCTCACCGCAGAGGACGACCATCAGGTTCGACACCATCGCCGCCTTGCGCTCGTCGTCGAGCTCGACGACATTCTTTTCGCTGAGCTGGGTCAGCGCCATCTCGACCATCGTCACCGCGCCCTCGACCAGCTTCTTGCGCGCCGCGATCACCGCCTCGGCCTGCTGGCGGCGCAGCATCGCGCCGGCGATTTCCTGCGCATAGGCGAGGTGGGTCAGGCCGCATTCGTCGACGGTGATGCCGGCGACTTCAAGCCGCTCGATCAGCGCCTTGCGCAGTTCGACCCCGACCTCGTCATGGTTGCCGCGCAGCGTGATTTCCTGGTGCTCGATATCGTCATAGGGGTAGCGCGAGCCGATCGCGCGCACCGCGGCCTCGATCTGCGCCATCACAAACTCTTTATAATCGTCGACGTCGAACAGTGCCTGCGCGGTGTCGGTGACGCGCCACACGACCTGTGCCGCCATCTCGACCGGATTGCCGCGCAGATCGTTGACCTTGATCTTGTCCGAAATGACGTTGTTCGCACGCACCGCGATCTTCTTGCGCGATAGCCAGGGGAGGATCCAGCGCAGCCCGGTCTCGCGGTCGGTGCCCTTGTAGGCGCCAAAGAGCTGGATGGCGGCGGCCTCATTCGGGTTGATCAGGTAAAAGCCGCACAGGATGATCGTCCCCGCAACCGCGCTTGCGATGACGAGTGCCCATTTCCAGTTCCAGTCGATCCCGTCGCCCCCGACATTGCTGATCCCCGCCCACAGCGCGATGCCAAGCAGCACGAGCCAGATCAGCAGCATCAGATAGCCGCTCTGCGTAGCGGCACGCGTCTCGCGGCTGCGGTTCAGCGCCGGTGTCCCATTCTCGACCATATTTCCCTCCGAATTACTCGATATAAAGATGATATCATATTTATATTGTTTTCGGCGATGGTCAATCTAAATCGAAGCGCGTAGGCTAGCGGCAGCCTTGGGGTGGGGAGCCGTCGTCCCTTCTTGCGTCATCCCGGCCTGGATCCGGGATATGGTCGGCGCAAGGACCGCATAATCCTCGCAAAGTTCAGGAAAGTTCAGCCTATTGCATCCCGCTGATGGGGCTTCGCGGCGTGCGGAACGCACGCGGTACGCCGCATCCGCCCCTACCGCTTTTATCCACCGGATGAAGGCTGGCACAGCCGGATAATGTAGGAAAGGCCTATTTGAAGCCGATGCCTGCTATGGGGTGGGAAGCTGCCTATGGCTGAATGTCAGCTTTGGCTTCTCGCTGCGCCTTCAATGCAAGATTATAAACGCGCTCCGCATCCTCGATGTCATCGAAAGCTGGTGGAAGGAACTGGTTCGCTCCAGGCCAACTCGGCGGAATCATTCCGAACGTGCTTGGCGAGCCAAACTGCACGGTGCCACGACCATTCCGCCGCCCTTGGAATCGTATTTCGGGTGTGGCGGCGAGATTTACTGACCTACGGTTGGGTCTGAACAATCCGGCCTCAATGAAGGCTCTCTCGGTCGTGAGATAGTAGAATATGCGTCGTCGCGCCGCCCGGTCCACGAGAAAGCGGCCGAACAGCATATATAGTCCGGCGATCATAAAGACGGGCATGATGACATAGGCGAGAGGATCGACTTCCTTCATCTCGCCGGTGAATGCGAACAGGAATATCATCGAAACCATGAAGAGCCAGAAGGCCGCAAACGGCACGGCGAACGCATCCTGTGGCGCCAACCGAAAACCTTGCTTGGGTTGGCCATGCCAGATGATCCGTTCTCCGGGTGCAAGGTCGATTGCCATTTGTCTTCAGTTGCATATGCTGAGCGGCGGAGCAATGTCCGCAATCGGTCGCTTCCTGACAAGGCGGCGGATCGCTCACCGCCTTCCTCGAAAAGGCGTGGCAGCGGGGGCGTGCGGAGCGTAGGCTGTTGCGACGCATTTCCCGAGTCCCGCCGATTTTCAACCGAAGGAGACCATCATGACCGTCAATCGCGCATCCGCCCGCTACGAGGGGTTCGGCAAGGACGGCAAGGGGGCGATCACGACCAAATCGGGGGTGCTCAGCGCGCAGCCCTATGGCTTCGGCACCCGTTTCGAGGGGCAACCGGGAACCAATCCCGAAGAGCTGATCGCCGCGGCGCACGCGGCCTGTTTCACCATGGCGCTTTCCTTTGGTCTCGCGCGTGCGGGCTATGCGGGCGACACCCTCGAAACCAGCGCGGCGGTGACGCTCGAACAGCAGGACGGCGGTTTCACGATCACCAGGTCGGCGCTGACGCTGACCGGCAAGGTGCCGGGAATTTCGGCCGATGAATTCGCGGCGATCGCGGGCGAGGCGGAGAAGAATTGTCCGGTGTCGAAGCTGCTCAACTGCGAGATCACGCTCGAGCATAGCCTCGAAGCCTAGGCGGCGTAGCGCAGCGGCGGGGGCAGTTCGTCGGCCATGAAGTCGAACATCGCCTGCGCCGGCGGCGCGAGCGTCCAGCTTTGCAGAACGCGGTGACGGCCGTGACCGACATGGCTTTCGATCAGCGCCAAGTCGCGCGGGATCCAGTTCCAGGCGATCGGCACGGCCGTAAAATCGCAGGCGCCGTAACCGAGCGTGACATGCGGGCGGAGTCCGGCCTTGCGATGCATGGGCGCGATCTCGTGCGGTGCGAGCAGAGCGACGATCGCTTCGTAAAGCTGTCGGACCCCGCCGACGCTGCCCGTGGTGATGAGTGCTGCGCCCGCATCGCGCGCGACGATCCGGCCAAAGGGAATGGACGCCGCCGCAGGCAGGCCCGCCTCGAACGCCCTCGCCACCCGCTGGCGCAGAAAGGGATGCGGCGCCCGCGTCTCCGCAATCGTGCAGAGCGTCAGATGATAGAGTTGCGGCTTCAACCCCGCGAACAGGTCGCCCGAAACCTGCGGCAATTGGCGCGCCAGCCAGCCCGCGCGGTCGGCGGCGACCTGAAAGCCCAGGAAATAGCGGAACATCGGCGCCATCATGCTTCTCCGAATCGGATAATGTTCCCATTATGTTCCTATTTGGAGTGAGAGTCGAATCCGGAGTCGGGTTGAAAGGCTGAATTGCTGGGATCGGCGAGATTCGCGATTTAGCCCTCCTGCTCCCCCGCGAAGGCGGGGGGACAGGGGAGGTGACAAGGCCGCGGGCGTTACTGGCAGTTGCCGTCGCGCTTCTCTTCCTTGCCGCTCGCCAGGAACCAGCGGGCCTTGGCGGGATCGGCGGCTTCGTCGAAATAGCAGACGTCGGTCGCGCCGGTGCGCGGATCGATCTGGACCGACCATTGGTGTGCGCCGCAATTATGCTGCTCGCACGCCCAGGATACGACCTTGTCGCCGCGCATCTCGATCGGTGAGGCGGGGCCTTCGGTCGTGGTGATCGCCTTCAGCACCGCGGCGTCCTTCACCGTCGCCGCGATCCCCGCCTTCACGAGGACATGGTCGTTCCATGCGATCCCGTCGACCTTGTCGAACGGATATTTGCCCACATAGGAGGCGAGCTTGCTGCCCGCGGTCGGCGGCAGCGGCGAGGTTATGGCGGGGCCGGCATCGCCCGCCTTGGTGGCGCCGGCGTCCGAGGGGTTGCTGGCCGGGGCCGTTGCCGCCGGCGTCTCGCTTTTCGGGGCTTCGGCCCCCGCCTTTTCCGCCTTTGCGCCGCAGGCGGCGAGAGCAAGAGCGAGACAAGAGGCGGCGAGGATGGGGATGCGACGACGAACCATGCGGCTTTCTCCTGCTGTCGCGCCTCTCCTATCATGGCGGGACAGCGAAGAACATCGCCGCTGGATGGACCGGCCCCGGCGTGGCATCACGCGCCTTGCGAGGAGCGAGTCATGGCGAAATCCGAAAAGCCCGTCCTGCTGTCCGGCGGCAATCCGCAGATCGCGAAGGGCGAGGGCGATGCGCCGGTGCAGGCCTATATCGCCGCGATGCCGGGGTGGAAATCGGCCGCCTGGGCGCGGCTCGACGCGCTGATCGCGCGCGCTGTGCCCGGCGTGCGCAAGGCGGTGAAGTGGAATTCGCCGCTTTATGGCGCGCCCGATGCGCTGCCGAACCATTGGTTCCTCGGCATCCATTGCTATGACCGCTATATCAAGGTCGCCTTTTTCGACGGCCAGCGGCTCGACCCGGTGCCTCCGGTCGCGTCGAAGAGCGGCGACACGCGCTATTTTCATATCCATGAGGCCGATGCGGTCGACGAGGTCGCCTTCGCCGACTGGGTGCGGCAGGCGAGCGCGCTGCCCGGCGAGAAGATGTAAGGGAGACAGGGTGATGGCGGACGAAGACGCTTCGGCGCTGATCGATGCGAAGATCGCGTCGCTCGGCGACTGGCGCGGCGCGACGCTTGCGAAGCTGCGCGCGCTGATCCGCGAGGCCGATCCGGCGATCGAGGAAGCGGTCAAATGGCGCAAGCCGACCAACCCCGCGGGCGTGCCGACCTGGGAGCGTGCGGGGGTCATCTGTACCGGCGAAACATATAAGGACAAGGTCAAGCTGACCTTTGCCAAGGGCGCGGCGGTCGCCGATCCGGCGGGGCTGTTCAACGCGAGCCTCGACGGCAATGTCCGGCGCGCGATCGACCTGTTCGAGGGCGACGGCATCGACGCCGCCGCCTTCAAGACGCTGGTGCGCGGCGCGGTCGAGGCGAATCTCGCGAAGCCCGCGCGATCAAGAACATAGCCGCTCGCCGGGGGAACTTTCGGACGCGCCGCGGGGTTGATCCGTCGCCCAAAGGGGAGACGATGATGATCAAGACAGGCTTGCCCACTCTGGCCGCGGCGCTGGCGTTCGGCGCGGCGGCGCCGGCCGCGGCGCAATATACGGTCGATACCGCGCTGTCCGATTCGGTTCTCGGCGAGACGCGCAAGATCGGCGAGAAGCCCGCCAAGTCCGACCATATGACCGACGAGCAACTCGCTTTCTGGCGCGACTATTGCGCCAAATGGCCCAAGGGCGGCGCGTGCGACAGCTATCGCGCGGAGGTCGCGCGGCGCGCGGCCGTGGTCCGGCAGGCGACCGTCGCCCGGCGGGCGAAGGAAAAGCGTCGCTGAGCTTGACTCGGCGTTCCCGCACTCGCCTAATGCCCGCTTCGGGAGCAAGGAGAGAATGGCATGAACGTCGCCGCATCGCCGCAGAGCTTCGCGCGGCTGAAGGTCGCGCCGCTGACCCCGTCGATCGGGGCCGAGATTTCGGGCCTCGACCTGTCGCAGGAACAGGATGACGCGGTCATCGCCGAAATCCGCGCCGCGCTGCTCGCGCACAAGGTCGTCTTCTTTCGCGGCCAGCCGATCACCCCCGCGCAGCATATCGCTTTCGCGCGCCGCTTCGGGACGCTCGAAATTCATCCCGCGACGCCGAAGGATCAGCCCGATCCCGAGGTGCTGCACATCGCGCACGGCCCCGATTCGAAGGGCCGCGAGAATTTCTGGCATTCGGACGTCACCTGGCGCGCCGAACCCTCGCTCGGATCGATCCTGCGCGCGATCGAGGTGCCCGCCGTCGGCGGCGACACGCTGTTCGCCGATATGGCCGCGGCGTTCCGAGGCCTGTCGCCGGCGATGCAGGCGTTCTGCCGCGGCCTGACCGCAGTCCACGACATCGCGCGCGTCTTTGCCAAGCGGCTCGGCAAGCCCGTCGAGGAATTGCACAAGCAATATCCGCCGCAGGTCCATCCGCTGGTGCGCACGCATCCCGAAACCGGCGAGCAGGCGCTTTATGTCAACACCGCCTTCACCAGCCATGTCGAAGGGCTGTCGGCGAAGGAGAGCGACCGGCTGCTCGCGCATCTCTATGCGCAGGCGGCGTTCCCCGAATATCAGTGCCGTTTCCGCTGGGAGCCCGACTCGATCGCCTTCTGGGACAATCGCGCCGCGCAGCATTATGCCGCGTCGGACTATTTCCCGGCGGTGCGGCGGATGGAGCGGGTGACGATCGCGGGCGACCGGCCCTTCTACAGGGACGAGCGCTGAGGCCGCTCCGCCGACCGATTTCGGTGCTTGATCTCAACCGGGCTTGAGCTTTCATAGGAATGGGCCTGCGATTCGCGAAAGGATGGTCGGCCCATGTTGCACCGCTTTGACGCCCCCGCTTCGGATGGCGATTTCCCCGATCCGGCACCGGCCGGCGATGACTTCCTCGCCCGCTATCTGGCGCGAATCGGATATGCCGGTCCCGTTGCCCCGACGCTTGCCACGCTCGCTGCGTTGCAGGCGGCGCATCAGGTGGCGATTCCGTTCGAGGCGATGGACGCGCTGACCGGCGAGGGCGTCGACATCGATCCGCAGGCGATCGAGGCGAAGCTGATCGATCGCCGCCGCGGCGGCTATTGCTTCGAGCAGAACGGTCTGTTCCTTCGCGTGCTGCAGAGAATCGGCTTTGCGGCCGAGGGGCTGCTCGGCCGGGTGCGCTGGATGCTGCCCGAGGATGCGCCGCCGACGGGGCGCACGCATATGGTGGTGCGCGTGGCGATCGATGGGCGGGCGTGGCTCGCCGATGTCGGTTTCGGCGCGACGGTGCCGCCGCAGCCGCTCGCGCTCGGCGATGCGCTGCCGCAGCCGACGCGGCACGAAAGCTATCGCGTCCAGCCGCTCGATACCGGATACCGGGTCGAGGCCGAGATCGCGGGCGCGTGGAAGACGCTCTACGACCTGGAGGCGGCGCCCGCGCCGGCGATCGATTATGAGATCGGCAATTGGTATACGTCGCAGCACCCGTCCTCGCATTTCCGGCATCAGCTCGTCGCGGCGCGGACGACCGCCGAGGCCCGGCACGGGCTGCGCGACAACCGGCTGACGATCCGCCGCACGGACGGCACCATCGAGCAGCGCTATCTGTCCGCCGACGAGATCGAGGCCGCGCTCGCCGACATCTTCCTGCTGACCCCCGAACCCGGCTGGCGCCGCGCGATCGAGCGCGCGGCGACTGCCGAAATTCAGGCCTAACGGCAACGCACATCCTTATTGCCGCTGCGGTCGATCGCGCGGCCGGCGACCGCGCCGCCGATCGCGCCGAGCACGGTGCCCAGCGTTTCGCTGTCGCCCGGCGCGATGACGTTGCCGATCACGCCGCCGGCGATGCCGCCGACGATGAGGCCGGTCGTGCCGTCGCTGCGGCGGCAATAATATTGGCCGTTGCGGCCGCGATAGACGCGGTCGCTGTTCGACAGGCGGCGTTCCTTGTAGCGGCGGTCGTTGCGGTAATAATTCTCGGCATAATAGCCGCCGTAACGCGGGTCGGGACGGTTATAGTCATAATTGCCATAACGGTCGTGATAGCCGCGGTCGTAATAGCCGTAGCCGCCGTCGTCATAGCCATAGCTGCCGGTCGAGGCGCAGGCGCCGGTCAGCGCGGTCGCCGCGGCGAGGGGCAGGATCATCCATCTGTTCATCGGCATCACTCCGTCGGGGATGCCGGACCGGAGCGGCGGGGCGTCCCTTGGCCCCACCACCAAGAATAGACCCGCGAGACGGGGCGGGGTTCCATGGGCTCCCGAATCCGCGGCGACCGGCCCTGCCCGGCCGGGCCGCGAGGCGCGCGCTCGTGGAAGTTGTCAAACTTGTCATTCCCCTCCGGTAAAATGATACCCGCCGGTCAATAATCGTCATCGTCGCCATAATCCTCGTCGCCGGGGCGCAGGTCGCGCGGATCGATGCCGAGCGCGGCGGCGAGCAGCGCGGGGTCGGGCGCCGCCGGGGTGCCGCGATCCTCGCCCATATAGGCGGAATCCTCGGCGAGGCTGAGCAGCCGCGCGAGGATCAGCGCCGGGCCGTCGAAATGCTGCACCGCCTCGCGCCCGTCGCGCCAGTCGCCGAAGCGCACCGGATCGCGGCGGCGGAGGATGAACTGGGTCAGCCGCTCGTCATAATAGCGCCGCTCGCCGATCTGTTCGCCCTGATAGAAGACGGGGCGCGCGACGCCATGCACCGCGCGCGACAGCGCCGCATCGGCGAGCCGCCGCACCCCCATGTCGAGCGCCGCGTCCCACGCCAGCCGGAACGCCTGCGCCTCCGGCCGGCGGCGGAGGTTATAGGCGGCGGTGGCCGACAGCCCGACCGCGGCGGCCGCCTGCACGACGCAGGCGGTTTCGGCGAGCGCCTCGATAAAGCCGACCTGCCGCTCGGGCGTCCAGCCGTCGTGGCGCGCGCGCAGCGGCACGGGGGCGAGGGCGGCGGCGGGCGCGGCATCGTCGAGCGGCGCGGCGGGGCGAGGGGGGAGTTTTTCCGGCTTCATCCGGCAGGATGAACCACAGATGGGGGATGTAGGACAGGGGTTTCGGGGCGGGGGTGTGCGAAATAGGATCGTGGCGAGGCGGGGGAGAACATATGTCGGCCTCCGGCTGGCAGCGGACATAGCTTGCATCGTCATCGCGGACTTGATGCGTGATCCACTCTCTCATCGCCGGGTGAATGGATCCCGGATCAAGTCCGGCGTGACGATGGTCCGGAAACGACCGATTGCGGTCATGGCCGATCCTCCCCGGCACGGGGAGGGGGACCATGCGAAGCATGGTGGAGGGGCACCCTCGGTTTACGCTTCGATCCAGAAAAGGCGCGCCATGACGCACCTGCCCCTCCACCACCTTCGGTGGTCCCCCTCCCCGTGCCGGGGAGGATCGGCTACGTCCGCTTCCCACCCAAAGCAGCCACCGTCAGCCCACACCGCCGCGGAGGAGCCAGCGGCCGTGTTCGACATGGGTGGTCTTGCCGACGATGCTTTCGGTCAGGATGATTTCGTCGACCGTCCAGCCGATCGGCGGCAATTTCAGCGTGTTTAACGTCTGGGAACCCAGCCGGTCGCCGCGATAGTTGATCGTGATATGCGGTTCGGGGGTGGTGCCGTCCATGATCGGTGCCTTTTCATGCAGCAGATGGTCGGCCAGTGCCTTCTGGAACGCCCGCGCTTCGGCCAGGGACCCGCGCGTGCGCAGCGTCACCGCCTTGCGGTTCTCGATCCGGTCGAAGCGGAGCGGGAAGGGGGCTGCGGCAAAGCCGTCCAGCGCGGCGATGGTCGCGGGCAGCCACTCGGGCGGCGCAGCGTGGAGGTCGTAGAGCGAGATGAGCGTGACATGGAGCAGCTCGGGGCCGCGCCCGGGATCGTTGCGCGGCAGCGCGATGATCTGCGCCTGCACCTCCGGCGGCGGCTTGGCCATGACATAGAGGGGGTTCCGGGCGCGCATGGTTGGGGTGTAGCATGGTGTGAGGGTAGGATGAATGACGGCTGCTCGATACGGGCTGGATACGGGCACGGGGCATAGGGGATTTACGTGGCATGGCGCGGGAATCTTCTGGCCCGTCACGGAAGCGGGATTGCATCACTTTTGTCGACAGTATTACCGCTGTCTCAAAAATGCCTCAGTCTGATTGGGAAAATTTACAGGCTATCGCAGCGGGGATTCACGGCGGACTCCAAACATGCTAGCGGCGATTATGCTACATTCGCGGTCATTAGGAGATTGACTGGCAAATGAGAACAAAGTAGGAACATTTGGTGTATACGGCTCAGCGAGTTCGGGACCCAGTCCACAATCTCATTACGTTCGAAGCCAGTCACTTCGAGAATGTCATTTGGCGTGTCATTCAGACGCGGCCGTTCCAGCGGCTTCGTCGAGTGAAGCAGCTGGGGTTCTCTGATTTTGTGTACCCCGGAGCAACCCATTCGCGTTTCTCTCACAGTATCGGTGTCTTTCACACCGCAAGGCAGCTGATGGGAATCATTTTTGACGAAGTTGGCCAAGCAAACTGGAACATTTCAAAAGCCAATGCCGCTTTGGCTGCGGCTTTGGTGCACGACGTTGGGCATGGACCATTCAGTCATTCCTTCGAAGAGGTTGGCAAGAGACTTTCGCTAAAAATGGCTCATCATGAATTTGTTAGTGATGTGCTCATTCGGGATAGTGAAATAGCTGAGCCCCTTCGGGATTTCGGGAGCGGATTTCCTAATGATGTTGCAGATGTTATAAAAAGCGAGGGACCAAGTTCTGTTTATGACGCTGTGGTTTCAAGCCAATTTGATGCTGATAGGCTTGATTATATTCGGCGCGATAGGATGATGGCGGGCTCGTCTCATGGAGTAATTGATTACGACTGGCTTATATCTAATATACAAGTAGAGAAGATAAGTGTTGGTGTCGATGAGCAGAAAGTTTCTGATCTTCAGACATTCGTTATGGGTCCAAAAGGAATTCATGCGACTGAAGCTTATATTCTAGGATTGTTTCAATTATATCCTACCATATATCTTCATAAAGCAACTCGTGGAATAGAGAAGCTTTTTACTGAACTGATGGTTAGGGTGTTTCAGCTAGCTATCGATGGCGGTGATGTGGGATTGGGCGCTGGCCACCCTCTTGTGGAATTCGCAAAAGACCCTTCCAGCATCGATCGCATGCTTTGCTTGGATGATGCTGTAATTTACGGCGCTTTATCCCAGTTCTGTAATTCATCAGATGCTCAAATTTCTGAATTGGCTATGCGTATTCGTGACCGGAAGGTTCTAAAATGCTTTGATGTTCGTGAGCAAGTTAAGAAGGGGCTCGTAGGAAATATTTCTGGTCCGGATTTGGAAAAGGCGACGACACGTATTTCTCTTTCTGTGATGGAAAAAATAGAACTCTGGAAGAGTACGACATCAAACGGAATGATCTTATTAGATAAAGCTTCTAGATCGCCTTATAAAAGGCTCGATCAATCGAAAGGGCCATTGAATCAGATAATGGTTAGGAATGCCGATGGAAGCCTTACTGATATTGCGGAATACTCTTCGGTGGTAGCCGCCATTCCAAATTTTGAGCTTCTGAGATATTATTTCGATCCGGAAAATTCGAATGCAATCAAGGCTTTGCGGGAAATTTTAGATGAGGAGATTGGCCGTGGCAAATAATATAAGGGAGGATGCTGGGCTTGCCGCGCAGATCGTGGCGGACGCAGGTGGCACTGTTGTAGGTAGAACTAAATTACAGAAGCTTGCATTTATTCTAAAATCATTTGAATTGGATGACGTTTTTGAATTCGAATACAAGCATTATGGCCCATATAGTGATGAACTAAGTACCGCTGTCAAATACGCAGAGGTTTTGGGGGCTTTGAGTGAGGAAGTTAAAACTGCAAATTGGGGCGGTAGATATTCAATATTTACAACTACTCCGTCCGATATTGATAAGACATCGGTTAGGGCGAAGATTCTTGAGATTGGCAATAGGGCGGACCCAGTCGATTTGGAGTTGGCCGCTACGGCTATTCTCTTGGCTCAGGAGGGGTTTGACGATCCTTGGAGCGAAACCGCATCCCGGAAACCGGAAAAGGCTGCGGGCGGAAGATTGGATCGCGCGAGAGTTCTTCTTGATCGGTTTAAAGAGTTGGACACCGAAAAGAAGCTTCCAGCCAATTGTTGAGGCTCCTTAACGCTGGGCCTTGAGGTGGGAGGGCGGAGAAACCTATCCGCGCCCCTCCCCACTCCAGGCTATAGCATTGCCGGCCTCAATCATGCTCCCGGCCACCCGCGCCCATATACAGCTCTCGGCCGGTGTCCTCGTAAACCTGGCTCATCTCCGCCATGCCCTTCTCGGCCTCCTCCGCCGCGATGAAGCCTGCGCTGTCCTGATTTTGCAGCTTGGCGAACTCGCGCACTTCCTGGCTGATCTTCATCGAGCAGAATTTCGGGCCGCACATGCTGCAGAAATGCGCCGACTTGGCGCCCTCGGCGGGGAGCGTCTGGTCGTGGTATTGCTCGGCGGTGTCGGGGTCGAGCGACAGGTTGAACTGGTCGCGCCAGCGGAATTCGAAGCGGGCTTTCGATAGCGCGTCGTCGCGGACCTTGGCGGCGGGGTGGCCCTTGGCGAGGTCGGCGGCGTGGGCGGCGAGCTTGTAGGTGACGACGCCGACCTTCACATCGTCGCGGTCGGGGAGGCCGAGATGCTCCTTGGGCGTCACGTAGCAGAGCATCGCGGTGCCGTACCAGCCGATCATCGCCGCGCCGATGCCGCTGGTGATATGGTCGTAGCCCGGCGCGATGTCGGTGGTCAGCGGCCCGAGCGTGTAGAAGGGCGCCTCGCCGCACGCCGCGAGCTGCTTGTCCATATTCTCCTTGATCTTGTGCATCGGGACGTGGCCCGGGCCCTCGATCATCACCTGCACATCCTGCTCCCACGCGCGCTTCGTCAGTTCGCCCAGCGTGTAGAGCTCGGCGAACTGCGCCTCGTCGTTGGCGTCGGCGATGCTGCCGGGGCGGAGGCCGTCGCCGAGGCTGTAGGCGATGTCATAGGCCTTCATGATCTCGGTGATCTCGTCGAAGCGGTCGTAGAGGAAGCTTTCCTTGTGATGCGCGAGGCACCATTTCGCCATGATGCTGCCGCCGCGGCTGACGATGCCGGTGACGCGCTTTGCGGCGAGCGGCACGTAGGGCAGGCGGACGCCCGCGTGGATGGTGAAATAGTCGACGCCCTGCTCGGCCTGCTCGATCAGCGTGTCGCGGAAGATCTCCCACGAGAGTTCCTCGGCGATGCCGCCGACCTTTTCGAGCGCCTGATAGATGGGGACGGTGCCGATTGGGACGGGCGAATTGCGGATGATCCATTCGCGCGTGTCGTGGATGTTGCGGCCGGTCGACAGGTCCATGACGGTGTCGGCGCCCCAGCGGATCGACCAGACCATCTTGTCGACCTCGGACGCGACATCGGACGCGACCGCGCTGTTGCCGATATTGGCGTTGATCTTGACGAGGAAGTTGCGGCCGATCGCCATCGGCTCGCTTTCGGGGTGGTTGATGTTGTTGGGGATGATCGCGCGGCCGCGCGCGACCTCTTCGCGGACAAACTCAGGCGTGACATAATCGGGAATGCTCGCGCCCCAGTCCTGCCCGTCGCGGATATAGTCTGCGAGGCGCTCGCGGCCGAGATTCTCGCGGGTCGCGACATATTCCATCTCGGGGGTGATGATGCCGCGGCGGGCGTAGTGCATCTGGCTGACGTTGGCGCTGGGCTTGGCGCGGAGCACCGTCTTGCGGACGCCCGGGAAGGCGGGGACGCCGCCGCTGCGGTCGGGGCCGAGCTGGCCGTTATCCTCGGGCCGGACCTCGCGCTGGGTCACCTCCTCGACGTCGCCGCGGGCGCGAATCCATGCGGCGCGGAGTTCGGGGAGGCCCCCGGCGATGTCGATGCTGGCGTTGGGGTCGGTGTAGGGCCCGCTGGTGTCGTAGACGCGGACGCTGGGCTCGCCCGAGTGCGGGTCGAGGTCGATCTCGCGCATCGCGACGCGGATGCCGCTGCCGGTGGGGCTCGCGACATGGACCTTGCGGCTGCCGCGGATCGGCCCGGTGGTGACGCCGATCGCGCCGAGTTTAGCTTCTATGCGGGAATCGATGTCGGCCATGTGCTCTCGCTCCAGTTATCGGAGCGAAGATGGGGATTCCGGGCTAGGAATACCGACCCTCCCTCCGCCGGTATTACCCGGATCAGGTTCAACGGGTCGCGGGCTGTTCCGCTCTCAACCTGTTTCTGCACACAGGCTCCCCGGGGATGGAGCGGTTCTAGGCCGAGCGCGGCGGCGTGTCCAGCGGTGCCGGCGCTCGCATTGCGCCTTTGTAATGTTGCGGACGCGGGGACGCCATGATGGGGGTGCCATGCTTTGCTCCCCATCGGGATGAAAGGAAGCCCATCATGTTGAGGATCACAATCGCCACGCTCGGCGCCGCTGCGCTGTTCGCACTGTCGGGGACGGCCGCCACCGCCCAGAGCGCGACGCCCTATTGTTCGAAGACGGTGACCGACAATTGCATGCAGCGCGAAGGCCATGCCGCCGCGCCGAAGCATCATATGGCGCCGAAGCATCATGCCGCCGCAAAGCACCACGCCGCGAAGCACCGCCCGGCGAAGCATCGCGTTGCGGCGAAGCATCGTCCGGCGCCGCATCACAAGATGGCGGCGAAGGCCGCGCCGGCACCCGCGCGCAAGATGTGACGACGATTCGCGCGTCCCCTCCGGTGCGGGGCGCACGAACTTCGCGGCCCGCTTTTCCGCACGCTCCGGCTTGCGGTGCGATCCGGCGCGGCTACACTCCCGCAAAACGAGGCGATAGCGGGAGAGCGATATGGCGTCGGTGGTGGACGAAGCGCGGGCGTTGAGCCCGGTCGATGTCAGCGACATCGCGCTCTATGTCGAGGACCGGTGGCGCGCGCCGTTTGCGCGGCTGCGCGCCGAGATGCCGGTGAGCTGGTGCGCAGACAGCCCCTATGGCGGTTACTGGTCGGTGGCGACGCACGCGCTGGTGCAGGCGGTCGAACTCGACCCCGCGACCTTCTCCTCGTCGTGGGAGAATGGCAATATCGTCATCGCCGACCCGCCGCCGCAATCGAACCTGCCCAATTTCATCGCCGCCGATCCGCCGGTCCACACCGCGCAGCGCCGCGTGATCTCCCCCGCCTTCAGCCCGAGCCAGATGAGCGAGCGCGAAAAGACGGTGAAGCAGCGGACGCGCGAGTTGTTCGACGCGCTGCCGGCCGGTGAGACGTTCGACTGGGTCGAGCGGGTGTCGGTGCCGCTGACGATCGGGATGCTGTGCATCCTGTTCGATTTTCCGTGGGAGGAGCGCCACGACCTCAAGCGCTGGTCGGACTATGGCGGCAATGTCTCGCCTGAGACCGCGACCGAGGAATATCGCGCCGAATGGATGGCGCAGATGCAGGCGATGCTCGCGCGCTTCGATGCCGAATTCGCCGCGCGCAAGGCGCTGCCGCCCAGCGACGACCTGCTGTCGCGCATGGTGCATAGCGAGGCGATGGGGAACCTCAATCCGATGGAGCGGCTCGCGAACATCGCGCTGCTGATCGTCGGCGGCAACGACACGACGCGCAATTCGATGAGCGGGCTGGTCGAGGCGCTGCACCGCTTTCCGGGCGAGCTCGACCGGCTGCGCGCCGACGCGTCGCTGATCCCCAATGCGGCGCAGGAGATCATCCGCTGGCAGTCGCCGGTCACCCATATGCGGCGCACCTGCACGCGCGACGCCGAACTCGGCGGGCAGTCCTTGCGCAAGGGCGAGAAGGTGATCCTCTGGTATATTTCGGCGAACCGCGACGAGAGCGTGTTCGCCGACGCCGATGTCTTCGATGTCGGGCGCGAGAATGCGCGGCGGCACGTCGCCTTCGGGCACGGCATTCACCGCTGCGTCGGCGCGCGGCTGGCCGAGATCCAGCTCTGCACGCTGATCGAGGAGATCGTCGCGCGCGGTATCCGCATCGAGCCGCAGGGGCCGGCCGAACGGCTGCCGAGCCCGTTCCTGCACGGCTTTACGCATATGCCGGTGCGGATCGTCGCGGGATAGCCGCCGGCCTTTCTTTCCAGACTGGAAAGTAAAGACTTGCCAACATGGAAAGAGATGGCTATCGCTTTCCACATTGGAAAGTTAAGGAGCCGTTTCATGAATCCGATCGAAGCCCGCGCCGCGCTCGACAGCATCGATGCGGCGCAGCGCGACCTTGCGCTGAAGGCCACTTATTGCCCGCCGTGGCGGCATGCTGCGTTCGCCGCGGTTTTGGCGACGCTGGTGCTGGGCGTCGGCTTCGGCCCGGCGATCCAGTTGCCGTCCGTCGTCATCGCGATGGCGGCGGTCGCGTGGCTGGTGACCGACGACCGGCGGCGTTACGGCGTCTTCATCAACGGATATCGCAAGGGCGCGACGCTGCCCGTGACATTAGCGCTGCTGGGCGTCCTGATCGTCACGATGGCGGCCGAAATCCATGCCCATATCAGCGGCCTGTCGGTGGCGACGAAGCTGGGGATCGCGGGGATCGCCTTTGTCGTGGCGCTGGGGGCCAGCGTCGCGTGGAGCCGGATTTATCGCCGCGAGCTGATGCGGGGGGCGGCGTGAGCGTCGGTGCGATCGATATGCTGCTTCACCCGCCGGCGCGGTTGCAGATCGCGGCCTTGCTAGCGAAGGTCAGCGAAATGGAATTCGCCAAGTTGCGCGAAATCACCCGCGTCAGCGATTCGGTGCTGTCGAAGCATCTCGCGGCGCTGGGCGACGCCGGCTATGTCCATTTGCGCAAGGCCGCGGTCGGCGGGCGCCAGCGGACCTGGGCGTCACTGACCCGCGCCGGTGCGTCCGCGCTCGATGCCCATGTCGCGGCGCTGCGCGCGCTGGTCGCGCATCTGCCCGCTGCGGCCGAATAGAGGCTGTCGGATCAGGACGGGCCGGAAACCGCTCCGGCCCGGCGCTCAGGCGCCGGGGATCGAGGCGCTGGCGTCGCGGCCGTCGCCTTCGGGGGCGAAGACGATGTCGCGGGTGACGAGGCCCTTGTCGACGACCTGGGTGTCGGGGCTGCCGACGCTGCTGCGGATGCCGGGGTCGGCGCGGTCGCCGTCGGCCTTGCCGATGACCTGGTTTTCGGCGGCGCTGCGCGTCGCGTCGCCGCCGAAGAGCGCCTTCAGCGTCTGTTCGGCGGTCGTCTCGTTGCCCGGGCGCGCGGCGCCGGGGGCGGGCGGGGTCAGCGCGAAATCGGGCGGCACGACGAGCGGCGCCTGGCGCGACACCGCCATTTCGTCGGGGCGGTCGCGGCTGAACAGGCTGTTCGATCCGCAGGCCGACAGCGTCGTCGCGAGAATCGAGGCGGCGAGAATGGCGGTGGTCCGGTTCACTTGACTAAATACTCCCAATTCGCCCCGTTTACTCGGCAGGCGGCGTGGCGCCCGCGGCTGGGGCCTTTTCGCCCAAGAGCAGCGCGCGCGCAACCAGCAAAACGACGCCGATCGTGATGCACGCATCGGCGACGTTGAAGATCATGAAGGGCTTGAACGCGCCGAAATGGAGGTCGGCATAATCGACGACATAGCCGAGCCGCACGCGGTCGACGATATTGCCGAGCGCGCCGCCAAGAATCAGCGCGAGCGCGATCACGTCGCCCTTCGCTTTCTCGCGCGTCATCCAGACGGCGACGCCGATCGCGACCGCCGCAGTCACCGCGACGAGCGTCCATCGCGTCGTGTCGTTGCATTTTGCGAACATCGACAGCGAGATGCCGCAATTCTCCGCCCAAGTCAGATTGAAGAAGGAGATCAGTTCGATCGACCGGCCGGGCTGGGTCGCGACCGACAGCGGGACGGTGACGACCCACTTCGCGAGCTGATCGAGGATGAAGGCGACCGCCGCGACGAGGAGGCCGAAGCCGAGATGGGGGGAGCGCTGGCGCATCATTCGTCCAATACCGTCTCGCAGCGATTGCACAAGGCGCCGTCGTCGGCGACCTCGGGGAGGTGGCGCCAGCAGCGGCCGCATTTGTGGTCGGTGGTGGGGGTGATCGTCACGGCGTCCCCCTGCATCCGTTCCACGGACGCGGTGATGAACAGTTCGGCGAGGTCGGGCGGCGTGAACCCCGTTGCCAGATGGTCGCCGACGACGACGTTCGCTTCCAGGCTGGACCGCACGATCTTTTCGCGGCGCAGCGGTTCGATCGCTTCGTTCACCTGATTGCGAAGCTGGCGCAATTCTGCCCAGCGTTCCTTCAATTCGTCATTCCCGCGAAAGCGGGAACCCAGGGTGGAGAGGTCGGGAAGGATGGGCCATTCGAGCAGGTGCACGCTGCCCGCCTCAGGATAGCGCGTCCCCCACACCTCTTCGCTGGTGAACACCAGCACCGGCGCGGCGTAGCGCACCAGCGCGTGGAACAGCACGTCGAGCACGCTGCGATAGGCGCGGCGGGTGTCGGTGCCGAGCGGGGCGGCGGGGCCGAGGTCGCAGTAGAGGACGTCCTTGCGGATGTCGAAATAGAAGGCCGACAGATCCTCGTTGCAGAAATCGGCGAGCAGGCGGGTGTATGTGTTGTAGTCGAAATCATCGACCGCCTGCGCCATCTTCGCGTCGAGATCGGCGAGCAGCGAGAGCATATAGCGCTCAAGCTCGGGCATCGCCGAAACGTCGGCGATGCGTTCTTCCTCGGTGAAGCCCTCCAAAGCGCCGAGCAGGTAGCGGAAGCTGTTGCGCAGCTTGCGATACTGGTCGGCGACGCCGGTCAGGATTTCCTTGCCGATGCGGTGATCCTCGGTGAAGTCCACGCTCAGCGCCCACAGGCGGAGGATGTCGGCGCCATAGTCGCGCATCAGGTCGATCGGGCTGATCGTGTTGCCGAGCGACTTCGACATTTTGAAGCCCTTGGCGTCCATGGTGAAGCCGTGGGTCAGCACCGCCTTGTAGGGCGCCTGGCCGCGCGTGCCGCAGCTTTCGAGCAGCGACGACTGGAACCAGCCGCGATGCTGGTCGCTGCCCTCCAGATAGAGGTCGGCGCTGTGGGTCGAGCCGTCGTGGCGGACGAGCGCGGGCCAGCGGCCGCTTTCGAGGACGAAGGCGTGGGTGCAGCCCGAATCGAACCAGACGTCGAGAATGTCGGTGATGCGTTCGTAATCGGCGGCATCGTAGGCGTCGCCGAGATAGTCCTGCGCGCGTTCGTCGGACCAGGCATCGACGCCGGATTCGCGAACTGCCGCGACGATGCGGTCGTTGACTTGCGGATCGTTCAGATATTGCCCGGTCTTGCGATCGACGAACAGCGTGATCGGCACGCCCCACGCGCGCTGGCGGCTGAGCACCCAGTCGGGGCGGCCCTCGACCATCGATCCGATGCGGTTGCGGCCCTTGGCGGGGACGAAGCGCGTGTCGTCGATGGCCTGCATCGCCGCCTGCCGCAGCGTCGGGGCGGCGCAGAGTGCTTCCTCGGCGGGGTTGATCGCGCCGCCTTCGCTTTCCCAGCGCTTTTCGCCGCGCGTCTTGGGCTCGATGTGCGTCATCACCTTGTCCATCGGCACGAACCATTGCGGCGTGCAGCGGAAGATGACCTTGGCCTTCGAGCGCCAGCTATGCGGATAGCTGTGCTTGTAATCGGCGCTGGCGGCGAGCAGGCCGCCCGCATCGCGGAGGTCCGAGCAGATCGGGCCGTCGGGGGCGTTGAACTTGGGGTTGATCACGCTGCCCTGACCGCCGAGCCAGGCCCAGTCGGCGCGATATTTACCGTCGCCCTCGACCGCGAAAACGGGGTCGATGCCGTTCGCCTTGCACAGGTCGAAATCGTCCTCGCCATGGTCGGGCGCCATATGGACGAGCCCGGTGCCGCTGTCGGTGGTGACGAAATCGCCCGCAAGGAAAGGGCGGGGACGGAGGAAGAAGTCAGCAAGCGGAGAGTCGGGGTGGATGGTTGCTGCGCGTGCTTCCCCATCGGCTCCCCCCTGCGTGCTCCCGCGAAGGCGGGAGCCCAGAGCGGGGTCAGCCGATGCCTGCCCTGGGTCCCCGCCTTCGCGGGGACGCACAAGGTTGGCGAGGGGATGGCGGGCGACGGTGCCGGCGAGATCGGAGCCATCGAGAAGCGACCATTCGGCGGCAGGATGATAGACAATATCCGAAGAACCGTCGTCCTCACGCTCAAGTTGCTTACGCCAGCGTTCGAGGAATTGGGTGATCAGCGGTTCAGCGATCAAAACGCGCTTGCCCAAAAACTTCTCAAGCGGGGCATCTTCTTTGAAATCACCGCGCTTGTGCGCATCCAGCCGAAGCTGGACCAAGGCATATTTGATCTCCGGCCCATAAGCCAAGGCCTGATTGACCGGGATCGTCCACGGGGTGGTCGTCCAGATGACGGCATATGCGCCTACGAGTTCCTCGATCGGGCTTTCCGCGATCTCGAACGCCACGTCGATCTGGGTCGAGACGATGTCCTCATATTCGACCTCGGCCTCGGCGAGCGCGGTCTTTTCGACCGGGGACCACATCACCGGCTTGGCGCCGCGATAGAGCATGTCGTTGGCGGCGAATTTGAGCAGCTCGCGGACGATGGTGGCCTCGGCCTCATAATCCATCGTGAGGTACGGATGGTCCCAGTCGCCGCCGATGCCGAGGCGCTTCAATTGCTCGCGCTGGGTGTCGACCCAATGCTGGGCATAGGCGCGGCATTCGGCGCGGAATTCCTCGACCGGAACCTCGTCCTTGTTGAGCTTTTTCTTGCGATATTGCTCCTCGACCTTCCACTCGATGGGGAGGCCGTGGCAGTCCCAGCCGGGAACGTAAGGCGCGTCGCGGCCCTTCAGCGTCTGGGTGCGGACGACCATGTCCTTGAGGATATGGTTGAGCGCGTGGCCGATGTGCATGTCGCCGTTGGCGTAAGGCGGGCCGTCGTGGAGGATGAACTGGTCGCGGCCCTTGCGGGCTTCGCGAATCTGCCCCTCGAGATCGCCTTCGAGCCATTTGGCGAGAATCAGCGGCTCCTTCTGCGGCAGGCCGGCCTTCATCGGAAAGTCGGTCTTGGGCAGGAAGACGGTGTCGCGATAGTCTGGAGCGTCGGTCATGGCCGGGCGCTTAGCGCAGATTTGCGGCGGCGCAAAGGTTCACGCGGAGACGCGGAGACGCGGAGAGAAAGATTCGCGCAGAGGCCGCAGAGAGCGCAGAGGAGAAGAGAAATAGGGCGGCGGAGCCGCCGATCCTCTTTCTGCTCCGCGTCTCCGCGTCTCCGCGTGAACCGAATCTCTGCGCGCTCTGCGGTCTCTGCGCGAATTAAATATGCGCGAGCATCGCTTTCGCCTGGTCGCAATCCGCCGCGATCTGCGTCATCAGCGCGTCCATATCGTCGAATTTCGCTTCCGCGCGGAGGAAGGCGTGGAAGGCGACGTCGATTTCCTGGCCGTAAAGATCGCCCTCGAAGTCGAAGAAATGCGGTTCGAGCAACTCCTTCGGCGGGTCGAAGCTGGGGCGGATGCCGAGGTTCGCGGCGCCTTTCAATAGGCGGCCGTCGGGGAGTTTTCCGGTGACGGCGTAGATGCCGTAGCGCGGGCGCAGGTAATGGCCCATGTCGAGGTTGGCGGTCGGGAAACCGAGCAGGCGGCCGTTCTTGTCGCCGTGCTGGACGATATTGCGCACCGTGAAGGGGCGGGTGAGGAGGCGCGTCGCGGTCGCGCAATCGCCCGCGCGCAGCGCGTCGCGGATGCGGCTCGACGAGACGACTTCCTGCGCGTCGTCGACCGGGGCGACCATTTCGGTGAAGAAGCCGAGGCGGCGGGCATGGTCGGCGAGGGTGACGACATTGCCGCCGCGGCCCTTGCCGAACACGAAATCGGCGCCGGTGACGACCCCCGCGGCGCCGTAGCGGTCCAGCAGCAGTTCGGTGATGAAATCCTCCGCCGTGGTCGCGGCAAGCGTCGCGTCGAAGGGCAGGACGAGCATCGCGTCGGCGCCCGCGGCGGCGAACAGCTCCTGCCGCTGGGCAAGCGTCGTCAGGCGGAAGGGCGGGACGTCGGGCTTGAAGAAACGCACCGGATGCGGGTCGAAGGTCGCGACGATGCACGGCCGCGCATCGTCGGTCGCATGATGGACGGCGCGCCCGACGACCGCCTGATGGCCGGCGTGAAAGCCATCGAAATTGCCGAGCGCGATCACGCCGTCGCGCAGGGCGTCGGGGATGCGGTCGTGGCCGTCGAGGCGGATCATAAATCTGCCTCTTTTCCCACATGTTGAGGGTCCGGCTCGGCGCTAATGTAGCTGCGTGTCCCCGCGAAGGCGGGGACCCAACACCAGCCGGTTCCCACTTGCACCGGCCGGAGATGGGCCCCCCCCATAGCGGGGGGACGTGGCTTTTTAGTGAAATGGAGGTTCGGCGTCATGGGGCAGGCGGCGTCAGCGGCACCAGCCCCGCGCGGAGCACGCGGATCGCGTTGCCGCCCATCGCGGCGCGGATCTCGTCGTCGGTGAAGCCCGCCTCGATCAGCGCCTCGGTCACTTGAACCAGCTTCGAGGTGTCGAAGCGGACGGTGGTGGCGCCGTCGTAATCGCTGCCCAGCGCGACATATTGAATGCCGACGAGATCGCGGACATGCTTCATCGCCCTGGCGACGCTGGCGGGCGAGGTGTCGCAGACCGCGGCGTCCCAATAGCCGATGCCGACCACGCCGCCGGTCGCTGCGACCCCGCGGATTTCGTCGTCGGAGAGGTTGCGGTTGACCTTGCACGTCGCCTGCACCCCGCCGTGGCTGGAGACGACGGGGCGGCGCGCCATCTTCAATATGTCGGCGACGCAGGCGTGGCTGCAATGGGCGACGTCGACGATCATCCCCATCGTCTCCATCCGCCGCACGACCTCGCGGCCGAGCGGGGTGAGACCGCCCTTTTTCAGGCCGTGCATCGACCCGGCGAACTCATTGTCGAAGAAATGGGTGATCCCCGCCATGCGGAATCCGGCGGCGTAAAGCTTGTCGAGATTGTTTATATCGCCTTCGAGGTTGTGAAGCCCTTCGATGCTGAGCATCGCGCCTACGGGCGGACGAGATACGATAACACCACTTTTAGTTTTTGATGTGCCGATCGAACGGGCGAGCAACAATGTATCAATGTCTTTCTGCGCAGCAATCGGCCAAAGCTCCGTTCCCGACTTTTGCGCCGCCCGGTGCAATTTTTCGGCGTGCCAGAGCGAGCGTTCGAGCAGCGAGTTCCACGTCCGCACCGGCTGGAGCTGCGCGATCGCGAGCGCGGTGATAATGTCGGTGTCGCCGCTGTTCGCGTCGTAATTCTGGCCCTTGGGCGCTTTGGTCGTGCTCGACAATATTTGCAGCGCGACATTGCCCTCTTCGAGCCGCGGCAGGTCCATATGGCCGCGGGTTGCGCGGTTCAGGAAATTGCGGCTCCACAGCAGGCTGTCGCTGTGCAGGTCGACGATCGTGAGCGTCTTGTGCAGCGCTTTGGCATGGTCGCTGACGTGCAGCAGCGGCTTGCCGTCGATCTTGTTCGTCCCGCGCTCGATGATGCCCGGCGCGAGAAGGAAGAAAGCGGCCGCTGCGACGAGCAGCAGCGCGAATAGGCCGATCAGCCAGCGACGCATCTTTTTCTCCCCCTAGAGCACAGCTTCGGATTGAACAGTATCGTCATTGCGAACGGCGAAGCCGCGCGGCAATCCAGAGCAGGCGTAAACCGCTCTGGATTGCTTCGCTACGCTCGCAATGACGATACTGATGAGCGCCATCCGATTCATTCTGTCCGGCGCGTGAAGGTGACGAAGCTGTAGGCCGGGCGCCCCTCGCTTGCGGCATGATCCTCGCGCGCTATTTCCTGCCAGTCGGCCGCATCGGGATAGGCGATCGTCGCATCGCCCGCGGGCTCCAGCGCGACTTCGGTCAGTTCGATGCGCGTCGCCAGCGGCAGGAACAGGCGATAGATTTCGGCGCCGCCGATCACCATCACCTGCGGTGCGTTGGCGAGCTTCAGCGCCTCCTCGATGCTCTGCGCAGCCTCCGCGCCCTCGTCCTGCCAATCGGGATCGCGGGTGAGGACGATGTGGCGGCGCCCCTCGAGGATCGCGGGCAGGCTGTCGAAGGTCTTGCGCCCCATGATCATCGGGCGGCCCATGGTAAGCTGCTTGAACCGGCGGAGGTCGGCGGGGAGGTGCCACGGCATCCTGCCGTCGGCGCCGATCACGCCGTTGGCGGCGCGCGCGAGGATCAGCGTGATCTCGGGGCGGCTCATGCCGGAGTGACTCCGCACCATGTGGCATGGCCGAGCTTGCGGCCTTCGCGGACCTCGGTCTTGCTATAATGGTGGACGCGGCAATTTTCGTCGGCGAGCAGCGCGGGAATCTCGCGTATCTGGTCGCCGATCAGGTTGCGCATCACGACCGGCAGCGCGCGAGTCGCGGTGCTGCCGAGCGGCAGGCCGGCGATCGCGCGGATGTGGTTCTCGAACTGGCTCGTCACCGCGCCCTCGATCGTCCAGTGGCCGCTGTTGTGGACGCGCGGCGCCATTTCGTTGAACACCGGCCCCGCATCGGTGGCGAAAAATTCGCCGGTGAGGACGCCGGCATAGTCGAGCGCGTCGGCGACCTTCGCCATCATCGCGCGCGCTTCGTCCTGCTGATCCAGGACGACCGGCGGCGGCGGCAGGCTGGCGGTCGCGAGAATGCCGTCTTCGTGGACGTTGACGGGCGAATCCCAGAAGCGGATTTCGCCGTCGATACCGCGGACGAGGATCACCGAAAATTCGTGCGCGAAGGCGACGAAGCCTTCGAGGATCGCGGCATGGCGACCGATCGTCTCCCACGCGGCATCGGCGTCGGCGGCGCCGGCAAGGCGCGCCTGCCCCTTGCCGTCATAGCCCATGCGCACGGTCTTGAGGATCGCGGGGGCGCCGATCTCCGCCAGCGCCGCATCGAGCGCGGCGCGGTCGGGGACGGCGGCGAAGGGCGCGGTGCGGCCGCCGAGACCGGCGACGAAGCTTTTTTCGGCAAGACGGTCCTGCGCGACCTCCAGCGCCTGCGCGCCGGGATGCACCGCGACATGGCCCGACAGGAAGCGGACGGTGTCGACGGGGACATTCTCGAACTCGAAGGTGACGATATCGCAGGCGGCGGCGAAGGCGGCGAGGCGCGGCTCGTCGTCCCACGCGGCCTGGCTGTGGTGCGCGGTGACTTCGGCGGCGACGCTTTCGGCGTCGGGGGCGTAGATATGGACCTTGTAGCCCAATTGCGCCGCCGCAACCGCGAGCATCCGGCCGAGCTGGCCGCCGCCGAGAATGCCGATGGTCGAACCGGGGGAGAGCACCGGCGTTCAGCCCTCGCGAACGGGGGTGGGGGCGACGCTTTCGCTTTGCGCCGCGCGCCAGGCGTCGAGTTTTTGCGCCAGATCGGTGTTTTCGGTCGCGAGCAGCGCGGCGGCGAACAGACCGGCGTTGGTCGCCCCCGCCTTGCCGATCGCAAAGGTCGCCACCGGAATGCCGCCGGGCATCTGGACGATCGAATAGAGGCTGTCGACGCCGTTCAAGGCCGCCGACTGGACGGGGACACCGAGCACCGGCACGCGCGTCATCGAGGCGACCATGCCGGGCAGATGCGCGGCGCCGCCCGCGCCCGCGATGATCGCCTTCAGCCCGCGCGAGGCCGCGCTTTTCGCATAGTCGATCAGGCGGTCGGGGGTGCGATGCGCGGAGACGATCCGCACCTCGTGCGCGATGCCGAACTCCTCGAGGATATGGACCGCATGGGCCATGGTCGGCCAGTCCGACTGGCTGCCCATGATCACGCCCACCGCTGGGGCTGCATCGCCCATCCGTCACCCTCCTGTCCCGGCCGCCGATCGATGAATCGCCGCCGCACTCCCCCTAGCGGCTGTCCCGCAGCGGGGCAACGCCCGCGCAGCACACCGCATTTCGGGCCGCGCGTTTACCGATTGGTATCCAGTCGCAGCTAACAGATGCAGATGGATAGAGCCGTCGGCAATCCGGCCGGCGGAGATGTGGGTCGCACCGGGGACTGGGAATGGATATCGCAGGGGGGGCACGGATAGCGGTCGACCGGACCGGCTTTGTATCCGTCGACTCCATCGAAGACCAGCTGCGCGAACTGCGCCGCGAACGCGACGGGCTTCGCCGCGAGAACCGCATCCTGAAGATCGCGGTCGCCGAGCTGGAGCGCGTGTCCGAGCGCGATACGCTGACCCCGCTGTTCAACCGCCGCTATTTCCTGACCGCGATCCACCAGCGGCTCGCGCGCTTCGAGCGTCATGCCGAAAGTGCCGCGGTGGTCTTCGTCGACGTCAATCAGCTCAAATATATCAACGACAGCTTCGGCCACGCCGCGGGCGATTTCGCGCTGATGGAAATCGCCAAGCGGCTGGGCGAATCGATTCGCGCGACCGACGTCGCGGCGCGGATCGGCGGCGACGAGTTCGGGCTGATCCTCGACCAGTCGAGCGAGGAAGGCGCGCGCGTCCAGGTCAACCGGCTGCGCCATGTGCTGAGCGCGACCCCGGCGCTCTACGATGGGCACGATATCGCGCTGTCGGCCTGTTTCGGGGTCGCGATGCTGTGCGCCGGGGCGACCGAGTCCGAGATATTGGCGGCTGCCGACCGCGACATGTATCGCTGCAAGCAGGCGCAGGCCGCCGATTCGCCGGTGCGCCACCGCTAACCGCGTCTTAACCATATGCGCGCATCGTCCCCGCAGGGACAGGGGGCGAATATGGCGATCCAGACCGATCCATTCCAGGACATCCAGAACCGCATCAGCGGGCAGATCGGGGCGCTTGCCGAAGCGCTGCCGCATATCGCGCTGGGGCAGATCGTGCAGGGCATCGACGACATCCGATGCCTGGCGCGCGACCATGGCTTCGGCGCAGTCGAGACGCTGGCGAGCCGGCTCGAATCGGCGGTCGCGGGCGGCGGCTATCGCGCCGCGATCCTGACCTATCTCGACGCGATGAGCGACGCGGTCGCGGCGCCGCGCGGGCCGCTGCCCAGCGGCGCGCAGGAAGCGTGGCTGGCGTCGGTCGCGATGCGATTGGGGCATTGACGCCGCGGCGCCGAGGCCGCAGGCCGCTGTCATGGATGCCATCATGCTCGCCCTTGTCGCGGTGGCGCTCGCCAATGCCGACGGGCGCACAGGGCTTTTCCTCGCTCATCTGCTGAGCGTGCGGCCTGATCGCCGCGCCACGGTGATCGTGGTGTTCGGCGCTTTCCTGATTCACGCGCTGGTCGCGGCGTTCGCGGGATCGGTTGCCAACCGGATGATCGGGCAGGGCGTCGCCCAGCTGCTGGTCGCGGCGGCGATGCTGTCGGCGGCGGTCGCGCTGCTGTGGCGCGCGGCTCCGCTGGCCGACGCGGGGGCCGAGGCGGCGTCGCCGGCGATGCTGGCGGGGCGGATGCTGGCGCTTCAGTTCGGCGACCGCAGCCATTTCCTGATCGGCGCGCTTGCGGCGACGAGCGGCGCGGGGCTGTGGGCGGCGGCGGGGGGGATGATCGGCTGGGTGCTGGCGATGCTGCCCTTCCTCGCCTTTGGCGCGGCGATCGCCGGGCGGCGCGGGGCGCGCTTCGTCCGCTGGGGAAGCGCGGCGGTTCTGGCGCTGTGGGGCGTGCGGATCGCGATGGGCGCCTTTGGCCTGTAAGAGCCGATCGATATTTCGGGTTTCATCGTTTTTATCGATGATAGCGACCAAATGCTTCCATGGGCCTTTTCGGCGCGTTTGGCCTATCTAGAGGCCAACAACAGAAAGGATTCTCCCATGTCCGACAAGAAGAACCAGCCCGCGGTCGCCGATGCGCTCAACGCGCTGCTCGCCGACAGCTTCGCGCTTTATCTCAAGACGAAGAATTATCACTGGCATGTGCAGGGGCCGCGCTTTCGCGAGCTGCACCTGCTGTTCGACGAGCAGGCGGCGCAGATTCTCGCGACGACCGACCTGATCGCCGAGCGCGTGCGCAAGAATGGCGCGCCGACGCTGCGCTCGATCGGCGACGTGTCGCGGCGCCAGTCGATCAAGGACGACGATGCGGCCTCGGTTGAGCCCGATGCGATGATCAAGGCGCTGGCCGCGGACAACCGGACCTTGCTCGGCCAGCTCAAGGAGACCAAGGCGGCGGCCGAATCGGACGGCGACATCGCGACGAGCGGGCTGGTCGACGGCTGGGCCGACGAGACGCAGCAGCGGATCTGGTTCCTCGAGGCGACCTTGGGGTATTGAGGATTCCCCTCCCTGAAAGGGAGGGGTTAGGGGTGGGTCGCCGCAGGCGTTCTTGATGGGCGCATACCCACCCCGCTGCGCCTAGGGAGCAAGCTCCCAAGTCTCCGCACCCCTCCCTTGCAGGGAGGGGCCAACAAAAAGGGCGCCCGCGGGCGCCCTTTCCGTTTTTCAGCGAAGCGTGCCGCTCATTCGGGCTGCAGGTTCACCGCCGCGAACTTGCCGCGATCGTCGACCTCGATGTCGAAGGCGACGCGGTCGCCCTCGTTGAGGCCGGCCATGCCGGCGCGCTGCACCGCGCTGATGTGGACGAAGGCGTCGGCCTGTCCGTCGTCGCGCGCGATGAAGCCGAAGCCCTTCGTCGTGTTGAAGAACTTGACCGTGCCCGAGGTGCGTTCGCCGGTCAGCTGGCGCCGGCCGCGGGCGCCGCCGGGGGCCGGACGGTCGTCGCGGCGCGGTGCGAATTCCTCGATCGGCATCGGTTCGCCCTCGATCTTGAGATCGATGGCCGACACCTTGCCGTTGCGTTCGACGAGCGTGAAGCCGAGCGGCTGGCCCGAGGCGAGGCCCTGGAGGCCCGCCTGCTCGACCGCGCTGATGTGGACGAAGACGTCTTCGCCGCCGTCATCGCGCGCGACGAAACCGAAGCCCTTCGACGGGTTGAAGAATTTCACCGTGCCCTGGCCCTCGCCGACGACCTGCGCCGGCATGCCGCCGCCGCGTCCGCCGCCGAAGCCACCGCGATCGCCGCCGCCGAAGCCGCCGCCCCGATCACCGCCGCCGAAACCGCCGCGGTCGCCGAAGCCGCCGCCGCGATTGCCGCCGCCATAGCTGTCGCCGCCATAGGGTGCGGGTTCAAAGCTGTCGAAATTGCCGAAATCATCGCGCTTGCCGCGTCCCCGCTGGCCGCGGCGATCCTTGTTGAAACTCATAGTCTGTTAGTCGCTTTCGGTCGTCCACACCCCATTGAACCGGCTCCTTGCGCCGGACGGGGACGCAGTTCACCATGGGCACAGACTCGCCCCGTGCCGCCAAGAACGCAAGATATAACCTAATTATCCACAGTCTGCGAACAGAAAATTCATGGCAGCGATAGGCAATTTTGCTGGCTTTGCGGGGAGTGGAGCCGCTTGCGGTCTTGCCCGCGAAACCAGCCATTGAGCGGCGCGGCGCCTTCGCCTAAGGCAGGCCCATGACCGTATATTTTCACGAAGAAGACCTGCCCGAGGGCGCGCTGGGTCCCGGCGCGGTCGCGGTGGACACCGAGACCATGGGCCTCAATCCGCTGCGCGACCGATTGTGCGTCGTCCAGATCAGCGACGGATCGGGCGACGAGCATCTCGTCCGCTTCAAGCCCGGCAGCAGCTATGACGCGCCGGTGCTGAAGGCGATCTTCACCGACCCGAACCGGTTGAAAATATTCCATTTCGGCCGCTTCGACATCGCCGCGATCCAGCACGCGCTGGGGGTAGTGACGGCGCCCGTCTATTGCACCAAGATCGCCTCGAAACTGATCCGCACCTATACCGACCGCCACGGCCTCAAGGAACTGGTGCGCGAACTGCTCGGCCAGGACGTGTCGAAGCAGCAGCAGTCGAGCGACTGGGGCGCGGCGGAACTTTCGGACGCGCAGCGCGATTATGCGGCGAGCGACGTGCGCTTCCTCCATGCGATGAAGGAGGTGCTCGACGCCCGGCTCGCGCGCGAGGGGCGCACCGGATTGGCGCAGGCGTGCTTCGATTTCCTGCCGACCCGGGCGGCGCTCGACCTCGCGGGCTGGCCCGAAACTGATATTTTCGCGCACACCTGAAAAGCGATTCGCAAAAAAGACCATGTCCGAACGCGCCGACCATGACCGCACGATGCGCCGCCTGTGGGCCGCGAAAGGGTCGAGCCACGACCGCGTCGTGCGCAGCCTGCGCTATGGCCTGCCGCTGATCATCGGGGTGATCGCCGCGGTGCTCGTCTTCTCGCCCTTCACCCAGCGCACCGAGATCAGCTTCCTCCTCGCCAAGGACAAGGTCGACATGGCGAGCGAGCGGATGAAGGTGACGCGCGCCGAATATCGCGGCCAGGATTCGAAGGGCCAGCCCTTCGCGCTGCTCGCGGGGAGCGCGGTGCAGAAGAGCTCGGCCGAGCCGATCGTGCGGATGCAGGAGCTTTCGGGTGCGATTCGCCTGAAGGACGGCCCCGCGACGATCGCCGCCGCCGAGGGGCAATATGATATGGATACCGAGAAGGTGTCGGTGCCCGGCACGGTCAAGGTGCGCAGCGCCGACGGCTATGCGATCGACGCGAGCAATGTCGCGATCGACCTCAAAGCACGCAGCCTCACGGGCACCGGCGGCGTCGACGGCACGTTGAACATCGGCCGGTTTTCGGCCAACCAGCTTGTCGCCGACCTCGACAGCCGCGTCGTGCGCCTGTCGGGCAATGCCAAGCTTCGGATCAACCAGGGAGCGCTGAAGAAATGAAGGGGCTTTGGACGATGAAGAGCGCCATGCTCGCGGGCGCGGGTTTCGCGCTCACCAGCTTGGGCATCCTCGCGACCGGCGGCGGCGCCCCGGCGCAGGCGCAGGCGCTCGCCAACCACAACAGCAACGCCCCGGTCGATTTCGACGCGGGCAGCATCGAGGTGCAGGACCGCGCCGACCGCGTCGTGCTGGCGGGCGGGGTGACGGTGACGCAGGCCGGCCTCACGGTGAAGGCGCCGCGGATGACCGTCGCCTACACCCGCTCGGGCGGCACCGACGTCAACCGGCTCGACGCGACCGGCGGGGTGACGGTGAACAAGGGCGACGAGACCGCGAAGGGCAATGTCGCCATCTATGACCTCGACAAAAGGCTGATCACGATGGTCGGCAACGTCCAGCTCAACCAGGGCGGCAATCACCTGAGCGGCGGACGGCTGGTGATCGACCTCAACAGCGGCCGCGCGACGGTCGACGGGCGCGGCGCGGCGCGCGGCCCCGACGGCAATCCGATCACCGGCGGCACCAACGGACGCGTCACCGGCACCTTTTCGGTTCCGCAAAAGAAGCAGTAACCTTACATCTTAATCCTTGCGCAAGCGCCTGCGCGTGAGGATGGCTGCGGGGGCTTTGCGGCGCTGGGGGCGGCCGCGTCAGCAAGGTGTGCCCTTGATGCGATATTCCCCTTTCCTTCCTGTCCGCCGTCCGCTGTTCGGCCGCCGCAAACCCGCCGATGCCGGGATCGAACCCACCGAACCGACGAGCGAGGAACGGCGGCTGATCGACCGCATCATCCGCCATGCGGGGGTGTCGAAACCGCGCTGAGCGGCTCTTTCCAACTTTCGTCATTCCCGCGAAAGCGGGAACCCAGAGTGTGCGCCGGCTGACCCCACCCTGGGTCCCCGCTTTCGCGGGGATGACAAAGTTAGGAGAGGCCGGGCGTCCGCAATCGGTCGCTGGCAGACAAGGACCGCTTGGCCTCCGCACTCGCGCACCTTACATGGGCTCCTCATGCCGCCCGATACCGCACTCTCCACCGACAAGCGCAGCGAACCGCCGATCCTGGCGACGCTCAAGCGTTTTCTGCCCTATCTGTGGCCCGCAGGACAGACGGGGCACAAGGCGCGGATCGTCCTTGCCGCGCTGATCGTGCTCGCGTCGAAGGGCGTGCAGATCTCGATGGGCTTTCTCTATGGCGCCGCGATCGACCGGATGGCGCCGGGGATGGAGGCCGGGGTCGCGCTCGCGATCGGGCTGGTCGTCGCCTATGCCGGCGCGCGCTTTGCCGGGGTGCTGTTCGACAATCTCCGCAACGTGGTGTTCGAGCGGGTCGGGCAGGATGCGACGCGCGAACTCGCGATCGCGACCTTCGCCCACCTCCATGCGCTGAGCCTGCGTTTCCACCTCGCGCGGCGGACCGGCGAGGTGACCAAGGTGATCGAGCGCGGGACCAAGAGCATCGACACGATGCTCTATTTCCTGCTGTTCAACATCGCGCCGACGCTGATCGAACTGGTCGCGGTGCTCGCGATCTTCTGGACCAAATTCAGTCTGGGGCTTGCGGGCGCGACCGCGCTGATGGTCGTCGTCTATATCGGTTTCACGCGGCGAGTGACCGACTGGCGCACCGCGCTGCGCACCCGCATGAACGACCTCGACACGCTGACCGTCGGGCGCAGCGTCGACAGCCTGCTCAATTACGAGACGGTCAAATATTTCGGCGCCGAGGAGCGCGAGACGGCGCGCTATCGCGACGTCGCCGATCAATATGCGCGCGCCGCGGTGACGAGCGAGAACAGCCTCGCCTGGCTCAATGTCGGGCAGAGCCTGATCACGAACAGCGCGATGGCGGGGGCGATGGCCTATACGGTGTGGGGCTGGTCGAAGGGGCAGTTCGCGGTCGGCGACGTGGTGCTGGTGAACACGCTGCTCGCGCAGCTCTTCCGCCCGCTCGACCTGCTCGGCATGGTCTATCGCACCATCCGCCAGGGGCTGATCGACATGGAGGCGATGTTCCGCCTGATCGACACGCCGCCGGAGATACAAGATGCGCCCGACGCCTGGCCGCTGGTCGTGACCGGCGGTGCGGTGACATTCGAGAATGTCGTCTTCGGTTACGAATCCGACCGGACGATCCTGAACGGCGTCAGCTTCGCGGTCGGCGCGGGCGAGACGCTGGCGATCGTCGGACCGTCGGGCGCGGGCAAGTCGACGATCGCGCGGTTGCTCTATCGCTTCTACGATCCGCAGGGCGGGCGCGTGACGATCGACGGGCAGGACATCAAGGCGGTGACCCAGAAGAGCCTGCGCGCCGAGATCGGCATCGTCCCGCAGGACACGGTGCTGTTCAACGATTCGATCGGCTATAACATCGCCTATGGCCGTGCCGATGCGAGCGCCGCCGAAATCGCGGCGGCGGCGGAGGGTGCGGCGATCGACGGCTTCATCGCGATGCTGCCGCAAGGCTATGAGACCGAGGTCGGCGAGCGCGGGCTGAAGTTGTCGGGCGGCGAGAAGCAGCGGGTGGCGATCGCGCGCACCCTGCTCAAGAATCCGCCGATCCTGATCCTCGACGAAGCGACGAGCGCGCTCGACAGCCGCACCGAAGCGGCGATCCAGGACACGCTCGACGGTATCGCGCGCCGCCGCACGACGCTGGTCATCGCGCACCGGCTGTCGACGGTGACGGGCGCCGACCGCATCGTCGTGCTCGATCGCGGACGCGTGGCCGAGACGGGAACGCACGACCAGCTTCTGGCGATGCGCGGGCTTTACGCCGACATGTGGGCGCGGCAGCAGGCGGAGAAGGAAGAGGGGACGGTTTAGGGGGGGACTGCTTACGACCGATTGCGGACGCTCGGATTCTGGTGTCAGTCTGTCTCTGTCCAGATTCGGCGAGTGGTGATCGGATGAACTTGAATCCCTGTTCGGCTCGAAGCCTATCGCTGTTGCTAGGCAGCTTGGCTGTAGCTTCGTGTGTTGCCAGTCCAACCACGGCGGAACGCAATCCGGCCGCGGTATCGTTACGCTCGCCCTTGCTTGCTCCCGAATGGGGATGGCGCTGCTACGGACGGTTCGACATTGAAGGCCGCCGTGTCACGATTTGGCGCGATTTCGATGTTTCTGGCAAACTAAACCCATACCAAATTCAGACCTTTGAACATGAGCCTAATGGCACCTATTGGACCATAGATCCACGTCCAGAGGGGCCTCCGAAGGGAGAGCCGATATCTTGGGATACAGGGCGCAGCGAAGCAGAGGTCTTGCGGAATGGCCCTGACTACGTGCACATCAATTATCCTTGGCACACTGAGGTCGTCGGCCCTGTGCACGCCTATTTTTGGGGCGATGGAACCTATGTGGGCGCTGAGCGGCTGTACAGCGCAGGGCAAGTGCGACGCTCCACCGAACGCGACGGGAAGATGGGTGGTCTTAGCGGAGGCCTATCGAAGGGGCCCATTCTGCGAGCACTGTACGGATCGGAGGCTTGGGCGTACAAAGTCACCGATGCAACCGGGAAGGAACTGACATCCGGCGTCTTTCATCCCCCCGATCTCGCCCGCGCCATCGCTGCATATCGATTTGCCCGCGCTGAAATCGAGAAACTGGATACGGAATTTCGCACGGATTTTGAAACGCGCACGCTCGGCTCGACAACTTGTAGCGCGCACGCAGACCCAGCGGATGGGATCTGACCGGCCCTAACGGGAATGACGAATGTCCGCTTTCCACCCCGAAGCGGCCTTTGCATTCCGCACCGAGCTCCAATCGCAACAAAATCACTTGAGTTGCTTGACCGCGCGCCTTCGCGCCCTTTACGCTGCCCTATGCCGCATGACACCACCCTGATCGGTACCGTGGTCGCCGGGCTCGGCGTCGCCTTTCTGATGGGCGCGCTCGCGCATAAGCTGCGCATTTCGCCGATCGCGGGCTATCTGCTCGCGGGGGTGATGGTCGGGCCGTTCACGCCGGGGATCGTCGCCGATACCGGGCTTGCGCTCCAGCTTGCCGAGATCGGGGTGATCCTGCTGATGTTCGGGGTCGGGCTGCATTTCTCGCTCAAGGACCTCTTGTCGGTGCGGCGGATCGCGGTGCCGGGGGCGATCGTGCAGATCGCGGTGGCGACCGCGCTTGGCGTCATGCTGGGGCTGTGGCTCGGCTGGCCCTTCGCGGGCAGCCTGATCTTCGGGCTCGCGCTGTCGGTCGCGAGCACGGTGGTGTTGCTGCGCGCGCTGCAGGCGCGCGACATGGTCGAGACCGAGAAGGGGCGCATCGCGGTCGGCTGGCTGATCGTCGAGGACCTCGCCATGGTGCTCGCGCTGGTGCTGTTGCCCGCGATGTTCGGGGCGCGCGGCGACGAAGCTGGTGCCGGGGCGAACGGCGCGGGGCTGCTCCAGTCGGCGGGAATCGTGCTGGTCAAGGTCGTCGGCTTCGTCGCTTTCATGCTCGTCGTCGCGCGGCGCATTTTGCCCGCGGTGCTGCACTGGGTCGCGCATTCGGGGTCGCGCGAGTTGTTCCGCCTTGCGGTGCTGGCGATCGCGCTGGGGGTCGCGTTCGGCGCGGCGGTGGTGTTCGACGTGAGCTTCGCGCTCGGCGCCTTCTTTGCCGGGATGATCCTGGGGGAGACGCAACTCAGCCGCCGCGCGGCGGAGGAGACGCTGCCGCTGCGCGACGCCTTCGCGGTGCTGTTCTTCGTCTCGGTGGGGATGCTCTTCGATCCCAAGGTGCTGGTCGAGCAGCCGCTACCGCTGATCGCGACGGTGGCGATCATCGTCTTCGGCAAATCCTTCGCCGCCTATGCGATCGTCCGCGCCTTCGGCCATCCGAACCAGACCGCGATGACGATCGCGGTCAGTCTGGCGCAGATCGGCGAATTCTCGTTCATCCTCGCCGGGCTCGGCGTCGGGTTGAAAGTGATGCCGCCCGAGGCGCGCGACCTGATCCTGGCGGGATCGATCCTGTCGATCCTGTTCAACCCGATCCTCTTCACGCTGATGGTCCGGCGCATCCGCGCCGAGGAAGCGCCCGAGGCCGAGGCTGGGCCCGAAGCGAGCGAAGCGCCGGCGGGCACCGGACTGGTGCTGATCGGCTATGGGCGCGTCGGCAGCCATATCGGCAGCCTGATCTGCGGGCGCGGCGCGGGGCTGGTGGTGATCGAGGACCAGAAGGACATGGCCGCCGCCGCCGAGGCGGCGGGAGCGACGGTGATCGTCGGCGACGCGACCAAGGAAAGCGTGCTGCGCAAGGCGGGGCTCGATACGGCGCGGACCTTGCTCGTCGCGATTCCCGAGGGGGCCGAGGCAGGGGCGATCGTGCGGCGGGCGCGGGAAATCAATCCGAAGCTCGTCATCGTCGCGCGCGCGCATTCGGACGAGGAGGTCGATGATCTGGTGCGGCGCGGCGCCGACCATGTCGTGATGGCCGAACGCGAGACCGCGGCGCGGATGGCCGAGCGGGCGATGTTGGCGGGGGCGTAACTCGCCTCCATTCCCAAAACTTTGTCATCCCCGCGAAAGCGGGGACCCAGGGCGGGGTCAGCCGACGCAGGCCCTGG
>NZ_JAOZVW010000105.1 GCF_025869345.1 Sphingopyxis sp.
AGCTGACCGCGACGCCGGGGTCGGACGTGGCCGAAACGGCCTTGGTGCCGATGCCGCGGATAGAGATATTGTAGCTGGTGAAGTTCGACTTGCTGAACGTCAGGTTCGGCACCGCCCGCATGATGTCGGAGCCGCTCTCGATCTTCTGCTCTTCGAGATTCCTCTGCGACAGCGCCGTCATCGCGATCGGCACGTCCTGAATGGACTCCACCCGCTTTTGCGCGGTGACGACGATTTCGTTGCCGGTGTAGGCGTTATCCGCGGCTGCCTGCGGTTCGGTTGCGGCAACGACGGACCAGGTTTGCGGCCCGGTCTGCCGCGCAACGAGTCCGGTGCCCTTCAACAGCATTGCAACGGCTTGCTCGACCGTCATGTCGCCCTGAACGGCGTTGACCTGTTTGCCTTCGGTATCTCTGCGGGCGGCGACGATCTGGATGTCAGCCTGGCGTCCGAGTTCGGCGATACCGGTGGTCGCAGACTGCGCCGGCACGTCGAACGACTTGGCCTGTGCGTAAGCCGGCGTCGCCGTCGCCACGCAAACGATCGCGGTCGTGGCCATGAATGCGCTGCGGCCGATTCCAATCCCCATGTTTCCCTCCCATATCGGGCGCCCGATCTGGCGCCTCAGACCTACAAGAGTTCCGGGCCGCCATTTTCCTTCACCCCGGCGGAAACTTTTTTACCGGCCGAGCGCGCCAATGCGAATATGAGCCGAATCCGACACGTCGATCGGCACGCCCAAGGTAATGTGAACCGCCTGTGCGAAGCCTTCGGGATCGTCGGTCCGAAACACGCCGTCGAGCCGTTCGCCGGCGATGGCGGGATTGGCGACGACGAGCTTGCGTTCGTTATAGCGATTGAACTCGGCGACCGCGCTGTCGAGCCGGTCGCCGGAAAGATCGACCTTGCCGCTGCGCCAGGCGAGCGTGCGGTCGATCGCCGATGGTTCGGCCGATTCCTGTTTGATCGCCGCATTGTCGGCGATGAAGCCGCGCGATCCCGCGCTGATCCGAACACGATGCCCCTCGGCCCCGTCGGCCCACACCTCGACCGTGCCCTCGGTGACAAGCACTTCGGCGCCGCCCACGCGCCGCCGCACCGAAAAGGCCGTGCCGACCGCCCGGATGCGCGCGCGACCCGCCGCGACAACGAACGGGCGCTGCTTGTCCTTGGCGACCTGAAACCAGACTTCGCCTTCTTCGACACTCACGCGGCGCGCCGCATCCTCCAGCGTAACGCTGATTTCGCTGGCGGTGTTGATCGCGGCGATCGAGCCGTCCGCGAGCGGCACCCGGCGGATTTCACCCACCGACGTCGCATAGCTGGTCCCGCCGCCCAGCATCAGCGCGCCCATGAACGACGCCGCCAGGACCGCGCCGCCACCGGCAAACACGCTCCGGCGGCTGAGCCATCCGGACCGCTTGGGCGCGTCGAGCGGAATGGATTCCGTCGGTCGCGGCGGATCGAGCGACATCCACGCTGCCTGCGCGCGCAGCAGGGCGCCGGGGTGGCGCGGATCGAGCGCGAGCCAGTCCTGCAAGCCCTCCTCCTGCTCGTCGGACCAGTCGTCGCGGTCCATCTGCGCGACATAGCGCGCGGCATCGACATCGATGTCGGTGGCGGTCCGCTGTGTCATGTCCGGTTCTCCCGGCTTTCCAGTTCGCTCAGGCGTGCTTCGGTTTGCGCCTCGCTGTCGCGCCAGGCGCGCTGGACGGCCTGCACGCCGCGGAAAATCTCGTTCTCGACGATGCTTTCGGTGACGCCGAGCATGTCGGCGATCTCGCGCTGCGAGTAGCCGTCGATCTTGCGCATCCGCACGATGCGGCGGCGGCGCTCGGGCAATCCGTCGATCAGCGCCAACATGCGGCGGTAATCGATCCGGTCGCCAGCTTCATGTTCCGGGGAGGGGCGCATTTCGTCCTGGAAGTTTTCGATCTCCGCAAAGGCTTCGATGGGCACAATTCTGGCCCGGCGCAGGCGGTGGACCAGCAGATTGCGCGCGATCGAGAAGAAATAGGCATCGGGGCGGTCGATATGATCGACGCTATCCAGCGCTGCGCACCGCGAATAGGTTTCCTGAATCAAATCGTCGACATCCTCCTGTGACGCATGGCGTGCGAGCCAGGCGCGCACCGACTTTTCGTGGGGAATGACATATTCCGTCACCCACGCAGCCATGCGGCGCCGCCGCTCGATAATCACGCCCTTCGCCGTGACCTTTCTCTCCTCCCCCTCGCGATTTTGTGTCTTGCACCCCAAAGAGGCGCGGGAGCGGATTTTCCTTCTAGCTTATGCGAAAATTTTTTGCCGCCAGAGGAATTTGGCTGTTTGGGCCAGCCTGATATCCGGAGTCACCGAATTGTTCGGGGGCGTCCGCCACGCCTGTTCGCGGCGGCGCTGCTGCCGCTTGCCCATTCGCGGACGATTTCGGGAACCCATCGCGGGCGCCCTAGACCCGCGACGCGCGGAGGCAGCCTGTCAGGTTTCTGCGATACCATGCGGCAGATCGTGCGTTCCGAATAACCGAGAAACGATGCCAGCTCCCGCTGCGTCCAGAGCTTGTCGTCCTGTGACGCATCGGATCCTGACATCGCAGAGCGAGTAGCGCGCGTGGTATCGGTCACGCTATGCGTCCAGGCGTGCCGCAAGATCGGCCGCCTTTGGCTTGTAGTAAACCTGAAGCATCGAGAGCGATTTGTGCCCGGTGATCGCCGCCAGTTCGAGCACGTTCGAGAGCTTGGGCGCCATGGTCGTCGCGGCTTCCCTTCGACTGTCGTGGAAATGAATGTGCGACAGATCGGCGTCGCGCTTGGCTTCGCGGAACAGTTTGTCGAAATGACCTGTCTGCACCGGAACCACCGGCTCCGCCGGTCGGCGATCCTGCACTATCCTAAGCAGCGCCATCGCCGCCTTCGAAAGCGGCACGTCACGCTCATCGCCGTTCTTGGTCATGTCGAGGTGCGCCCGGCGCTCCTCAAAATCGACATCGGCCCAAGTTAGGGACAGGATTTCGCCTTTCCGCATGGCGGTTTCCAAGGCCAGGTAGAAGGCGAACGCCACCCATTGCGACTGTGTTTCCGGCTCGCTTTTTCCATCCCACCCCAGTTGCTCGATAATCTTCTGTCGTTCGGCGACGGAGACGCGCTGCGTGCGCGGACGGGGCTTGCGAGGCTTCGTAACCTGCGAGCACGGGTTGGCCGTCAGGCCAAGTCGCCATTCCTTCATGGCTTGCGTGAACACGCTGGAGATAAGACAAAGCTCCCTGTTCACCGTGGATGGCGAAACCTGGACCAGACGAGTATCGCGCCATTCGGCGATATCGGCGCCGGTGATCGAGGTGATTGAACGCTGGAATAGCGGATATCGACGGATCAGCATCCGGAGTCTGATCTGCTCCCATCGACCGCCTCGCTTGTTTGGCGACACCTCGTCGGCATAACGTTTGATTATGTCGGCGGCCGACGGTGAGACGGCGACAATGTGTTCGCTAACGATCGCCTCGGCGGCAACTCCGCCTATGATTTTGCTCTCGGTCGTGATAGCCCACGCTTCCGCTTCCACCTTGGAGTCGAAGGTTGCGGAAATAGATTCGCCGTTGCGGCGGACCTGAGCCCGCCAAGCCTTTTTGCGCTTCTGAATGGTTGCCATTTTTTGTGCCTTTCATGATCTGTTTCGGGTGGCACAGACGACCTAGGCAGCTTGGCACAGATGGCACAATAGGGGGTCAGAACAAGTGTCCTGGCTCGAAATCTTTTGAAAAAATATACGTTGAATTCAGTGCATTAGGAAGAAATCCTTGCGCTGGAACGGCTTCTCGACCGCACCATGAACATTGATTTATCGTTGGTTCGGGCCATTTGGTCAGGCTGAAATCGGAGCGACGGGGGTCGCGCCGGCCTTATCGCGCGTGCGCCGGCCGCATCGCCACGGCGTCAGCCAAAGTCGCCCGGCCCTTTCCCTTCAAGCTGCCCGCCATCGGCATCGCGGCCAAGGGCGCATTGCCGCCTGGCCGCCGCGCCGGTCAGGTCGTGATTGGACATGCCCTCGGCAATGAAGCGGTCGAGGCTTTCGAGGAGGCGGGGTTCCAGGCCGATCCGGCGCTGCGCCTGATCGATGCGAACCAGGCCCTGCGCCTCGGCCGCCAGCAAAAGCTGGCGGACATGCGTGCGCGAGACCGCGAAGCGGCGGCCGAGTTCGGCCAGCGACAGGTCGACGGTCGGCGTCCCGCGTTCCAGCACCTCCCGGGCCAGCTCGATCAGCACGAACACGCCGGCATCGCGCACGAGAAAGAGCAGAATATCGGGGTTGCGGAGCAGGACCATCGCCGACTGCGCGAAGATGCCCGTCGCGACCCGCCGCTGGGCACGCTGGAACGCCCTGTCGCCACCGAGCGGAAGGCGGTAATCGGTTTCGCCGAACAGGCTGGCGAGCGGCGCATAATGCGCGATCAGCCAGTCCTGGTCGTGCGCCAGCATTCGGGCGGTCGGGATCAGCAGACGCACGCGCCGGTCAAGGGGAGAGACCCGGCTTTCGAGGAAATCGGTCTGCACCAGCCGCCCCACGATCTGTTCGATCCGCCGCGGACTGGCGAGGCCGAACAGCGCCAGCGCCTTTTGGAGGTTGCCGATCGTCGGCCAGGTGTCCCGATCGTCCGGCCGATATCCGGCCTCCATACAGATGGCGACGGCGAAGACCACGATCCGCACCGCCTCCATCAGCAACTTGTTGAGGAACGGGTCGTCGCCGTAAAGTGCCAGCACCCTGTCGAAATAGGCTTTGCGCGCGTGCGGGAAATCCGGATGGCGAAGGATCGATTCCGCGGACCAATAATCGACCTGGAAATGCGGATCATGGGCCTTGGTGGGGCTGGCTGCACTCACGCTCTTACTTTGCGATCATCAACGCCTATTGGATGGAGAAAAGCATCTAGGGGCGATGGTGCGGAAAATATACGCAAAAATTTCCGGCGCCAATCCGGCCGGAGTGCGCTAGCGAGCCACAGGGGAAATTCGGGCGGGCGGCGGCGACATGGGGAGCGGGCCCGCCCGAATCCATTGTCAGGGGGAAAGATCATCATGTCGATGCTGCGTTCGGTTGCGTTCTCATTCCTGCTCAGCGGAACGGCGGTGCCAGCGCTCGCTGCGGACTATGTGCCGGTTTCGGACAGCGTCATAGGACCTATTCTGGCAGCGCCCGAAAGCGACGCGGACATCACCGCCCAATGCGGCGGCCGCCTCGACGCACTGGCGAGCCTGCGCGCAAAGGTCGAGGCCATGCCGCTGTCGACGGAGCCGATGACGCTGCTCGCCGCCTATGACGATCTCTACAATCTCGCGAACACCGCCGTCGCGGAACCGGCGGTCGTCGCAGAAACGCATCCCGATGCCGCGATCCGCAAGAGCGCTCAGGACTGTATGCAGCGCGCGAACGCCGCCCTCGTCGGAATGTCGATGTCCCGGCCGCTCTACGAGCGTTTGCTGACAGTCCAGAAGGCGGGGGTCCCGCCTGCCTTGCACTATATGCTGAACCGCCAGCTCGGCGCCTATCGCCGCGCGGGGGTCGACAAGGACGACGCGACGAGAAAGCAAATCGCCGACCTGCAAAACCGCATCAACGAGGAAATCAGCAAATTCGACAGGGCCATCGCCGACGACGCCCGCAGCGTCACCGCAACCCCCGCGCAGCTTGAGGGGATGCCGCAGGACTGGCTGGCGGCGCGTCCCGCCGGCGCCGACGGGCTGGTCCGGATCGGCATGTCCTATCCGGATACATGGCCCATCATGACCTACGCCGAAAGCGCGGATCTGCGAAAGCGCGTGACGTTTGCGTTCAAGAACCGCGCCTATCCGGTCAACGATCCCGTCCTGCGGCATTTGATCGACGACCGCGCCCAATTCGCCGCGCTGGTCGGTTATCCCAGTTACGCAGCCTATGACTTTGGCAATCGCATGGCCGAAACCCCTGACCGGGTGAAATCCTTCCTCGACGATATCGACCGGGTCGTGCGGCCGATCGGCGAAGCCGATGCCGCACATATGCTCGCGCGGCTGCGCAGGGACGATCCCTCGCTCGATGCTCTCCATAGCTGGAGCAGCTCCTACGCCTCGCGCCTGGTCCGCAAGGAGGATTATGACGTCGATCCCGAGGAGGTCCGCCAGTATTTCGCGTTCGACAAGGTGCAGGCCGGGATGCTCGACCTCGCCCAGGACCTGTTCGGCGTCGAGATCCGGCCGTGGGCGACCGACGTCTGGGCGCCCGGTGTCACCGCCTATGAAGTGGTCCAGAACGGCGCGGTGATCGGCCGTTTCTATTTCGACATGCACCCCCGCGACGGCAAATACACCCATGCCGCGATGGCACCGCTGCGGATTGGCATCAAAGGCCGCGAACTGCCGGTCGCGGTGCTGATGACAAACTTTCCCAACGGCCTGATGGAGCATATGGACGTCGTCACCTTTCTCCACGAATTCGGGCATCTGATGCACTGGATTTTCGCCGGTCAGCGGAGCTACGCCGCCCAGAATATGATGGAATTGGAGAATGACGTCATCGAGGCGCCTTCGCAGCTTCTCGAGGAATGGGTGTGGGACTATGACACGCTGAAGCGGTTCGCGACCAATGCGGCGGGCGAGCCGATCCCGGCGGCTCTGGTCGAAAAAATGAATCGCGGCCGCCGCTTCGGCGAGGCGTTCACAACGATGACGCAGCTCGGCTATGCCAATGCCTCGCTCGCTTTCTATTCCGGCGTGCCCGAAAGCCGCGAGCTGGCCCAGGTCTATGACGCAGCCTATGGCCGTTACGCCGCGGTGCCCGATCCGGAGGGCACCCATGCTTATGCCGCGATCGGCCATCTCGGCGGCTACGGCGCCTCCTATTACACCTATCAATGGTCCAAGGCGCTGGCGAGCGACCTGCTCAGCGAATTTCGCAAGAACGGCCTGCGCGATCAGGCCACCGCCATGCGCTATCGCAACCTGATCCTCGCGCCCGGCGGGTCGGCTTCGATGAATCAGCTCGCAAGAGAGTTCCTCGGCCGCGACTGGACGGTCGACGCCTATCGGGCGGAGTTGCAGTCGGGCCGGTAGGCGGCAGCAGATCGGGGTTCCGCACCGCGGGGCTTTCCTCTATTCGATGCGGCTGCGCGGGTGCGGGGTCGCGACGGGGGCAATGGTGTGCCCGCACGAGGGGAGAGAAGGCCATGCCGCGTCGCACATTCACGCTTTTCGGCGCGCTGCTGACCGCGGCATCGCTCGCGGCGCTGACCGGGTGCGGAGGCGGAGCGCCGCAGGCGAAGGAGGAAGCGACCGCCCATGCACGCACCTGCCCGCGCATCGCCGACACGCCGGTGCGCCTCGCGGGCGGCAGCTTCGAAATGGGCGAAGAGGATGTCTATGACGAGGAAGGGCCGGTGCGGACGACCACCGTCCACGGCTTCTGGATCGACCCGCACGAAGTGACCAACCGCCAGTTCGCCGCCTTCGTCGCGGCGACGCACTATGTAACGGTCGCCGAAAAGCCGGTCGATCCGAAACAGTTCAACGTCCCCGCCGACCAGATCCCGCCCGACATGCTGAAACCCGGATCAGCGGTCTTCACCCCGCCCGACTTTCCGTCGAACCGCTATACCGACTGGTGGAAATATGTCCCCGGCGCGTCGTGGAAGAAGCCCTATGGTCCGCACGGTCCCGGCGCGGTGCCGGACGAACCCGTCGTGCATCTCGCGTGGGACGACATGGTCGCCTATGCCAGATGGGCGGGCGGGCGCATCCCGACCGAGGCCGAATGGGAATATGCGGCAAGCGCGGGGCAGCGATCGAAGAATGTTCAGCCCGAAGAGGCGAACAGCTGGCAAGGCGCCTTCCCCAACTACAATGCCGAAACCGACGGCTTCAAGGGCGTCGCCCCGGTGGGCTGCTACAAGCCCAACGCCAACGGCCTCTACGACATGGTCGGCAACGTGTGGGAGGCGACCTCGGACTTCTTCCGCCCCGGCCACGACCCGAAGGACACGGATGATCCCAAGGGCCCCGACGAAGGATCGGCCTATGACCCGTTCAGCCCCGACGTGCCATCGCGCACGGTGAAGGGGGGCAGCTATCTCTGCGCGCCCAACTATTGCCAGCGCTATCGCCCCGCCTCGCGCCAGGGTCGCGACCCGGGAATGGGGACGAGCAACGTCGGCTTCCGTCTCGTTTACGACAAGCTGCCGGGCGCTCTTTGAACCCCGCATCGTCATTGCGAGCGAAGCGAAGCAATGACGAAAGAAAACTGACGCTAGGACGGTTCGACCAGCCCCCCGCCCAACGCGACATAGAGCGTCACCAGATTGTCGACCTGCGCGCGGCGCAGTTCGATTAGCGCCTGCTCGGACGCGAAGAGGTTGCGTTCGGCGTCGAGCACCTCGAGATAGGTCGACACCCCTTCGCGATAGCGCTTGCGCGCAAGGTCGGCGATGCGGCGCGTCGCCTCGGTCCCGCGCTCCTGCGCTTCGACCTGTTCGGCCAGATGCCGCCGCCCGGCGAGCGCGTCGGCGACCTCGCGGAACGCCGACTGCACGGTCTTCTCATAAGTCGCGACCGCGATATTCTCGCGCGCCTCGGCGACGGTCAGATTGCCCTTGTTGCGGCCAAAGTCGAAGATCGGCAGGCTGATCGTCGGGCCGAAGCTCCACGTCAGCCCATTGTTACCGAACAGGCTGTCGAGCGACGACGACGCAAAACCGACATTGCCCGTCAGCGAGATCGACGGGAAGAAGGCGGCACGCGCGGCGCCGACATTGGCACGCGCGGCGCGAAGCTGTTCCTCGGCCTGCAAGATGTCGGGCCGCGCCACCAGCAATTCGGACGGCAGCCCCGCGGTCAGCGCGGGCGGACGCGACTGGTCGACGAGCGGCAGCGGCGCGGGCAGGTCGGCCGGAAGCGGTCCGCCGACGAGCACGGCGAGGAAATTATCCGCCTGCGCCTTGGCGAGCTTGAGGCTGGCAAGCTGCGTTTCGGCCTGCGTCAGCAGCGTCTCGGACTGGCGATAGTCGAGCGCCGAGGTCACCCCGGCGTCGAGCCGCAGCTTGGCGATGCGTAGCCCCTCGCGGCGGCTGGTCACCGTCGCTTCGGCCAGGACGATCTGCTCCTCCGCCCCGCGCGCGGCGAAATAGGTCGAGGCGGTGTCGCGGATCAGCGATAGGCGAAAGGCCCGCTCGGCCTGCTGGGTCGCGAAATACTGGCTGCGCGCGGCTTCGGACAGATTCTTCACCCGCCCCCAGAAATCGAGCTCGAAGCCGGTGACTCCGACCCCCACCGAATAGCGGTTCGAGGTGTCGGGCCCCGGCGGCGTGGTAAAGGCCGAAAAGGCCCGGCTGCGCGTCGCGTCGGCGCTCGCCCCGACGGTCGGCAGGCGGTCGGCGTCCTGGATGCGATATTGCCCCTTCGCTTCCTCGATCCGCGCGACGGCGATCGCGAGGTCGCGGTTGCGTTCGAGCGCGCGCGACACCAGCGCCGCGAGCTGCGGGTCGGCGAAGAAATCGCGCCACGATATCTCGGTCGCGCGCTGGCCGAGCGTGACGTCGTTCGCAAAGCCTTCGGGATAGTCGGGCGCGGTCGGCAGCGCCGGGCGCTCGTGCGGCGGCGCAAGGTTGACGCACCCCGACAGCATCGTCGCCGCGGCGAGGAGCAGGATCGGCTTACGCATGGGTCGGCCCCTCCTCATGATGGCTTTTCTCGGACGGCGCCGGGGGCCGCTTGCGGCTGAGCCACTTGCGCACCGACAGGTAGAAGAGCGGGATGAAGAAGATGCCGAGCAGCGTCGCGGCGATCATGCCGCCCATCACCCCGGTGCCGACCGCGCGGCGGCTCGCCGCCCCCGCCCCGCTCGCGATCACCAGCGGCACCATGCCGAGGATGAAGGCCATGCTGGTCATGATGATCGGGCGGAGGCGCAGCTTCACCGCCTCCATCACCGCGTCGAGCGTTCCCTTGCCTTCGGCCTCCTGCTCGATCGCGAATTCGACGATCAGGATCGCATTCTTCGCGGCGAGCCCGATGATCGTGATCAGCCCGACGTTGAAATAAATGTCGGCGGAGAGCCCGCGCAGCATCGAGAAGAGCACCGCGCCGAGCACGCCCAATGGCACGACGAGCAGCACCGACACCGGCACCGACCAGCTCTCGTAGAGCGCCGCGAGCAGCAGGAAGACGACGACGAGCGACAGGCCCAGCAACATGCCGATTTGCCCCGCCGACTGCTTCTCCTCATAGGAGATGCCCGTCCATTCATAGGCGAAGCCCGCGGGCAGCGCCTGCGCCAGCCTCTCCATCTCGGCCATCGCCTCGCCGGTCGACTGGCCGGGCGCGGGCTCGCCCGAGATCGTCATCGCGGGATAGCCGTTGTAGCGCTGAAGCTGCGGCGCCTGCGCCGACCATTCGGCGGTGCTGAACGATCCGAAAGGCACCATCTCGCCCGCCGCGCTGCGCACCTTGAGGTCGAGCACGTCCTGCGGCGTCATCCGGCTCGCGGCGTCGGCCTGGAGCAGCACGCGCAGCACGCGGCCCTCGCGGGTGAAGTCGTTGGCATAGGCGCTGCCGAAGCTGATCGCGAGCGTCGCATTGACGTCGCCGATCGACAGGCCGAGCGCGCGCGCCTTGATGCGGTCGATGTCGACCTTCAGCACCGGTGCATCCTCCTGCCCCTCGGGCCGGACGTTGGCGAGCGTCTTGCTCTGCATCGCGCCGCCGAGCATCTGGTTGCGCGCGGCGAGCAGCGCATCGCGCCCGGCGCCGCCGCGGTCCTGCAGCTTGAAGGTGAAGCCGCTCGACGTGCCGAGTTCGGGGATCGACGGCGGGCTCAGCGAAAAGACGAACGCCTCCTTGATGCCCATGAAGGCGCCCATCGCCTTGCCCGCGATCGCCTCGGCGCTGTTCTCCTTGCCGTGGCGTTCCTTCCACGGCTTGAGCGGGGTGAACATGATCGCGTTCGCCTGCCCCTGGCCGAAGAAGCTGAACCCGCGCACGAAGACGGTGTCCGCGACCTGCGGCTGCTCCGCGAAGAATTTCTTGACCTGGTTCGCGGCGATGTCGGTGCGCTGCGTCGTCGCGCCCGGCGGCGCCTGGACGACGGTGATCAGAAAGCCCTGATCCTCCTGCGGCAGGAACGAACCCGGCAGGCGGAAGAAGAGCAAGGCGGTGATCGCGACGAGCGCGAGGAAAATGCCGAGCCAGCGCAGCGGAGCCGACAGCACGTGGCCGACCTGTCCCTGATAGCGGTCGGTCGTGCGCCCGAACCAGCTATTGAAGCCATCGAAGAAGCGGTCGACGCGCGCGCCGATCGGCCCGCTGCGCTTTGCCGCGTCGTGCGGCTTCAGCAGCGTCGCGCACAGCGCCGGGGTCAGCGTCAGAGCGAGCAGCGCCGAAAAGCCGATAGAGATCGCCAGCGTCAGCGAGAATTGGCGATAGATGCCGCCCGTCGATCCGGGGAAGAAGGCCATCGGGATGAACACCGCGATCAGCACCAGCGTGATGCCGATGATCGCCGAGGTGATCTGGCTCATCGCCTTCACCGTCGCCTCATAGGGCGACAGATGCTCCTCGCTCATGATGCGCTCGACATTCTCGATCACGACGATCGCATCGTCGACGAGGATGCCGATCGCGAGCACCATGCCGAACAGGGTCAGCACGTTGATCGAAAAGCCCGCCATCCACAGGCCAAGGCACGCACCGGCGAGCGCGATCGGGACGACGACGGTGGGGATCACCGTCGCGCGCCAGTTCTGGAGGAAGAGGAACATCACGAGGAAGACGAGCGCCATCGCCTCGGCGAGCGTCTTCACCACTTCCTCGATCGACAGGCTGATGAAGGGGGTCGTGTCATAGGGGATCGACCAGGTGACGTCGGGCGGGAAACCCTTCGCCAGCTCGTCCATCCGTTCGCGGATGCCCGCCGCGGTCGAGAGCGCGTTGGCGCCGGGGGTGAGCTGGACCGCGAGCCCCGCCATCGGCTTGCCGTTGAGTTCGGACGAGAAGAGATAGCTCGCAGCGCCGAGTTCGACGCGGCCGACGTCGCCCAATGTCACCGCCGACCCATCGGGGTTGGCGCGCAGGATGATGCTTGCGAACTGTTCGGGCTTGGTGAAGCGGCCCTGCGTCGTGATGACGGCGTTAAGTTGCGCGCCCTTGGCGAGCGGCTGATCGCCGAGCTGGCCGCCGGGCGTCTGGCTGTTCTGTTCCTGCACCGCGCCGAGCGCTTCGGCGGGCGAGAGATTGTAGGAGGCGAGCTTCTGCGGATCGAGCCAGATGCGCATCGCATATTCGGGCGCAAAGGCCTGAACGTTGCCGACGCCGTTGACGCGGCGCAGCTCGTCGAGCACGCGCGTGTTGGCGAAATTGTTGATCTCCATCGGGTCGGTCTTGCCGCTCTTCGACGTGATCGCGACGATCAGCAGAAAGCCCGAATTGGCCTCCGTCACCGAAATGCCCTGCCGCCGCACATCCTCGGGCAGGCGTTGCTCGACGCGGCGCAGGCGGTTCTGGACCTCCATCTGCGCATTGTCGATGTCGGTCCCCGCTTCGAAGGTCAGGGTGATCGACGCGGTGCCGTTCGATTCGCTGGTCGAGGCCATGTAGAGGAAGCCCTCGACCCCGTTCAGCTCCTGCTCGATCACCTGCGTGACATTCTGCTCGAGCGTCCCGGCATCGGCGCCGGGATAGGTGACGCTGATCGTCAGCGACGGCGGCGCGACCGATGGATATTGCTCGACCGGCAGCCCGCGCAGCGCGATGATCCCGGCGAGCAGGATGCCGATGGCGATGACCCACGAGAAGATGGGCCGGTCGATGAAGAAGCGGGGAGTCATGCAGTCGGCCTCAGCGCTTGGTGGCCGCGGTCTTGGCCGGGGCGGTCTTGGACGGCGCGGTCCGGGCGGGCTGGGGCCGGGTCGCTGCGGTTCCCGCAACCTTCACCGGCTGTCCCGGCTGGACCTTTTGCAGGCCGTCGACGATCACGCGGTCGCCGGGCCGCAACCCGTCGAGGATCGCCCATTGCCCGCCCTGCATCTCGCCCAGCTTCACCGGACGCAGCGTCGCGGCATTCTTGGCATCGACGATCATCACCGTCGCGGCGTCGGCGGACAGCTTGACCGCGCGCTGCGGGATCAGGATGCCGTTGGGCCGCACCCCCGCCTTGATCCGCGCGCGCACGAACTGCCCCGGCAGCAAGGCATTGCCGGCGTTCGGAAACTCCGCGCGCAGCGCCGCGGTGCCGGTCGCCTCATCGATCGAAAGGTCGAAGAAATCGAGGTGACCGATCACCGGATAGGGCGTGCCGTCCTCGAGGATCAGCTGCACCTCGACGCGGCCCACCGGCGGGAATTGCAGCCGCCCCGATTCCATGTCGCGGCGGATCGCCATCAGGTCGGAGCTCGACTGGCCGAAATTGACGTAGACGCGGTCGATCTGCTCGATCGTCGTCAGCAGCGTGCCCTGCGCGGCGCTGACCAGCGCGCCCTCGGTCACCTCGGCGCGCCGCGCGCGGCCGCCGATCGGCGCGGTGACGGTCGCATAGCCGAGGCTGAGCCGCGCCGAATCGAGATTGGCCTGCGCCGACTGGACGTCGGCCTCGGCGGTGCGCTGCGCCGCGACGGCGGCGTCATATTCCTGCTTGCCGATTGCCTGTTCCGACAAGAGCGGTTGATAGCGGTTCACGACCTGCCGCGCGTTCGCCGCGGTTGCCTGCGCGCGGGCGAGCTGCGCGCGCGCGGCGTTGACGTTGGCGGTGAGCTGCCGCGGATCGATGCGAAACAGCGCCTTGCCCGCGGCGACATAGCTGCCCTCCTCGAACAATCGCCGCTCGACGATGCCGTCGACGCGCGCGCGCACCTCGGCGGTGCGATAGGCCTGGACGCGGCCGGGCAGTTCGATGACGTTCGGCACCGCCTGGGTGCCGACGGTCACGATATTGACCTCGGGCGGCGGCGGCGCGGGCGGCGCCTCGGACGAGCAGGAAGCCAGCACGAGGGCCAGCGCAGCGCAGGCGGCGCTTGCCACGGGACGAAGGCGAATCATAAGGACCCCTGGAAAATCGATGTTTGCTGAACGTAAAACGGGCCGGAACCGTTGCGTTGAATCGCCGTGTAATATAAATTACAGTCAAGAGCAAGGGAGAGAATAGGCGTTGGAAAAGTGCGAATCGACGATATGTCAGGCGGATAGGCCGACCCCGCGCGAACGGCGGCACGGGGCGATTCTCGATGCGGCCGAAACTTTGTTCATCGAACAGGGCTATGACCGCACCAGTCTTGCCGAAATCGTCCGCCGCTCGGGCGGGTCGCTCGCGACGCTCTACGAGCTTTTCGGCAACAAGCAGGGGCTGCTCCACGCGATCGCGACGCGCTGGCGCGACCAGACGGTGCTGAGCCGCATGGAACGCGGCGACATCGCGGCGCAATCGAATGTCGAAACGCTGATGAACTATGTCGAGAGCGAGCGCGAATTCCGCCGCTCGCCGCGCGCGATCGCGCTGATGAAGATGCTGGTTTCCGAATGTCTGCGCGACCGGGACTTCGCGCTGCAAATCTATCGCGACCTGCATATGCCTGCGGTCCACGAGCTTTCGGAGCTGTTCGCCGACTGGGCGGCGGCAGGCGAAGCCGAGATCGACGATCCGGAAGCCGCCGCCCAACTGTTCGTCTCGACCGTCTCGGGCGATTCGATGCTCAGCACCCTGGCGGGGGTCGAGGACGGGATGCTCGACGAGGATCAGGTCCGCTGGCGGCTCCGCCCCTTCCTCTCGCATTTCCGGATCGTTTAATCCGCCCCTCCCCCAAGCGCCTGATAAAGCGCGACATAGGCGCTGAGCCGGTCGGCGCGAAGCTGGATCAGCGCCTGATCGACCGCGAGCAGCGCGCGCTGCGCGTCGATCTGCTCGAGATAGGGCGAATAGCCCGCGCGATAGCGGTTCGTCGCGTGGCGCAGCACTTCGGCGACGGCATTGTGCTGCGCAAGCAGCGCCTGTTCCTGCGCGCCGAGCCGGTCGATCAGCGCAAGCTGATCCTCGACCTCGCGGAAGGCGGTGAGCACCGACTTGCGATAGGCGAAGGCGGCCTGGTCGCGCTGCGCGGTCGCGGCGTCATATTGCCCCTGCAACCGCCCGCCCTGAAAGATCGGCGCCAATATGCTGCCGCCGATCGACCAGATGCTGATCGGGTCGCCGAGCAGGTTCGACGCCGCCGCCCCGGCCGAGGCCGAAAGCCGGATCTGCGGCAGGAACTGCGCGCGCGCGGCGCGCAGATTGGCGTCGGTCGCGGCGAGCGCATATTCGGCCTGCGCGATGTCGGGCCGGCGGCGGACGAGATCTGACGGCAGGACGGCGGGCACCACCGGCGTCGCGAGCGCATCGAAACGCGCCCCGCGCGCGATCGCATGCGGCGTGTCGCCGACGAGCAAGGACAGCCCATTTTCCTGCCGCGCGATCGCCGCCTCGATCGCCGGAATCTGCTGCTCGGCGGCGCGATATTCGGCCTCCGACTGCCGCAGTTCAAGCTGGGAGGTATAGCCCGCCTCGGCGCGGTCGCGCGCGATGCGCAGCGCTTCGCCGCGCGAAACCAGCGTCTGCTTCAGAAGATCGCGCCGCGCGTCGAGCGCAAGCAGCGTGATATAGCCGCTCGCCGCCGCCGCGCTGACCGACAGCATCGCCGCCTCACGCGCCGCCGCGACCGCCGCGGCATTGGCGCGCGCCGCATCGCGCCGCGCCGCATTGCCGCCGAACAGGTCGACCTCATAGGCCGCCTGGAAGGTCGGCTGCGCCGAAACGCTCTCGCTCGGCTGGCCGAAGGCATTGACCGTCCGCGCTTCCGATCCCGGCAGGCTAGCCGACAGCGTGGGCAGCAGCAGCGATCGCGCGACGCGCTCCTGCGCGCGCGCTTCGGCGACGCGGGCGGCGGCGATGGCGAGGTCGCTGTTGTTCGCGCGCGCCTGTTCGACCAGCGCGGTGAGCTGCGGATCGCCGAAGCGTCCCCACCAGGCGGCGTCGATCGGTCCGTCGGCGGGCAATGCCGTGCGCCAGTCGGCGGGCGGCGCGACGGTGCTGCCCTCGGGGCGCGGCGTCAGTGCCGGCACGCAGGCGCCGAGCAGCAGCGGCAGAAGCAGCGCGGCGCGTCTCACCGCCCGCCATCCCTATCGGCGCTGCCCGTATAGACGGTGGCGACGACCGACATGCCCGGCCCCAGCCGCGCCGCCAGCTTCTGGCCCGGATCGATGCGGATGCGCACCGCGATGCGCTGCGGCACCTTCACGAAATTGCCCGATCCGGTGTCGGGCTTGATGACGCTGAACTCGCTTCCCGCCGCGGGCGCGATGCTTTCGACCGTGCCCTTGAGCGCCTCCCCGCCGAGCGCGTCGATGCGCATCCGCGCCTTTTGCCCGACGCGGATGTTCGCGGTCTGCGATTCCTTGAAATTGGCGACCACCCAATGCGTCTGCGGCACCAGATACATGAGCTGGGTGCCCGGATTGACGAGTTGGCCGACGCGCACCGACACCTCGCTGAGACTGCCCGAGCGCGGCGCACGGATCACCGTGCGGCCAAGATCGATGGCGGCAAGCCCGCTCGCCGCCTTGGCATTCTCCACCCCGGCTTCCAGCCCGCTGCGTCCGACCGTGACCGACCGCACCTGCTCGACCGCGATCTGGTGCTGCGCCTGCGCCTGGCGCACCGCCGCCTCGGCCTGGCGGAGCGCCGCGAGCGTCTGGTCGCGCTCGCGCAGCGACACCGATCCTGCGTCGACGAGCTCATTGACGCGCCGCATGTCGGCCTGTGCGCGCTGAAGCTGCGCCTGCGCGTTGGCGACGGCGGCGTCCTGCAACCGCACCTGCGCCTCGGCCGAGCGCTGGCTCTGCTCGCTGTTGCTGAGGCTCGCGCTCTGCGCCGCGATATTCGCCGTCCCCTGCGCGGCGCGCTGGCGATAGATGCTGTCGTCGATCCGCACGAGCACCTGTCCCGCCGCGACACGCTCGAAATCCTGCACCAGCACTTCGGTCACATAGCCGCCGACCTGCGGCGCAATGATCGTCGTCTGGCCGCGGATATAGGCGTTGTCGGTGGTCTGGCTGTCGGGCCGGAACGGCGGCAGGCCCCAGGCATAAAGGATGGCGAGCGCGCCGGCGAGGATGATCGCGCCGAACAATATGATCCGGCCGCGCGACTGCGGCGGCCGCCAGCCCGCGGGCGGCGGGCCGATCTGGTCGTCGGGCGATCCCTTATGCGCTTCGGGCGCAGGCTCCGCTGCCGGGGGCGGCGCGGAAGCCTTCGGTGCGGGCGCCTTCGGTGCGGGAGCCTTCGGCGCAGGCTCGGGCGTTTCCGGCTGCGGCGTGTCGGACCTGTCGTCGCTCATTGGTTCTGCGCCCTCATTTTCTGCAATGCTTCCAATTCCTTCGCCAGCGGGTTGTGCCCGCGCCGCCGGTCATAGGCCCAACGCACGAATAGCGGAACGAACGCCAGCGCGGAAAAGGCGCCGATGACGAAGAAGACGTCGTTGAACGCCAGGATCGTCGCCTCGCGCGCCGCCTCGCGCACCACCTGCGACCCGGCGACCGCGCTGCGCAGCACCGGGTCGGTCATGTCGCCGGTGAGCGCAGCGGCCAGGCTGTTGATCCCCTGCGCGACCGCGGGATTATTGGTCGAGATGCTTTGCCCCAGCGTCATCAGATGCGCCTTGGTGCGCAGTGTATGAAAGGCCGACAGCGCCGCAACGCCCGCAAGGCCGCCGAGCGTCTGCGACAGGCTGAACACCCCGACGAAGCTGACGAGATAGGACGGCCCCTTGGTCAGCGCGCGGAGCAGCCCCTCCATCATCATCGGCCCCATGAAATAGACCGCGGCAAAGGCAATCGCCGCCTGCGAGAAATAGAGGTTCACCGGCCCGGTGCGCAGCCCCGAATGGGTGTCGAGAAAGGCGCCGACCGCGATCACCGCGAGCGATACGAGCACCGGACGGCGCAGATCGGTGGGGTCGAGCCGCAGGATCGCGAGGATCGCCCCCGCGAGCGTCGCACCGGTCAGCACCCAATAATAGGAGACGAGCTGTTCGTTGATGAGGCCGGTCGCCGCCAGCAGTCCCGATGCGCCGAAATTCTGCTCCGACGTCAGGACGCGCACCAGCGCCCCGATCAGCGCGAACTGGACGAGCTCGGCGCTGCCCAGCCAGCGCGTCCGGAGCATCGGGTTCTGCCGGTTGTGCTCGATCAGAAACGCCGCGCCGATCAGCACCACCGAGGCCGCGAGCGCGCCGCCGAGCCACGGGGTCGACCACCATATGATGCGCCCCTGGACCAGAAAGGCGCAGAGCAGTCCGACCCCGGCCGCCAGCATCGGAAAGGTGAGCAGGTCGAGCTTCTCGAAGGATTTGATCGTCTCGCCCGGCGGCACCTGCAACAGGAAAACCAGCCCGACCGCGACGAGCGACAGCGCGAACTGGAAATCGAACAGATGCGACACGTCGCCGTCGAAGAGCAGCAGCGGCGAGATGGCGCGGGCAAAGGGCACCGCGACCTGCGTCAGGCCGATCGCGAGCAGAAAGCCCGCGATGCGCTTTTCCGCGGGCAACCCCTGCATCAGGTAAAAGGCCGCGAGCGTGGTGAGGCCGCTCGCCGCGATCCCCGACACGCCGCGCGCGATCAGCTCCATCCGGTATCCGGCATCGAAAAGCTGAAGGAAATTGGCGACGAGCAGCGCGATCATGATCACGCGCACGAAGCGCTGGATGCCGAACTGCTGACGCGATTTATAGAGCAGGATGCTCATGCAGGCGTTCGTCATATTATAGGCGACGGTCACCCAGCCGCCTTCGGCCGGGGTCAGGTCCATATGCCCCTGGATGCTCGTCAGGTTCGCGATCAGCAGGCCGTTGGTGAAACCCCCGACGATCGCGAGATAGAGGCCGATGAAGAAATAGCCGATCTTGCGCCGCACCGGATGATCGGGCGACGCGGGCGAACCCGGCATGAAGGGGCGCTCGTGCGGCTTGAAGACATATGGCTGCGCCGGCGCGGCGGTGGGGCGCGCCTCAGCCATGCGACTCGTGTCGCGCTTCGGCAGCGTTTTTCCGTGCGCTTTGCAGGGTCGGGGCCATCGGCATCGTCACCGCACAATATGCGCGGGCGCGGCACGCGGAAACCCCTTTCGCTATCCGCTCGTCACACGGCCTCGCCCGCCGCCGCACCCGCCAGATCGCTGCGTGCATGGCGGAACACGTCGATGCTGCCCCAGATGGCAAGCCCCGCCATGATAGCCGCGACCAGAAGGTCGGGCCAGCCCTGCCCCGTGCCGAGCACGCCCAATGCCGCCGCCATCACCGCGAGATTGCCGATCGCGTCGTTGCGCGAGCAGACCCATACCGACCGCATGTTCGCGTCGCCGGTGCGCCAGCGATAGAGCATCAGCGCGACGACGACATTCGCGGCCAGCGCCAGCGCGCCGATGATCCCCATCGTCTCCGCCTCGGGCGTCGTGCCCGCGACGAAGCCCCAGACGGCGGATGCGAAGACCCAGAGGCCGAAGGCGAGCATCGTCGCCGCCTTGAGCAGCGCCGCCCGCGCCCGCCAGCCGATCGCCATGCCCGCAACGCCCAGGCTGATCGCGTAATTGGCGCTGTCGCCCAGAAAATCGAGCGCGTCGGCCTGCAACGCGCGCGAATCCGCCGCGACACCCGCGACGATCTCGACCCCGAACATCGCGGCGTTGACGATCAGCGCGATCCACAGCACGCGCCGCCAGCGCGGATCGTTGAGCGCGGTCTTGCCGCTTTTTCCGGCACAGCATTGATCGGCCATCGCCGAAGCCTCCTTACATCGTCGAGTCGGCATCCTATATGCAGCCTGTAGCCACTACAGGGTCAAGCGATGAAAATCGGCGAACTGTCGCGTGCCACCGGCACCAACATCGAAACCATCCGCTATTACGAGCGGATCGGCCTGCTCCCGCCGCCCGCGCGCACCGACGCCAATTATCGCAGCTATGATGGCGGGCACCGCGCGCGGCTCAGCTTCGTGCGCCATTCGCGCGACCTCGGCTTCACGATCGAGGAGATTCGCTCGCTGCTCGACCTGTCGGACCATCCCGACCGGGATTGCAGCGAAGCCGACCGGATCGCGACCAGGCATCTGCAACAGGTCGAGGAAAAGATCGCGCAGCTATCGGCGCTCCGCGACGAACTCCAACGCATCGTCGGCCGCTGCCGCGGCGGCCTCGCGGGCGACTGCCGCGTGATCGAGGCACTGGGCGATCATGGGCAATGCGAGGGGGCGCATTGATTCCATTAATCGCCGTCGCCCCCGCGCAGGCGGGGGCCGCTGGCGGTCTTGCCTTGCGGCGCCGCGTAGACCGATGGCGGCCCCCGCCTGCGCGGGGGTGACGCATGAAAATATCGGAAAGGAAAGGGTGGGACGATTCTGTTGCCCGGCTCGTCCCCAGCCGCTGGTATCCGATTCTGTTGCCCGGTTCGGTCCGAACCGCGTTCTATTTGAATAACCTTAGGCCGTGAGGCTTATCGGTTACGCAGCCAGAGCGAGTGCTTCGTTATCGTTAGCACTTATAGGTTTGAGCCTTGAACGGGTTACTCAGCCCGGAAGAAAACATCGTCTTTGAACACACGTCGATCCTGGTTCGGCCCCGTCAGAAGCCCGCGCCCCATTTTTACGTGAGCGCGCGGGTTTGTGGTGGAGCCGCCGGGTACTGCCCCCGGGTCCGCTGTGTCTATTCCACGACACCATTTATCCTCATAGCCGGCCGAAACCGGCACAACCCATATAGGAAGCCCGCCCGCGCTTGGAAAGGGCGCGGACGGGCCGTTCATCCCGTTATGGGCGTTTATCCCTATTTCTTCCGCAATTCGTCGCGGATTTCGGTGAGGATATCGACCTCGGTCGGCCCCGCGGGCGCATCGGGGCCGCGGCGCGTCACCCGATTCACCATTCTCACCAGCAGGAAGATGACCCAGGCCAGGATCAGGAAATTGATAACTGCGGTGATGAAGGCGCCATAGCCGACCATCGCGACACCGGCCTTCTTGAGCGCGGCATAGTCGGTTGCGGCGATCCCGTCGGGGACGCTGCCGAGCAGGATGAACTTGCTCGAAAAATCGACCCCGCCAAAGATCCAGCCGACGAGCGGCATGATCAGATCCTCGGTCAGCGAGCCGGTGATCGTTGCGAACGCGCCGCCGATGATCACACCGACCGCCAGGTCCATGACATTGCCCTTGGCAATAAATTCCTTGAATTCCGACAACATGTTGCTGCTCCCCGGATGATATATTCCGTGGCGCGAAATTGCCGCGACGATTGCGCAAAGGCAAGCACGATCCTATTATGTGTATTGTTGCGGCAAAACGCCGCGCGAGGGAGCATTGATGACCATGACCTATCGTTCCGCCCGCTGGCTGATCGTTCCGCTTGCCGCCGTCTCGCTGTCCGCGTGCGGTATCAACAGCGTTCCCACCAAGGAAGAGGCCGCAAAGGCCAAGTGGGCGAATGTCGAGGCCGCCTATCAGCGGCGCGCCGACCTGATCCCCAACCTCGTCGAAACCGCGAAGGGCGCGGCGAAGATCGAGCAGTCGACGCTCGAAGGCGTGATCCAGGCGCGCGCCTCGGCGACGCAGGTCAAGCTCAGCACCGACGACCTCGAAGACCCGGCGAAGGTCCAGGCATTCCAGCAGGCGCAGGGCAATGTGTCGAGCGCGCTCGGCCGCCTGCTCGTCACCGTCGAACAATATCCCGAGCTCAAGAGCCAGGCGCGCTTCGCCGACCTGATGACCCAACTCGAAGGCACCGAGAACCGGATCAACGTCTCGATCCAGGATTACAACGGCGCGGTGCAGGATTATAACACGACGATCCGCACCTTTCCCGACATCATCGGCGCGAAGATCGTCCACGGCGCCAAGCCGATGACGCCGTACAAGGCGGTCAGCCCCAATGCGAACGTCGCGCCGAAGGTCGATTTCGGTCAATAGGATGCGCGCCGCCGCTCTTGCCGTTCCGCTCGCGATCCTGGCGGTCGCGGGCGGCTGCAAGGCGGCACCCGAACCGGTTGCCGCAAAGGAAACGGCGGCCTGCGACGGCGTTCCCCAAATGGCGCTCGCGGGCCGCGTGACCGACGCGGCGGACCTGTTGACCGCCGAAGAGGAGGCGCGCTTGTCCGAGCGTCTGGCCCGCTACGAACGTGACACCCGGCATCAGATGGTCGTCGTGACAGTCTCCGACCTCAACGGCGCGCGGGTCGACAACTTCGGCACCTGCCTCGGCAACCGCTGGAAGATCGGACGCAAGGATCAGGACGACGGCATCGTCGTCCTGATCGCACCGAAGAAACGACAGATGCGGATTGCCACAGGCACCGGCATGGAAAAGACACTGACCGACGACAAGGCGCAGGCGATCGTCCACCGGATGACGCCCTATTTCGCCAAGGCGGATTATGCGGGCGGCCTGTCGGCCGGAGTCGACGCCATCGCCGCCCAGACCGGAGACACGCCATGAGATCGCTCCTGCTCGGCTGGGCGCTGGGCCTTTCGCTGCTCGCGGCCCCCGCGACCGCGCAGACCTTTCCCAAGCTCACCGGCCGCGTCGTCGATCAGGCGGACATCATCCCGCCGGCCGAGGAAGCCAATCTCAGCGTCCAGCTCGAACAGCTCGAAAAGACCACCGGACATCAGCTCGTCGTCGCGACGGTGAACAGCCTCGAAGGCAATGACGTCTCCGATTACGGCTACAAGCTCGGCCGCGCCTGGGGCATCGGCGGCAAGGACAATAACGACGGCGTCGTCTTCCTCATCGCCCCGAACGAGCGGCGGATGAATATTTCGGTCGGCTATGGCCTCGAGCCCGTGCTGACCGACGCCTTGTCGGGCCGCATCATCCGCGACGACGTCACCCCGAAATTCAAGGCGGGCGATTATCCCGGCGGCATCCAGGCCGGAGTCGATGCGATCGCGCAGCAGATCCAGCTCCCGCCCGAGGAGGCCGCCGCGCGCGCCGCCGCCGCCGACAAGGCCGCGCGCGACCGCGCCGACGACGGCGATTTCGGCGGGCTCTTCTTCATCGGCTTCATCGTCTTTTTCTTCTTCATCCTGCCGATGCTTTCGGCCTTCCGCGGCCGCGGCAAGCGGCATCGCAGGAACCGCCCGTGGGGCGGCGCGCCGATCATCATCTGGGGCGACAACGACTGGGGCGGCGGCGGCGGATCGTCGTGGGGCGGCGGCGGTTCCTCATGGGGAGGCGGCGGCGGTTTCGGCGGGGGCGGCGGCTTTTCGGGCGGCGGCGGCAGCTTCGGCGGCGGCGGCGCCTCGGGCGGCTGGTAGGGGAGCGGAGCGATGAAAGTCAGTCACGTCAGCGAAGCCGACCATGACCGCGTCACCGCCGCGGTCGCCGCGGCCGAGGAACACACCAGCGGCGAGATCGTAACCGTGATCGCCGCACAGTCGAACGATTATGACGATGTCGCGCTCGTCTGGGCGAGCATGATCGCCTTCCTCGCCATGTCGATCGTCGCGCTGTTCCCCGATTTCTATCAGGGCCTTTATTATCGCATCACCGGCGGCTGGGGCCACGAACTGACGTCCAATCAATGGCTCGGAACGGTGATCGCGATCGGCGTCCTCAAATGGATCGGCGTATGGCTGATCCTGCTATGGCGTCCGCTCCGCCTGTGGCTGACGCCGCGCGCGATCCTGGCGGCGCGCGTGCGCGCCCGCGCGATCGACCTGTTCAAGGTCGGCACCGAGGCGAAGACATTGGGCCGCACCGGCATCCTCCTCTACGTCAGCCTGCGCGAACATCGCGCCGACATCGTCGCCGACGAAGCAATCGCCGCCAAGGTCGCGCCCGAGGTCTGGGGCGACGCGATGGCGGCGCTGATCGACCTCGTCCGCAAGGGCCAGCCCGGCGAAGGCATGGCCGAAGCGGTGCGCCAGATGGGGCTGGTCCTCGCCGACCATTTCCCGCGCGGGAGCGAGAATCCGAACGAACTGCCCGATCGGCTGATCGAGCTCTAATGCTCGCAATGACGACAGGATAGATATGCCCATCCCCTCCCCCGACACCCCCATCGAAACCCGCTGGGAGGGCCGCTTCATCACCGTCAAACAGCAGGGGACGTGGGAATATGTCTCGCGCTCGCGCGGCATCCACGCCGCGGTGATCCTCGCGATCGACGAAGCATCCGACGGACGCCACGTCCTTCTGGTCGAGCAATATCGGGTGCCGCTCAAGGTCCGCTGCCTCGAACTGCCCGCCGGCCTCGTCGGCGACGATACCGCGGGCGAGGCTTCGGAGATCGCGGCGCGGCGCGAACTGGAGGAAGAGACCGGCTATCGCGCCGCCGACTGGCGCACCGTCGGCGAATTCTACAGCTCGCCCGGCATGGTGAGCGAAAGCTTCACCCTGCTCGTAGCGAAAGGGCTGACCAGGGTCGGCGAAGGCGGCGGGGTCGATGGCGAGGACATCATGGTCCACCGCGTCCCGCTGGACGGCATCGAAGATTTCGTCGCGGCCAAACGCGCCGAAGGCTGCGGGATCGACGTGCGCGTGGCGATGCTGCTGGCAGGCGGGTTGCTGAAGGCCTGCTAATTCCGTTCGTGTCGAGCGAAGTCGAGACACCATGAGGCAATGCGGCCCCGATGGGTGTCTCGACTTCGCTCGACACGAACGGATAAATGAAGAATCATCGCCCCCCGAACCGCCAGCGCAGCAGCGGCCTTGCCAGCACCAGCCCCGCCAGAAACCCGCCGACATGCGCCCAGATCGCGACCGCGCCGAAGCCGCCGCCGCCCGCGATGCCGAGCGCGAGTTGCAATCCGATCCACGCCGCAGCCAGCCAGAGCGCGCGCACCCAATGCGCCGGGATCGGCCCGATCGCCGACGTCTGCGTGCGGCTGAAGATCAGTGCGAACACCGCGAGCAGCGCCGAAATCGCCCCGCTCGCCCCGATCATCGGGATGGCCGACCCCGGATCGGCAAGGAACTGCGCGAGCGCGCCGGCATAGGCGCCGGCGAGCAGCAGCACCGCCATCGCCTTCGCGCCCAGCGGCGCTTCGAGCTGGCGGCCGATGAACAGCAGCATCACCATGTTGAAGATCAGGTGCAGCCAGCCGCCGTGCAGAAAGGCCGAACTCAGCGGCGTCAGGAAAAAGGGCAGCATCGTCCCCGGCGGGGCGATGACCTCGGTCCCGAACCGTGCTGGAATGAAGCCCGCGCGGACGATCGCATCGACCTGAAAGCCGGTGATCTGGAGCAGGACGAACAGGACCACGCAGACGAGCGCATAGCCCGTGATCAGCGGCGCATCCTGCGGCTTCATCGCTCGCGCTCCGGGATCAGACGAATTCGATCTTGGTGACCAGATAATATTTGTCGCCCGCGGGCACGGTGACCTCGATCTCGTCGTCGACGCGGCGCCCGATCAGCGCGCGGCCGAGCGGCGAATTATAGCTGATCCGGCCGTCCTTGGCATCGGCTTCGGCCTGCCCGACGATCTGATATTTCACCGGCTTGTCGTCCTCGTCGGCCAGGGTGACGGTCGCGCCGAACACGATGCGGTCGCCCGACAGCGTCGTCGGGTCGATGATCTGGGCGCGCGACAGCCGGTCCTCGAGGTCGCCGATCGTCGCTTCGACCTGCCCCTGGCGTTCCTTCGCGGCGTGATATTCGGCATTTTCCGAAAGGTCGCCATGCGCGCGCGCTTCCTCGATCGCATCGACGATGAGGGGGCGCTCGGCTTTCAGAGCCGCGAGCTGCGCGCTCAGCTTCTCATAGCCTTCCGCCAGCATCGGCACCTTTTCAACGCTTGCCATTATCCTGTTGTCCTTCGTCAAAAATTCCGCCTCGGCGGGTGAGCGCCGGGCGGCTGAGCCGCTGTTTCCGTCGATGTCGGGGGGAGGAGCGGTTCGTCAGTAATAGTGCTGAAGCGGCTTCACTTCAAGAGAGTGCGCGCGCAGCGCGCCGATGGCATGGGTCGCGGCATCGCTGCCCGCCGCCGTCGTATAATAGGCGACGTCGGCCGCCAGCGCCGAGGCGCGGATCGACTGCGAATCCTGCAAGCTCTGCCACCCTTCGGTGGTGTTGAAGATCAGCTGCACGTCGCCGTCCTTGATCCGGTCGACGATATGCGGGCGCCCCTCGGCAACCTTGTTGACCCGCTCGACCGCGATCCCCTGTTCGGCAAGATAGGTCGCGGTGCCGCCGGTCGCGATCACCTGCCACCCCCAGCCGACGAGGCGGCGGACGGCATCGAGGATGCGCGGCTTGTCGCTGTCCTTGACCGACACGAACAGCCGCCCGCTCGTCGGCAGCCGGTCGCCCGCGCCGAGCTGCGCCTTGGCGAAGGCGAGGTTGAAATTGCTGTCGATTCCCATGACTTCGCCGGTGGACTTCATCTCGGGCGACAGCACCGGATCGGTGCCGGGGAAGCGCGCGAAGGGGAAGACCGCTTCCTTGACCGCAACGTGGGCGATGTCGCGGTTGATCTTCGGCAGATCGGCGAGCTTCTCGCCCGCCATCACCCGCGCCGCGATCTTGGCGACCGGCGACCCCACCGCTTTCGCGACGAAAGGCACGGTGCGGCTGGCGCGCGGGTTGACCTCGATCAGATAGACCTCGTCATCCTTGACCGCGAACTGGATGTTCATCAGGCCGCGAACCTCCAGCGCGCGCGCGAGCAGGTCCGCCTGCCGCTCGATCTCGGCGACGATCGCGGCCGACAGGCTGTAGGGCGGGATCGAACAGGCGCTGTCGCCCGAATGGACCCCCGCCTCCTCGATATGTTGAAGCACGCCCGCGACGACGACATCGGTGCCGTCGCACAGCGCATCGACGTCGACCTCGATCGCGTCGCGGAGGTAACGGTCGATCAGCACCGGCGAATCGCCCGACACCTGCACCGCGGTCTCGATATAATGGTCTAGCTGCGCCTGATCATCGACGATCTCCATCGCCCGCCCGCCGAGCACGTAGCTGGGGCGCGTCAGCACCGGATAACCGATGCGCGCCGCGACCGCGACGGCTTCCTCGCGGCTGCGCGCGATGCCGTTTTCGGGCTGCTTGAGGCCGAGCTTGTTGACCAGCGCCGCGAAACGCTCGCGGTCTTCGGCAAGGTCGATCGCATCGGGCGAGGTGCCGAGGATCGGGATTCCGGCCTCCTCCAGCGCCTGCGCGAGCTTGAGCGGCGTCTGCCCGCCGAACTGGACGATCACCCCGACGAGCTCGCCCTTCGACATTTCGACGTGGAGGATTTCGAGCACATCCTCGGCGGTCAGCGGCTCGAAATAGAGGCGGTCCGACGTGTCGTAATCGGTCGACACCGTCTCCGGATTGCAGTTGACCATGATCGTCTCATAGCCCGCCTCTTCGAGCGCGAAGCAGGCGTGGCAGCAGCAATAGTCGAACTCGATCCCCTGCCCGATCCGGTTCGGACCGCCGCCCAAAATGACGACCTTCTTGCGATCGCTCGGGTTTGCCTCATTCTCGGGCTCGCCGAAGGTCGGCGCTTCGTAGGTCGAATAGAGATAGGGCGTCTTCGCCGCGAACTCCGCGGCGCAGGTATCGATCGTCTTGAACACCGGCCGCACGCCGAGCCGGTGGCGCAGCGCGCGCACTTCGGCCTCGGTGACGCCGCCGGTCATCGCCTTGACCGCTTCGTGGATCAGCCCGCTGCCGCGTGCGGTCGCGCGGGCGGCACCGGGCTGCAAGTTCGCCGATTGCAGCGCCAGATAGGCGAGCCGCTTGTCGGAAAAGCCCATCGCCTTCAATCGCCGCAGCCCCTCGGCATCGCGCGGCAGGCCGTTGCGGCAGACCTCATTTTCGGCCTCCACGATCTCCGCAATGCGTTCGAGGAACCACATGTCGTAGCCCGCGACGCGGTTGATCTCGGCGAGCGGCAGCCCTTCGCGGATCGCCTGCGCGGTGTTGAGTAGCCGGTCGGGGGTGCGCTGCGCCAGTTCGCTGCGAAGCTGGTCGTGCGTGGCGCCCTTCAGCCGCTCGACGAAGTTGAAGCCCGAAAGTCCGGTTTCCAACCCGCGCAGCGCCTTTTGCAGGCTTTCGTGGATCGTGCGGCCGATCGCCATCACCTCGCCGACCGATTTCATCGCGGTCGACAGCGTCGCCTCGGCGCCCTTGAATTTCTCGAAGGCGAAGCGCGGGATCTTGGTGACGACATAGTCGATCGTCGGCTCGAACGACGCCGGGGTGACTCCGGTGATGTCGTTCATGATCTCGTCGAGCGTGTAGCCGACCGCGAGCTTCGCCGCGACCTTGGCGATCGGGAAGCCCGTCGCCTTCGACGCGAGCGCCGACGAGCGCGACACGCGCGGGTTCATCTCGATCACGATCAGGCGGCCGTCCTTCGGATTGACCGCGAACTGCACGTTCGAACCGCCTGTTTCGACGCCGATTTCACGCAGCACCGCGATGCTCGCGTTGCGCATGATCTGATATTCCTTGTCGGTCAGCGTCAGCGCGGGGGCGACGGTGATGCTGTCGCCGGTATGCACGCCCATCGGATCGACATTTTCGATCGAGCAGATGATGATGCAATTGTCCTTGCGGTCGCGCACCACCTCCATCTCGAACTCTTTCCAGCCGAGGAGCGATTCCTCGATCAGGACTTCGGTGGTGGGCGAGGCGATCAGGCCGCCGCGGACGATATGCTCGAACTCCTCGCGATTATAGGCGATGCCGCCGCCCGTGCCGCCCAGCGTGAACGAGGGGCGGATGATCGAGGGCAGCCCGGTGCGTTCGAGCACCGCGAACGCCTCGTCGAGCGTGTGCGCGACGCCCGAGCGCGCGCTTTCGAACCCGATCTTGTCCATCGCGTCGCGGAATTTCTGCCGGTCCTCGGCCTTGTCGATCGCTTCCGCATCGGCCCCGATCATCTCGACCCCGAACTTGGCGAGCGTCCCGTCCTGCGCGAGCGCCAGCGCGGTGTTGAGCGCGGTCTGCCCGCCCATCGTCGGCAGCACCGCGTCGGGGCGCTCCTTTTCGATGATCTTGGCGACGATCTCGGGCGTGATCGGCTCCACATAGGTCGCGTCGGCGAGGTCGGGATCGGTCATGATCGTCGCCGGGTTGGAGTTGACGAGGACGATGCGATAGCCCTCCTCCTTCAGCGCCTTGATCGCCTGCGTCCCCGAATAATCGAACTCGCACGCCTGACCGATAACGATCGGGCCGGCGCCGATGACGAGGATGGATTGGATGTCGGTTCTTTTGGGCATTATTTCTGTTCTTCTCTTGGATGCATTTCGTTGCCGACGAAGCCGAATTTGATGTGGTTAGCGAACTGGGGTTTCTTCAGTTCGCGAACAAGACAATCGACCGCTTCATATTTTTCATCGGCCGAGGGCGTTACGATGACTTGATTATCGCTTCCGAGCTTCAAGGTGCTGTGTTTGATTTCGCACTTCGCCTCAACGTGTGCCATCATCGATTTTAGCCGCTCGGCATTGGCGTCTACAGAAGGGTCCGTTGGATTTTTTGCGCACCCCGCAAGCAACGCAACGAGAATGATCGCCCGGACTGCGGAGTCGTTCACTTCAACCCGCCCACAAACTTCTCGAACAGATAGAAGCTGTCCTGCGGCCCCGGGCTCGCCTCGGGGTGGTATTGCACGCTGAACGCCTGCTTGCCCGTGATCGCGAGGCCGCAGTTCGATCCGTCGAACAGGCTCTTGTGCGTCTCGACCACGCCCGCGGGCAGCGTCGCGGCATCGACCGCGAAGCCGTGGTTCATGCTGGTGATCTCGACCACGCCGTCCTCGGCGCGCTGGACAGGGTGGTTTGCGCCGCGGTGGCCCTGATGCATCTTCATGGTTCTGGCGCCGACCGCCAGCCCAAGCATCTGGTGGCCGAGGCAGATGCCGAATAGCGGAATGTCGCGCTCCAGCAGCTCCTTGATCACCGGCACCGCATAATCGCCGGTCGCAGCAGGATCGCCGGGACCGTTCGACAGGAAGACGCCGTCGGGCTTGTGGCTCAGCACCTCGTCGAGGCTCACGGTCGCGGGCACCACGGTGACACGCGCGCCGGCCTTCACGAGGTTGCGGAAGATATTGTCCTTCGCGCCATAGTCGATCGCGACGACGTGCGGGCGCTCGCCGCCGTCCCCGGTCGCATAGCCATGCCCGAGCGTCCACGCGCCGCCGGTCCAATCGCCCGTATCGGTCCGGCTGACCTCCTTCGCGAGGTCCATGCCCTCCAGCCCCGCCCAACCCCGCGCCATCGCGAGCAGCTCGTCGACGTCGAACTTGCCGTCGGGGCTGTGCGCGATCACCCCGTTCGGCGCGCCCGCATCGCGGATGCGGCGGGTCAGTGCGCGGGTGTCGATCCCGGCGAGCCCGATCACCCCCTGTTCGGCCATCCATTCGGGCAGCGTCTGGACGCTGCGAAAATTGCTTGGGCTTGTCGGCAGTTCGCGCGTGATGCTGCCGACCGCGCCGTGAACGCCGCGCTCCATATCCTCGGGGTTCGCGCCGACATTGCCGATGTGCGGAAAGGTGAAGGTGACGACCTGCCCGGCATAGCTCGGATCGGTAAGGATTTCCTGATAGCCGGTCATCGACGTGTTGAAGCAGATCTCGCCGACCGCCGCGCCCGCGGCGCCATATCCCACGCCCCACAGGATCGTGCCGTCGGCAAGGACGAGGACGCCGGTCGCTCCAGAAGGCGCGACGGAAGGATTGGCTGGTGCCATTTAATCTGCTCCGGATGGAAGGCTAAACGGCCGACCAAGTAGGAGCCAAAAAAATGATTCACAAGCTATCGGATTGTGAATCTTGCCGCTAGAGAGGGCCTTTCCGAAATTTGCAGCGCAAAGAGGACACGCATGATTCGCGATGACATCAAGGCTGCGCAGGTTGCCGCGATGAAAGCGGGCGACAAGGCGCGTTTGGGCACGATCCGGCTGATGCTGGCGAAGATCAAGGACCGCGACATCGAACTCAGGACCGGCACCGCGCCGGCCGACGACGATGTGCTCGTCACCGACGTGTTGCAGAAGATGGTCAAGCAGCGCCGCGAATCGATCGCCATGTACGAACAGGGCGGCCGCCAGGAACTCGCCGACGCCGAAGCGGCCGAGGTGGTGGTGATCGAGGATTTCCTGCCCGCGCAGCTTAGCGACGATGAAGCGATGGCGGCGATCAAGGCGATCGTCGCGGAACTCGGCGCCGCGAGCCTCAAGGACATGGGCCGCGTGATGGCGGCGGTGAAGGAACGCCACGGCTCCGAGCTCGACATGAGCAAGGCGAGCGGATGGGTGAAGGCGGCGCTGGGCTGAGACACGCCCTCCCCTAGCCCCTCCAGCAAGCAGGAGGGGACAGACGGCCGCAAGTGCATTCTCCCCTCCCGCTTGCGGGAGGGGTCGGGGGAGGGCCTGTTGGACAAGGGCTACAAACGACCGACCGCAAGATCGCGCGAACTCCGGCTCAACGCCACCAACGCCGAACGAAGACTTTGGCAGCAGATCAGCGCCCGCAAGATCGCAGGCATCCGCTTCAATCGCCAATTCCCTATCGGCCCTTTCATCTGCGATTTCGTCTCACGCACGGCCAGGCTCGTCATCGAAGTCGATGGCGGCCAGCACGCGGTTGATGTAGCGAAGGATCAAGCGCGCACGGCCTATCTGGAAGCACGGGGTTATCGAGTGATCCGGTTCTGGAACAATGATGTGATGGAGCGGATTGAGGGAGTCGTGAACGAGATCGAACGTATTCTCGAAACATGCCCTCCCCCAGCCCCTCCCATAAATGGGAGGGGAGATTAGTGGCCCTCACCCCGCAATGGCTGGACGAACTGCGATCGCGCATCACCCTGTCGACCCTCATCGGCCGCACGGTGAAGATCACCCGCGCCGGCCGCGAATATAAAGCCTGCTGCCCCTTCCATAACGAGAAGACGCCCAGCTTCACGATCAACGACGAGAAAGGCTTCTACCACTGCTTCGGTTGCAGCGCGCATGGCGATGCGATCCGCTGGATGACCGACCAGCGCGGCCTCTCCTTCATGGACGCCGTCAAGGAACTCGCGGCGGAAGCGGGCATGGACGTCCCCGCCCCCGACCCGCGCGCCGCGAAAAAGGCTGAGGAGCAGGCGAGCCTGCGCGACGTGACGCAGGCCGCGGCCGACTGGTTCACCCAGCAGCTCGGCAGCAGCAACGGCGCCCCAGCGCGCGATTATCTGAAGAAGCGCGGCATTTCGGACGCCACCCGCGCCGCCTTTGGCTTCGGCCTCGCGCCCGAAAGCCGCAGCGCGCTGAAAGAAGCGCTCAAGAAATTCCCCACCGCGATGCTCGTCGAATCGGGGATGCTGATCGCGGTCGAAGAGAAAGAGCCCTACGACCGTTTCCGCGGCCGGCTGATGATCCCGATCCGCGACGCGCGCGGGCGGGTGATCGCGTTCGGCGGGCGCATCCTCGGCGACGGCGAGCCCAAATATCTGAACTCGCCCGACACGCCGCTTTTCGACAAGGGCCGCACCCTCTTCAACCTCGACAAGGCGAGCCCCGCGTCGCGGCAGACCGACCGGATCATCGTCGTCGAGGGCTATATGGACGTGATCGCGCTCGCCGAGGCGGGGATCGCCGACGCGGTCGCTCCGCTCGGCACCGCGCTCACCGAGAATCAGCTCGGCCTGCTCTGGCGGATGGTGCCGGTGCCCATCCTCTGCTTCGACGGCGACGCGGCGGGGCAGAAGGCCGCGATGCGCGCGGCGATGCGCGCGCTGCCGCTGCTCCGCCCCGGTTTCAGCCTCGCCTTCGCGACGCTCCCCGCCGGGCAGGACCCCGACGACCTCGTCCGCGCGCGCGGCGCCGAAGGCTTTGCGGCGGTCCTCGACGAAGCGCAGCCGCTGGTCGAACGGCTCTGGGCGCACGAGGTCGCGGCCGGGCCGCTCGCGACGCCCGAGGAGCGCGCCGCCCTCAAGACGCGGCTCCTCGCCCACGCCGACGCGATCGAGGACGCCGACGTGCGCCACCATTATCGCGAGGCATTCCGCGAAAAGCTCGACACCCTGTTTACCCGTCAACGCCCCGAGCGCGGCCCGCGCGTGCCCTGGGCGCCGCAGCCCCAGCGCGGCGGCCGCCGCTTCGCGCCCGACCCGCGGCTACAGCCCCCCGCCGACGAAACCCGCGCGCTCAGCCGGACCGGCATCGAGGCGCCTTATGCGGCCGCGCTGCTCGGCGGATTGCTCCGCTACCCGCAGGCCATTGGGCGCAACGACGAGGCTCTTTTTCGCCTCGCCATCCCCGATTCCGGCGATGCCGAACTGCTGGGCGTGATGCTTGACATCGCAAATGCCCAGGAAGGGCTTGATTGCGAGGGGTTGCTTGCCATATTGGAGCCCATGAAAGTGTATAATAGGGCGACGACATTGCTCAGAGCCGACGGAATGCACTTCTCATTCAATCGAAGGCTTGAAGGCGAAGAGGCTGATGCAGCACGCGAAATCGCGCTGCGCGACCTTGACGAATATATCGGCGTGCTGGTCACCCAGCCCGAAATCCGCGCCCGGCTGGCAGAGGCTACCGCGGATTTCCAGCGCACGATGGATGAGGAAGGATTTGCGCGGCAGCAAAAGCTGCGCGCGATCGACAAGGAACTGACCCGCCGCCTGGCCGCGCTGTCCGACAGCAGCAGCCAGTGAAGACCGACCCTTTTGATGCCCCAAGGCAGGAAGATTTGATGGCCACCAAGAACGAAGCCGACACCGACGCCCCGCTGATCGACCTCAACGAAGCCGACGTCAAAAAGCTGATCGCGCGCGGCAAGAAGCGCGGTTACCTGACCTATGACGAGCTCAACGAGGCGCTGCCGCAGGACCAGATGTCGTCGGAGCAGATCGAGGACATCATGTCGGCGATCTCCGACATGGGCATCAACATCGTCGAAAGCGACGAGGATGTGCAGGAAGAAGCCGAGCAGGAGGTCGACGACGAGGTCGACGTCAGCGCCGGCACCGGATCGGTCTCCAACCCCGCGATCGAGAAGAAGAAGGAAACCATCGACCGCACCGACGACCCGGTGCGCATGTATCTGCGCGAGATGGGCGCGGTCGAACTGCTCAGCCGCGAGGGCGAGATCGCGATCGCGAAGCGCATCGAGGCGGGCCGCGACACGATGATCCTCGGGCTTTGCGAAAGCCCGCTGACCTTCAACGCGATCATCGAATGGTCGAACGCGCTCAACAACGGCGACATGCAGCTTCGCGAGATCGTCGACCTCGAGGCGATGCTCTCGAAGGACCCGGCGCCCGAAAACCTCGACGACGAGGCCGAGGGCGACGATGGCGAGATCAGCGAAAAGACCGCCGGCGTCTCGTTCAAGGACGAGGATGAGGTCGAGGAAGAACCGTCCGCCGACGGCGACGACGAGGACGGCGAAGGCACCTCGGGCAAGCGCGAGAGCTTCGAGGAAGACGACGAAGACAATACGCTGAGCCTCGCGGCGATGGAGGAATTGCTCAAGCCCGACGCGCTCGAGAAATTCGCCGCCATCACCAAGAGCTTCAAGGCGTTCCAGAAGCTGCAGGAAGCGCGGCTCGAATCGCTGTCGGGCGGCGAGGAATTCCCCGCGGCATCGGAGAAGAAATATCACAAGCTGCGCGAAGAACTCACCGCGCAGGTCGAAAGCGTGCAGTTCCACGGCACCAAGATCGAATATCTCGTCGACCAGCTCTACAGCTACAACCGCCGCCTGACCGCGCTCGGCGGCCAGATGCTCCGCCTCGCCGAGCGTCACAAGGTGCCGCGCAAGTCGTTCCTCGACAATTATGTCGGGCGCGAGCTCGAGGAAAACTGGCTCGACGGCGTCAGCGGCATCGACAAGAAATGGGCCGCATTCGCCGAGAATGAGGCGGGCGCGGTCGACCGCATCCGCATCGAAATCAGCGAGATCGCGCAGGCCGCGGGCATGAGCCTGACCGAATTCCGCCGCGTCGTGAACATGGTCCAGAAGGGCGAGCGCGAGGCGCGCATCGCCAAGAAGGAAATGGTCGAGGCGAACCTGCGCCTCGTCATCTCGATCGCCAAGAAATACACGAACCGCGGCCTTCAGTTCCTCGACCTCATTCAGGAAGGCAATATCGGCCTGATGAAGGCGGTCGACAAGTTCGAGTATCGCCGCGGCTACAAGTTCAGCACCTATGCGACCTGGTGGATCCGGCAGGCGATCACCCGCTCGATCGCCGACCAGGCGCGCACGATCCGCATCCCGGTCCACATGATCGAGACGATCAACAAGCTGGTGCGCTGCAGCCGCCAGTTCCTCCACGAAAGCGGCCGCGAGCCGACACCCGAGGAAATGGCCGAGCGGCTGTCGATGCCGCTCGAAAAGGTCCGCAAGGTGATGAAGATCGCCAAGGAGCCGATCAGCCTCGAAACGCCGATCGGCGACGAGGAAGACAGCCACCTCGGCGATTTCATCGAGGACAAGAATGCCGTCATCCCGGTCGATGCCGCGGTGCAGTCGAACCTCAAGGAAACGGTTACGCGAGTTTTGGCTTCGCTTACTCCTCGTGAGGAACGCGTGTTGCGGATGCGCTTCGGTATCGGCATGAACACCGACCACACGCTCGAGGAAGTCGGCCAGCAGTTCAGCGTCACCCGCGAACGTATCCGCCAGATCGAAGCGAAGGCGCTGAGGAAGCTGAAGCACCCGTCGCGCAGCCGCAAGATGCGCAGCTTCCTCGACCAGTAAGGCCAGCGAACGGTGGAAACGAAAGGGGCGGTCCGGGAACGGGCCGCCCCTTTTCATGTCCGCTTTGGGGTGAACAGCGGCCCTAACCCTCCCCTCCTCTTCAGAGGAGGGGCAGTGAGACTTGGTCCGGCGCAGCCGGGCCTTAGGCGAGCGGGGTGGTGGCCGAAGGCCAGCGCAGCCCCGCATGCACCACCCCGCTGCGACTAACGAACAAGTTCGTAAGTCTCGCTGGCCCCTCCTCTGAAGAGGAGGGGCTTGGGATGGCCGCTCCCGGTCACCTGC
>NZ_JAOZVW010000106.1 GCF_025869345.1 Sphingopyxis sp.
ACTCTGGATTGCTTCGCTTCGCTCGCAATGACGAGGTGGGTAATTTGACACCATCGCACTTCGATGCCTCGCAATTTTCAGCGAACAGCTTCCAATCAAGCCATTTTTCTTGCCCCGCAACCTTGCGGCCCAGCCGTGCATCGTCCACACGCCGGTTCGATTCATGCGGTCAGGAGGATGTTTTGAGCAAGATTGATGAAAAGTTGCAGCCGGTTCTTGATGAAGTATTGCGCCGTAACGCCGGGGAAGCCGAATTCCATCAGGCGGTCCACGAAGTGCTGGAAAGCCTCGGGCGCGTCGTCGCCAAACATCCCGAATATGCGAATCATGCGCTGATCGAGCGGATTTGCGAACCGGAGCGGCAGATCATCTTTCGCGTTCCCTGGGTCGACGACAGCGGCCAGGTTCAGATCAACCGCGGCTTCCGCGTCCAGTTCAACTCGGCGCTCGGCCCCTATAAGGGCGGCATCCGCTTTCACCCGTCGGTCAACCTCGGCATCATCAAATTCCTGGGGTTCGAACAGATTTTCAAGAATGCCCTCACCGGAATGCCGATCGGCGGCGGCAAGGGCGGGTCGGACTTCAACCCGCGCGGCCGCTCGGATGGCGAGATCATGCGCTTCTGCCAGGCCTTTATGACCGAGCTTCAGCGCCATCTCGGCGAATATACCGACGTCCCCGCGGGCGACATCGGCGTCGGCGGGCGCGAGATCGGCTATATGTTCGGCCAGTACAAGCGGCTCACCAACCGCTACGAGGCGGGCGTTCTGACCGGCAAGGGTCTCGTCTACGGCGGGTCGCGCGCGCGGACCGAGGCGACCGGCTTCGGTCTCGTCTATTTCGTCCAGCAGATGCTGGCGACCAAAGGCGCGACGCTCGACGGCAAGCGCGTCGTCGTCTCGGGCTCGGGCAACGTCGCCATCTATGCCATCGACAAGGTGCGGCAGTTCGGCGGCAAGGTCGTCGCCTGCTCCGATTCCAACGGCTATGTCCTCGACGAGGAGGGCATCGATCTCGACCTTTTGAAGGAGGTCAAGGAGGTCCGCCGCGAGCGCCTGTCTGACTATGTCCGCATGAAAGGCGCCGGCGCCCATTATATCGAGGGCGGGTCGATCTGGGATGTGGCGTGCGACGTCGCGCTCCCCTGCGCGACGCAGAACGAACTCACCGGCAAGGATGCGACGACGCTGATCAGAAACGGCGTTCAGGTCGTCGGCGAAGGCGCCAACATGCCCTCGACCCCCGACGCGGTCGACCTGTTCCACCAGAATGGCGTGATGTTCGCGCCGGGCAAGGCCGCGAACGCCGGCGGCGTCGCGACCTCGGCGCTCGAAATGCAGCAGAACGCCTCGCGCGACAGCTGGACCTTCGATCAGACCGAAGCGCGGCTGGCGCAGATCATGCGCGGCATCCACGACAATTGCGCCGCGACTGCCGACGAATATAGCGCGCCGGGCAATTATGTCCTCGGCGCCAATATCGCGGGCTTCGTCCGCGTCGCCGAAGCGATGCAGTCGCTCGGCGTCATCTGACTCCCTGCGCGGGGTGACAAAGCCCCCGCGTTCGGGCATCGCCATTCGAAACTCCGGGAGAAGGAACGGCGATGGCGATGCTCGAGGGAATCAGGATTATCGATCTCACGACGGTCATCTTCGGCCCCTATGCGACGCAGATGCTCGCCGACCTGGGGGCGGAGGTGATCAAGGTCGAGACGCCCGGCCTCGGCGACGTCTCGCGCTATCTCGGCAACGGCAAGCCCGACCCGACGATGGGATCGATCCACCTGACCGTGAACCGCGGCAAGCGCTCGATCGCGCTCGACCTCAAGAAGCCTGAGGATGCCGCGACGCTGCGCGAACTGATCGCGACCGGCGACGTCTTTTTCCACAATATCCGCGGCAAGGCGATCGCGCGGCTTGGCTTCGATTATGAAAGCTGCAAGGCGATCAAGCCCGACATCATCTATGTCCACGGCACCGGCTTCGGCCAGGACGGCCCCTACGCCGACCTTCAGGCCTATGACGACGTGATCCAGGCGGCGAGCGGGACGACCAGCCTGCTTCCGCGCGCCGACGGCAACTCCAGCCCGCGTTATTTCCCCTCGCTGATCGCCGACAAGGTCGCGGGCCATTTCGGTGCGCAGGCGATCCTCGCCGCGCTCGTCCACAAGTTCCGCACCGGCGAGGGGCAGGAGGTCGCGGTGCCGATGTTCGAATGCTTCACCGCCTTCATGCTGACCGAACATCTGTGCGACGCGACGCTCGATCCCGCGATCGGCCCGGCGGGCTATCCGCGCCAGCTCGACCCGACGCGGCAGCCCTTCCCGACCAAAGACGGGCATATCGCGATCGTCCCCTATACGCCCACATCGACCGCGCGGCTGATGGGGCTGCTCGGCAGCGAGGACATGCTCGCCTCGCCGGCCTATGAGGAGGCGAAGGCGAAGGGTCGGCACATGCCGCTGATCTATGGTGAGATCGCGCGCCGGACGCCCGCCCGGACCACCACCGAATGGCTGAAAATCTTCGCGGCCAACGACATTCCCGCGATGCGCGTTCGCGACCTCGACGATATCCGGAACGACCCGCATTTTGCCGCGACCGATTTCTTTCGTCCTCGCGAACATCCAGAGGTCGGCGCTTTTTTCGAGATGCGGCCGCCGGTCAGATATGGCGCCGCGCCGCGCCGCGACCTTGGCTATGCGCCGCGCATCGACGGCGATGGCGAGGCGATCCGCGCCGAACTGGCGGCGCGGCGCGACTGAATATCGCCCGTTGCATATTGGCGCGCGCGCCCTAGCATCCCCCGCAAATCGAAAGGGGGATGTTCATGTCACAAAGTCTGCTCGCGCCCGGCGCCATTCTCGTCCTGTGGACGCTCGTGATGGCCGGCTGGGTCGCCGCGACACGCCTGCCCGCGCTCAAGAAAATGGGGGTCGACCTCAAGACCGCGCCGCCCGGCGGCCGCGGCGCCGATTTGGAAGGCGTCCTGCCGCCCGCGGTGAACTGGAAATCGCACAATTACACCCATCTGCTCGAACAGCCGACGATCTTCTATGCGACGATCATCTTCCTGCACCTGTCGGGCGGCAACACCGGCCTGACGCGCGGGCTCGCCTGGGCCTATGTCGTCATCCGCATCGTCCACAGCCTCTGGCAGGTGACGGTGAACCGGATTCCGGTCCGCTTCACCCTGTTCCTGCTGTCGACGCTCTGCCTGTTCGCGCTGGCGCTGCTCGCCGTGATCGCAACCTTGGGCTGAGGGGAAAACCATGGAAACGAACGCCATATTGGGACCGGTCGCGACGCTGGCGCTCTGGTCGATGGTCATGTGGGTGTGGATGTATGCGACGCGCATCCCCGCGATGGGCCGCGCCAAGATCGACGCGCAGAATCTTGTCGGCACGACGGGCCGCGGCCTCGACGAAGTGCTGCCCGCCGAAGTCCAGTGGAAGGCGCACAACTATAACCATCTGATGGAACAGCCGACGGTCTTCTACGCCGTCGCGCTGGCGCTCGCGGTCGGCGGTATGGGCGGCGGGCTCAATGCGCAGATCGCCTGGGCCTATGTCGGCCTGCGTATCGTGCACAGCCTGATCCAGGCGACGGTCAACCGCGTCATGTGGCGCTTCGCGGTGTTCGCGCTGGCCAGCCTCGCGCTGATCGCGCTCTGCCTCCACGCCTTCATCGGTTTCGTGCTGCATTGATCGGAAACCCCTCCTCTAAAGAGGAGGGGCTTTATTCATCGGCTGAACCGCCCCGCCAGCTCGACATGCGTCGACCAGCGGAACTGCCCGACGGGCCTTACCCAGTCGAGCCGGTAACCGCCCTGCACAAGTAGCTTCGCATCGCGCGCAAAGCTCGCCGGATTGCAGCTCACATAGGAAATCGCGGGCACATTCGACGCCGCGATCTGCTTCACCTGCTCCTCAGCCCCCGCGCGCGGCGGGTCGAGGATGACGGCGCCGAAGCGATCGAGCTCGACGGGCACCAGCGGCCGCCGGAACAGGTCGCGATGCTCGGTCGCGACCAGTGCCCGCGCCCGGTTCGCCGCGCCGGTCAGCGCCGCGATCGCATCGCGCGCGCCCTCGGCGGCATAGACTTTGCGTCCCGCCTGCACCGACAGTGCGAAGGTGCCGACGCCCGCGAACAGGTCGGCGACCGCCGCCGCATCGCCGATCGCCTCGCGCACCGCCTCGACGAGCGCCGCCTGCCCCGCCGCCGTCGCCTGCAGGAAGGCGAAGGGCGGCACTTCGACGCCGATGGTCCCGAAATGCGCGGTCGGCGGCTCGGGCTGCCACACGGTTTCGAGCCCATCGCCCTGATCGATCGCCAGCCGCGCGAGCCGCTGATCGCCCGCGAAATCCTGGAGCGCCATCGCCGCGTCGAGCCCTTCGGCACGCACGCCCTCCAGCACCACCTCGGCGCCCTGGTCGAGCATCTGCAGCTTGACCTTTACCGGGCGCCGCTGCGGCGCGATGCCGTCCAGCAGAGCGCGGATCGGGGCGACGAGCGCGAACAGTTCGGGCACCAGCAGCGGACACATGCGCATGTCGACGATCTGGTTGCTCTGCGCCGCGTTGAAGCCGAGCGCGACCTGTCTGCCGGTCTTGAGCGCGGTGAGCGCTGCACGGCGGCGGCTCTGCGGCGGCGACAGCAAGGCGGGCAGCACCTCGCCCGCCGCGACCTGCTGCCCCTCCAGCGCCCCGACGACGCGGCCCTGCACGAAGGCGGCGAGCGCCGCTTCGGAGACATGCTGCAACTGGCAGCCGCCGCATTTGCCGAAATGCCGGCATGCCGGCTCGGCGCGGTTCGGTCCCGGCACCAGCGTCCCATTGGCCGCAACGCGGTCGCCGGGCACCGCGCCCGCGACATGGCGCCCGTCGGCGGTCACGCCATCGCCGCGCGCGGCGATGCGCTCGATCAGCGCGCTGTCGTTCATATCAGTCCCACATCAGATCGTCGGCCACAAGGCCGGGGCCTATACGGCGCGCGGCGGCGATATGCCAGCCCACCGCCGCGACCGCCGCATCGAACGCGTCGCCGCCGCCCGCAAGCATCGCCCCGCACGCCCCCGCCAGCACATCGCCCGTCCCCGCGGTCGCGAGCCAGGGGCTCCCCGGCCACGCCGCGACGACGCGCCCGTCAGGGGCGGCGATGACGGTATCGGCGCCCTTGTAGATCACCACCGCACCTGTGCGCGCGGCCGCCGCCCGCGCCCGCTCGATCTTGCTTCCGGCGAGATCGGGAAAGGCGCGCGCGAACTCGCCTTCGTGCGGGGTCAGGATCGCGGGCGTTCCCCCCAGATGCGGCAGCGCCGCGTCGATCGCCGCCGCGTCGAGCACCAGTGGCTTGCCCGAATCGAGTGCCGCGGCGACGTCGCGGTCCAGCGCGTCGCTCGCCGGATAGCCCGGCCCGATCACCACCGCACCGACCCGCTTGTCGCCGAGCCGCTGAGCATAGCCGGCGTCCTCCTCGACGATGATCGCCGAAAAGGGCGCATCATCGCCACCGCTGAGCACGACATAGCCCGCGCCCGCGCGCAGCCCCGCCGCGGCCGCAAGGCCCGCCGCCCCCGCCATCGGCCCGGCGCGGACCAGCATCATCCCCCGGTTGAACTTGTGCGACCCCGCGTCGGGCGACCGCGGGGCCAGCCGCGGCAGGCTCCGCATCGCCCGGTCGGCGGCAATCCCGATCGGCGCGAGCAGCACATGCCCGCAACTTCGCGCGGCGGGAAGCAGGACGTGCGCGGGCTTGAGCGCGCCCAAGGCTATCGTGACGTGAGGGGGTAGCGGCGGCTCCCAGTCCTCATGGCCATCGGCATCGACCCCGCTCGGCACATCGACCGCCAATATCCGCTTGCCAGCCAAACCGCGCAGGCGCCGCGCGAGATCGCCCGCGAGCGGGCGCGTCAGCCCTACGCCGAACAGTGCATCGACGATGACCGGCGCGGGCGACAGATCATCGCCGATCGCCTCGATCTCGCCCGCCCACGCCGCGCGCGCCGCCTTGGCGAGGTCGGTCGCGGGCGGCGCCAGCGCCGCGACGCGAACCGCCGCCCCGCGCTCGCGCAGCAGGCGCGCCGCGACATAGCCGTCGCCGCCATTGTTCCCCGGTCCGCAGAGGATCAGGATCGGCGCGCCCGCCGCCATCCGCCACCCGCAATCGGCGACCGCCGCGCCGGCGCGCTCCATCAGGTCGGACAGCGACGTCCCCGCCGCCGCCTCGGCGGCACGCATCGCTTCGCTGGTCAGGATCGGGGCATCGGCGGGGATGGGCATGACTTGGTTTTAGGACATCATGCCCTTCAAGGGAATCGTCATTGCGAGCGAAGCGAAGCAATCCAGAGCGGTTTACGCCTGCTCTGG
>NZ_JAOZVW010000107.1 GCF_025869345.1 Sphingopyxis sp.
ACTTATATTATCTAAAATTCCCCCCCCCCCCCCCCGCGCCGTCCCCGGGGGCCCCCGCCGGCCCCCACCCACCCGCGCCCCCCGTCAACACGTCCGGGGTGACGAAGGGTATCAGACTACACCGGCGGCGCGACCCGTCCTTCGCGAAACTCGAACCCGCCCTCGCGGTCGCGCGCGAGCAGCGCCGGCCCGTCGAGATCGACCCAGCGCGCGCGCTGCGCGAGGACGAAAGCGGGCGCGATCGCCAGGCTGGTGCAGAGCATACAGCCGACCATGATCGACAATCCCGCCGCGTCGGCGGCATCGGCGAGCCGCATCGCCTCGGTCAGCCCCCCGGCCTTGTCGAGCTTGATATTCACCCCGTCGTAAAAAGGCCCGATGCGCGCGACATCGGCAGCCGTGTGGCAGCTTTCATCGGCGACGAAGGGAATCGGCGCATAGACACCGTCGAGCAGCGCATCGGAACCGACCGGCACCGGCTGTTCGATCATCTCGACCCCCATATCAGCCAGCGCCTCGGCCTCGCCGAGCAGATCGACCTGCCCCCAGCTTTCATTGGCGTCGACGATCAGCCGCGCGTTCGGCGCGCCCTTGCGCACCGCGGCGACGCGCAGCCGGTCGTCCTCGCCGGTCAGCTTGATCTTGAGCAGGCGATAGCCGTCGGCTTCGGCGGTCGCGGCCGCTTCGGCCATCGCGCCCGGCGTGCCGAGCGAAATGGTGAAAGCGGTGACGCGCGCGGTCGGCGCGCCGTCGCACCCGGCAAGCTGCCAGAGCCGGAGGCCGCGCTGCTTCGCCTCCAGGTCCCACAGCGCGCAGTCGAGCGCGTTGCGCGCCGCCCCCGGCGCCATGATCTCCTGAATCGCGCCGCGCGCCTCGGCGGCGTCCAATCCGGCGACAAGCGCTGCCGCGTGCAAGATCCGATCGCGGCACCCCGCCGCATCCTCGCCCAGATAATAGACCGGCGTCCCCTCGCCGCGCCCGACGGCATCGCCATCCTCAACTTCCGCGACGACGACATCGACATGCGTCTTCGCGCCGCGGCTGATCACGAACGCCCCCGCCACCGGCCAACGCTCGACACGCACGCTTTTCAGGTGGATAGCCATGCGGGAAGGCTAGTGGAGATCGCCGGGACCGGCAAATCCCTTTCGGCCAAATCCGCGACGCCCCGGTATTGCGGAACGATATGCCTGCTTTGGGGTGGGCGGACGTTCAGGCAAAATCACGCCCTCCCCTTCAGGGGAGGGCAGCGAGACTTACGAACTTGTTCGTTAGTCGCAGCGGGTGGGGGGCAGCAGCCTTGAGCAAGGCCGATGGCCCCCACCCCAACCCCTCCCCTGAAGGGGAGGGGCTAACGTCGCCTATCGATCGAAACCCGCCGCCTCTCACCCGCCGTGCGCGCGAATCCATGTCTCGACCGCCGACGCGATCTCGTCGCGCCATTTGCGGCCGTTGAAGATGCCGTAATGGCCGACGCCCTTCGCCATCAGATATTTCTTCTTGTCCGAAGGCAGCGCCTTGGCGAGCGTCAGCGCCGCCTTGGTCTGGCCGATCCCCGAAATATCGTCGCGCTCGCCCTCGATCGCCAGGATCGCGATATCCTCGATCTTCGTGAGGTCGACCGGCTGGCCGCGATGGAGCATCTCGCCCTTGGGCAGCAGGTGCCGCTGGAACACGACATCGACCGTCTGGAGATAGAATTCGGCGGTCATGTCGCAGACCGCGCGATATTCGTCATAAAATTCCTTGGTCTTGTCGGCGCTCTCGCCGTCGCCGTCGACCAGATGCTTGAACATCTCCCAATGGCTCATCATGTGATTGCCAAGGTTCATCGACATGAAGCCGGCAAGCTGGAGGAAGCCCGGATAGACGCGGCGCCCGGCGCCCGGATACCAGGCCGGGACGGTCGCGATGACATTCTCCTGAAACCAGGCATAGGGCCGCGTCGTCGCATGTTGATTCACCGCGGTCGGCGCCTTGCGCGTGTCGATCGGCCCGCCCATCATCGTCAGCGTCTTCGGCCGGCACTTGTGCCCCGCCGCCGCCATCACCGCGGCCGCAGCGAGGCTAGGCACCGACGGCTGACACACCGCGAGCACGTGCGCGCCCGGCCCGATATGCTCGAGCCACGCGATCAGATAATCGACATAATCGTCGAGGTCGAATTTGCCCGCCTCCAGCGGCACGTTGCGCGCGTCGCGCCAGTCGGTGATCCACACGTCATGGTCGGGCAGCATCCGCTCGACGGTGCCGCGCAGCAAGGTTGCATAATGGCCCGACATCGGCGCGACGATCAGCAGCTTGGGCTTGCCCGCGCTCGCCCGGTGCTTGAAATGCTTGAGCTGGCCAAAGGGTTTGCGCGCCTCGATCGACTCGGCGACACGCACCGTCTCGCCATCGACGACGGTCTCGTACAGCTCGAACCCCGGCTTGCCGCGCGGCGCCGCGGCGTGTGCGAACACTTCAAGCGCCGAGGCGAACATCGGGCTGCCGCCGAAATAGCCCAGCGGATTGGCGGGATGCTGAATCGCCTGCGCCCCGGCGGTCGCCAGCGCGCTGGCCCCCGCGAGCCAGCTCTTCTGCATGTCAAAGGCGTGATACAGCATGTTCGATGGGCCCCTTGCGTCCGGCCGCGCTCTTTTCGGCGCGCCCTATTTGCTGAGCAGTCTAGGGAAACGCTATCATTGTGCAATGCATCATTTTGCACGGCTTCATACGGCTTGAAGCGGGACGCCATTTTGCGGCGTTGAGCGGCGTCGGCGCGGCTGCTAGGGCGATCCGCGATGGCGACCAAATCAGACCAATCCGCCCCGGCCCGCCGCAAGCTGTCCAGCCTGCGCATGGTCTGGCACTATGCCAGCCGATATCCGCTGCGCTTGCTGATCGCGGCGATCGCACTCGGCGTCGCTGCGCTCGCGACGCTCGCGATCCCCTATCAGTTCAAGGCGATGATCGACTCGGGCTTCGTCGCCGGCGGCGGTGACGTCGCGCCGCATTTCCGCATCTTCTACGGCATCGTGCTGCTGCTCGCCGCCGCGACCGCGGTGCGTTTCTATTGCGTGAGCTGGCTCGGCGAGCGGACGGTCGCCGATATCCGCGAAGGGGTGCAGCGCAACCTGCTGCGCCTCGCGCCCGGCTTCTTCGAGGAAAATCGTCCGTCCGAAATCGCCTCGCGAATGACCGCCGACACCGCGATCATCGAACAAACCGTCGGCACCACCGTTTCGGTCGCGCTGCGCAACACGGTGATGGGGATCGGCGGGATCGTCTATCTTTTCTCGCTTTCGCCCCGGCTGACCGCGGGGATGCTGATCGGCATTCCCGTGATCATCATGCCGATCGTCATTCTCGGCCGCCGCCTTCAGAATGTTTCCCGCTCAAGCCAGGATCGCGTCGCCGACATCGGCGCGACCACCGCCGAGCAATTGGGGGCGATGAAGATCGTCCAGGCCTTCGGACAGGAAGGCCGCGAAGCCGACCGCTTCACCGCCGCGGTCGAGGCCAATTTTGCGACCGCCAAACGCCGCATCCGCCTCCGCGCGGTGATGACCGCGATCGTCATCGGCCTGCTTTTCGGCGCGATCACGACTTTGCTCTGGTATGGCGCCGCGGGGGTCGCGGCGGGCACGATCACCGGCGGCACGATCGCCGCCTTCGTCCTCACCGGCGGGCTCGTCGCGGGTGCGTTCGGCGCGCTCACCGAAGTCTATGGCGACCTGCTGCGCGCCGCGGGCGCGGCCGAGCGGCTTCACGAACTGCTCGTCGCCGAACCGACCATCGCCGCGCCGCAAAACCCGCAGTCGCTGCCCGAGCCGGCGACCGGGACGCTCGAATTCGACCATGTCGAATTTCGTTACCCGACGCGCCCCGACGCGCCCGCGCTGCACGATTTCTCGCTTGCGGTGCGCCCGCGCGAAACCGTCGCGATCGTCGGCCCCTCGGGCGCCGGAAAATCGACGCTCTTTCAGCTTGCCGAGCGTTTCTACGACCCGCAGGCGGGACAGATCCGCCTCGACGGCGTGCCGTTGACCGAGGCCGATCCCGCCGCCATCCGCGCGCGGATCGCGATGGTGCCGCAGGAAACGGTGATCTTCGCCGCCTCCGCGCGCGACAATCTGCGCTACGGCAATTGGGCGGCGAGCGACGAGGAATTGTGGGACGCCGCGCGCGCCGCCAATGCCGAGGAATTCCTCCGCAAGCTGCCGGACGGTCTCGATACCTTCATGGGCGAAGGCGGGGCGCGCCTTTCGGGCGGCCAGCGCCAGCGCGTCGCCATCGCCCGCGCGCTGCTGCGCCGCGCGCCGCTGTTGCTGCTCGATGAAGCGACTTCGGCGCTCGACGCCGAATCCGAACGGCTGGTGCAGGACGCGCTCGAGGCGCTGATGCACGACCGCACGACGATCGTCATCGCGCACCGCCTTGCAACCGTCCGCGCTGCCGATCGCATCGTCGTGATGGACGAAGGCCGCATCGTCGAGGAGGGGCGCCACGACGACCTCGTCGCCGCCGACGGCCTCTATGCCCGCCTCGCGCGGCTCCAGTTCCAGGACAATCTCGCCGCCGCCTGACCGCCATCCTTCAAAGGAAGCCCCCATGCCCACGCTCTACGACCTCACCATCCCCGCCTATGCCAACGGGCTGCGCGCGCTTTCGGGGCAACTCGTCAAGGCGCTCGACTGGGGCGAGCAGAATGGCGTCGGCGAATTGCAGTTCATCGCCGCGCGTCTCGCACCCGACATGTTTCCGCTCGCGGCGCAGGTCCGTTTCACCTGCGCGCAGGCGATCCAGACCGCGGTGCGCCTGGGCGCGGAAAAGGCGCCGGATCTGGGGGAAGACGCCGCCGATTTTCAGGGCCTCCAGGCGCAGATCGCCGCGACGCTGGCGTGGCTCGATACGATCGATCCCGCGACGCTCGACGGCGACGACGACCGCGCTATCGGCTTCGACCTTCCGAACGGCATGGCGTTCGACATGACCGCCGCTACCTACGTGCGCGACTGGGCGCAGCCGCAATTCTACTTCCATCTCGTCGCCGCCTATGCGGTGATGCGCCACATGGGCGTGCCGCTCGGCAAGGGCGACTATGTCAGCTACATGATGCCATATCTGCGCCCGGGAACCGCGCCCGCCGCGTGACACGTCGACCGGCGCAGCGACTCGGAAGACATCGCGCCAGGGCGGCGCGGAGACGGCCCATCGGGGCAGCGCTATGCCGATAGATGACTCGACTCGCTCGACGCGAACGGAATTGGGGTGGTGTCGATTTGACGCGCGGCGTTCCAGGGTCAGGACCTATTAAATTCCCGCCACTCCCATTCCGCTGCCTTCTCTTTCGTCCTCTTCGTGTCTTTGTGCCTTCGTGCGAGATTATTTGGACTCGCACGAAGGCACGAAGAGAATCTGGATTCCCGCTTGCGCGAGAATGACGAAGGAAAAAGCGGACGGATCAGGATTTAGTGGGCCCTGCCCCCTAGATCAGATCGCGATAGCGGTTGATCCCCGGGAAGGCGATCCGGCTGGCGCCGTTGCGCCGGATGGCGCCGATCGCCTCGTCGACGCGCAGATAGCGTGCCCGCGCCTCGGGTTCGAACAGCAGCATCGCCGGCTCGCTTCGGTTCGACGCGGCTTTGACGAGCAGGCCGAGCTCGGCCAGATCGATCGCATCGCCGTTCCAGCGGATGATGTCGCTCGCATCGATCGTCACATGATTTTCGTCGAGGATCCTGCCATCGACCACACCCTGGCTGGGCAGGACGATATCGACGCTGTGCGTCGGCGGCGGGATGGTGATGATGAACATCACCAGCATGACGAGCATCACGTCGATCAGCGGCGTCGTGTTGATATCGGGATCGCCATTGGGGTCGGCCCGAAAAATGCTGCTGTGAAATCGACTGCGTTGAAACCGGCTGCTTTTGCGCATCCTATCGCTCCCTGTCGGGCGAAACGCGCGCTTTTCGCGCTTGTCCCGCACTACCGATCGGGTCGGCCCATCCCATCGCGCCGCCTCGATCGATGTTGTTATGATATAACATTTATGAACCGCTGCAAATAAAAAGCACGGCGGGGGATTAATCGGGAAGCCACAACGAAGGCCTGCTTTCGACCGATAGCCGTCATGGCCGCGAAGGCGGCTTTGATAGGCATTCGCGCAGAGGCCGCAGAGATCGCAGAGGGGTCAGCGCTTCCCCTCTGCGGTCTCTGCGCGAATTTTATGGAATGCCGGGTTTCGACCGGAAAGCGACGCCTGGTGCCTCCTACTTTCGTCATTCCCCCGAAACCGGGAACCCCCGGCCCCCGTCCGTTGAACCCCCACAGGGCTCCCCCTTTCGCGGGAATG
>NZ_JAOZVW010000108.1 GCF_025869345.1 Sphingopyxis sp.
GGCCCCCGCCTTCGCGGGGGCGACGGACAAAGCTGCTCCCGCCGCGTCGGGCGATCGCATCAAGGCCAGCCCGCTCGCCAAGCGCATCGCGGCGGAGAAGGGCATCGACCTGTCGACGATCACCGGCACCGGCCCCGGCGGCCGCATCGTCAAGGACGACCTCGAAGGTGTCTCGGCCAGCGCTCCGGCGGCAGCCGCGCCGGCTCCCGCCGCGACGGCGGCTCCCGCTCCGGCCCCCGCAACCGCCGGCCCGATCCCCGATTTCGGCATTCCGCACGAGGACGAGAAATTGTCGGGGATGCGCAAGACGATTGCGCGCCGCCTGACCCAGTCGATGCAGGAAGCGCCGCACATCTACCTGACCGTCGACATCCGCCTCGACGCGCTGCTCAAGCTGCGCGGCGAGCTCAACGCCAGCCTCGAAAGCCGCGGCGTCAAGCTCAGCGTCAACGACATGCTGATCAAGGCGCTCGCGGTCGCGCTCGAACGCGTGCCGGCTTGCAACGTCAGCTTCGGCGGCGATGTCATGCGCAAATATAGCCGCGCCGACATCTCGGTCGCGGTCAGCATTCCGGGCGGCCTGATCACCCCGATCATCACCGACGCGGGCGGCAAGTCGATGTCGAAAATCTCGACCGAAATGTCCGAGCTTGCCGCGAAGGCGAAGGAAGGCAAGCTCCAGCCCAGCGAATATCAGGGCGGCACCGCCAGCATCTCGAACATGGGCATGATGGGGATCAAGCAGTTCACCGCGGTGATCAACCCGCCGCAGGCGATGATCATGGCGATCGGCGCGGGCGAGAAGCGGCCCTATGTCGTCGACGACGCGCTGGCGATCGCGACGGTGATGTCGGCGACCGGCAGCTTCGACCACCGCGCGATCGACGGCGCCGACGGGGCGCTGCTGATGAAGACCTTCAAGGAACTGGTGGAGAACCCGCTGGGGCTGGTGGCATGATGAACCCCTCTCCCTTCAAGGGAGAGGGAGGGGCCCGCGCGCTTCAGCGCGTGGGAGGGTGAGGGAATGGCTGCAGGCTATTCGCAGGAGACGCTGGAGCGCGCCAAGGCTCTGCGACGCGCCCTGACCGAGCAAGAGAAGAAACTTTGGGGAGCCTTGCGCGATCGACGGTTGGGCGGCTTCAAATTTCGCAAGCAACAGCCCATTGGTCCGTTCATCGTGGATTTCGTCTGCCAGGAGCGGCGATTGATCGTTGAGGTCGACGGATCGCAACATGCCAATTCTGCAAGCGATCACACCCGAGACGCGTTCCTGATCGATAAGGGCTATCGCGTGTTGCGGGTTTGGAACAATGACGTGACTGGAAACCTGTCCGGGGTTCTGACGGCAATCCTTGCCGCGCTTTCGGACCCTCACCCTCCCATTGCTGCGCAATGGGCCCCTCCCTCTCCCTCAAGGGGAGAGGGGATTGATAATGGAGCAGACCTTGGCTGACACCAATTACGACCTCATCGTCCTCGGCTCGGGGCCCGGCGGCTATGTCGCGGCGATCCGGGCGGCGCAGCTTGGGCTGAAGACCGCGATTGTCGAGCGCGAGCTGCTCGGCGGTATCTGCCTCAACTGGGGGTGCATTCCGACCAAGGCGCTGCTGCGCTCGGCCGAAATCTATCATTATATGCAGCACGCGGGCGACTATGGGTTGAAGGCTGCGCAGATCAGCGCCGATATCGATGCGGTGGTGAAGCGGTCGCGCGGGGTCGCGAAGCAGCTCAATCAGGGCGTTGCGCACCTGATGAAGAAGCACAAGATCACCGTCCATATGGGCACCGGCAAGCTGACCGCGCCGGGCAAGCTGGAGGTGACGGGCGAGAAGGGAACCGAGACCCTTTCCGCGAAGAACATCATCGTCGCGACCGGTGCCCGCGCTCGCGACCTGCCGTTCGCGCCTGCCGACGGCAAGCGCATCTGGACCTATCGCCACGCGCTCGTTCCACCTGAAATGCCGAAGAAGCTGCTCGTCATCGGATCAGGCGCGATCGGGATCGAGTTTGCGAGTTTCTACAAGGACATGGGCGCCGAGGTCACCGTCGTCGAAATGCTCGACCGCCTCGTCCCCGTCGAGGATGCCGACGTCTCGACCTTCCTCGAAAAGGCGCTCAAGAAGCAGGGCATGACGATCCTGACCGGCGCCGGGGTCGAGGAATTGAAGGCGACCGCGAACGGCGTCACCGCCAAGATCAAGACGAAGGACGGCAAGGTCGAACAGGGCGAGTTCAGCCACGCGATCGTCGCGATCGGCATCGTCCCGAACACCGAGAGTATCGGGCTCGAAGCGCTCGGCGTAAAGACCACGAAAGGCCATATCGACACCGACGCGATGTGTCGCACCAACGTTCCCGGCCTGTGGGCGATCGGCGACGTTACCGCGCCGCCGTGGCTCGCGCACAAGGCGATGCACGAATCGATTATCGCGGTCGAGGCGATTGCGGGGGGCCATCCGCACGCGATGGACCCGCGCAACATTCCGGGCTGCACCTATTGCCGTCCGCAGATCGCCAGCGTCGGACTGACCGAGGCAAAGGCGAAGGAACTCGGTTACGAGGTCAAGGCCGGCACCTTTCCCTTCATCGGCAACGGCAAGGCGATTGCGCTCGGCGAGGCGGAAGGCTTTACCAAGACGGTGTTCGACGCCAAGACCGGCGAACTGCTCGGCGCGCACATGATCGGCGCCGAGGTCACCGAGCTGATCCAGGGCTATACGATCGGCAAGACCGCCGAACTCGTCGAGGATGATTTCATCGGCACCGTCTTCCCGCACCCGACACTCAGCGAGACGATGCACGAGGGCGTGCTCGCCGCGTTCGGGCGGCCGCTGCATATCTAGGCGCGCTTGAACCCTGCGATCCTTCATTTTTCCCGAACGGGCAGCGTCGTCAAGGCGCTGTTCTTTCTGGGCGTCGCGGCGATTGCGTTCGCCGTGGCGGGGCTGATGCACAGCGAACCTATGGCGCCGCCGCCGGTCGTCGCCGACGTGTCGGACTTTGCGCTGCCCGCACCGCCGCCGCATCGCGACCCCCTGACGCCGTTCAAGATACCGCTTCTGATTATCGCGGGGGCCGCCTGCCTTTTCTATGCCGGGCGGCACGGTTTGCGCGCGCTGACGCAGCAGACGGCGGTACGGATCGAAGGGGGACAGCTCCATTTCCATTCGAGCTATGGCGCCGATCCGAACCCCTTGCCCGCCGCGGATATCATGGAGGCCATCTGCGATCGCGCCGACCGACTGCCGGGCGAGATGTCGGGATCGGTCAGGTTCGGCGCGCGAGCGCGGCACGGCCTCTATCTTCGCTACCGCGCCGACGGATCGAGCCGCGAACTGCGCCTGATCGACAATGACATCGACGGCGGCACCGAACAATTGCGCCGCTTCGCAGCACAAATCGACGCCTGGCGCCGGTCGGCGGCGCGCACCATACCGCAGAGCTGACGGCTCCCGATCGTCCTTCATTCTCTTCTGCTTGCGTCGTTCGGGTCGCCGCGACATGATCTGTTCGGTCTTGAGAGAAGGGTAAGCGATGAAAGATTTGCGCGTCACCTTTCCCGATCCCTGCGATCAGGATTGGAGTGATATGCCCTCGCGCGGTTGCAATCGCTTCTGCGCGCAATGCGATCGGACGATATTCGATTTGTCCAATCTCGATATCGATCAAGCCGAGGTCATGCTGGCCGTCGAAGGACGCGTGTGCGTTCGTGCGCGGGTCGATAGCGAGGGTGCTGTGGAGTTGCGGCGAAAATCGACGGCCAATGTGCGGCGAATGATCCTTGCCGTCGGCACGTCGGTCGGGATGCTGATGGCGGCTGGTCACGCCGCCGCGAAGGAACAGGCGCCACAAGGTGAAATCGTGGGAAAGCTCGATACGATGTGGCCCTACGGGATGGTCATCACCGCCAGGAGTCCCGACGGCAGGGAGTATCGAAGCAAGGTGAAGCGCGACGGCGGTTACCGAATCAAGAAGCTGCCGCCCGGGACCTATTCACTCGAAATATCGGGCGGATGCGGGAAAGATTGGGACGGCGGAACGGTTGTTGTCCATGACAGGGAAGCCGCGCGGCATGATGCAACCGATCCCAATGATTGCATCATCGTCGGAATGATCGAGGTCGTGCAGGACAAGGGATGAAGGCGCAGCATATCCCTCTGGTCGCGGCGTGCCTCATCGTCGCGGTGATCCTGCTCGGCCTGATCGTCAGCGCGGGCTGGACCGTCGCTGCCGACCTTCGCATTTCGAACGCGCTGTCGCTGCGCGTCGGGCAGAGCGATCCAGGGCTCATCGCCTTCATGCAGGGGGTGAGCTGGATCGGTGGGGGCACGCCGCGCTGGATCATCGTCATCCTGCTCTCGGCGCTCGTCTGGCACTGGTGCGGGCGGCGCTGCGCGGTTGCGCTCGCGGGGGCGTCGCTGCTGGCGAACCTCGCCTCGAACGCGCTCAAATTCGCGTTCGACCGCGCGCGGCCCGACATCATCGCGCATCTCGATCATGTGAACAGCGCTTCCTATCCCAGCGGTCATGCGACGAGCGCTGCGGTTGTCTATCTGTTGCTCGCCTGGCTCGCGCCGCCGCGCTGGCGGCCGTTCGCCTGGACGCTAGCCACCGCGATGATCCTGCTCAACGCCGCCTCGCGCATCATGCTCGGCGTTCATTGGGCAAGCGACATTGCGGGCGGCACGATGCTCGGCGGCGCCTTCGCGCTGCTCGGGGCATGGTGGGTCTTGTGGCCTGAAAGATCGTCCGGGCCTAAAATTCCGCTGTCCTAAAAAGTCTCGTTTTGCCATCTATCGGACAGGCAACAGCAACAGACGGGGCGGGATATGCAATCCAGTGTGAAGTTCGGCGGTTTTCTGCGGGGAATCGCTTTCGGCGCGAGCGCGCTTTTCGCGGCGGCCGCGCTGCCGGCGACGGCGCAGGACGGGACGGCGCAGGAGGGGGCTGGGCAGACGGTGATCACCGCCGCGCGCTATCTCGACGTGCAGAGCGGCAAGATGGTCGAGCATCCGGCGATCTTCGTCGGCGCCGACGGACGCATCGCGAGCATCGCCGACGCGCGCACCGTGCGCTGGGGCGCCGCGGTCAAGCATATCGACCTGGGCGAGCGCACCCTGCTGCCCGGCCTGATCGACATGCACGTTCACCTGACCTCGCTGGCCGAGGTCGGCGGCTATCAGGGGCTGCGCTATACCGACAGCTTCTGGACCGTGATGGGCGTCGTCAACGCGAAGAAGACGCTCGACGCGGGCTTCACCACGGTGCGCAACGTCGGGTCGGCCGATTTCGGCGACGTCGGGCTGAAGCAGGCGATCGAGGGTGGCTATGTCCAGGGGCCGCGGATCATTCCCGCGGGCTATGCGATCGGCGCGACCGGCGGGCATTGCGACGAGGGCGGCCTGCCGCCGTCGATGGATCACAAGGGGCCGTCGGTGGTCGACAGTCCGCAGGAAGCGCGCGCCAAGGTGCGCTGGCTGCACAAATATGGCGCGCGCGTCATCAAGATCTGCGCGACCGGCGGCGTCTTCTCGCTCGGCGACAGCGTCGGCGCGCAGCAGCTCAGCTTCGACGAGATGAAGGCGATCGCCGATGAGGCGCATATGCTGGGAATCAAGGTCGCGGCGCACGCGCACGGCGACGACGGGATCAAGACCGCGATCCTCGCCGGGATCGACACGATCGAGCATTGCAGCCTTGCGAGCGACGAAGCGATCAAGCTCGCGATCGCGCACAACACCTGGTTCGACATGGATATCTATAACGACGATTATATCCTTGCGACCGGGACCGCGAACGGCACCGAGCAGGAAAGCCTCGACAAGGAGAAAGCGATCGGCCTCGCGCAGCGCCAGACCTTTCAGCGCGCGGTCAAGGCGGGCGTGCACATGATCTTCGGCACCGACGCGGGCGTCTATCCGCACGGCGACAATGGCCGGCAGTTTGCCAAGATGGTCGAATGGGGCATGACCCCGCTGCAGGCGATCCGCGCCGCGACGCTGAACGGCGCCGAGGCGCTGAGCATGACCGGCGACGTCGGCACGATCGCGGTCGGGCGCTATGCAGACTTGATTGCGGTGGACGGCGATCCGCTTGCCAATATCCGCGAACTGGAGGACGTCGATGCGGTGGTGAAGGGCGGGGTGCTGGTGAAGGAAAAGTAGGTTGCGTCGCCCCCGCGAAGGCGGGGGCCGCTATCGGTGTAGC
>NZ_JAOZVW010000109.1 GCF_025869345.1 Sphingopyxis sp.
GAAGTCACCGACATGCAGCGCAGCGTGAAGGGCGAGGTCGTTTCCTCGACCTTCGACGAGCCCGCGACGCGCCACGTCCAGGTCGCCGAAATGGTGATCGAAAAGGCCAAGCGCCTCGTCGAGCACAAGAAGGATGTCGTCATCCTGCTCGACTCGATCACCCGCCTCGGTCGCGCCTACAACACCGTCGTGCCGTCGTCGGGCAAGGTGCTGACCGGCGGTGTTGACGCCAATGCGCTCCAGCGTCCGAAGCGCTTCTTCGGCGCCGCGCGCAACATCGAGGAGGGCGGTTCGCTGTCGATCATCGCGACCGCGCTGATCGATACTGGCAGCCGCATGGACGAAGTGATCTTCGAAGAATTCAAGGGCACGGGTAACAGCGAAATCGTCCTCGACCGCAAGGTCGCCGACAAGCGCATCTTCCCGTCGCTCGACGTCGGCAAGTCGGGCACGCGCAAGGAAGAATTGCTCGTCGAGAAGGGCAAGCTTTCGAAGATGTGGGTGCTGCGCCGCATTCTCATGCAGATGGGCACCGTCGACGCGATGGAATTCCTGCTCGACAAGATCAAGGACAGCAAGACGAACGAAGATTTCTTCGATTCGATGAATCAGTAAGTCCGCGCGCGTGGCCGTGGTCGAACTTGCCTTGCTGCCGGTTCGACCGGGTCATGAAGCCGCATTCGAAACCGCGGTTGCCGCGGCGCGGCCGCTGATCGAGGTCTCGCCGGGTTTCCTCGGGCTCGAAATCCGTCCGCCGCTCGAAGCCGGCCAGCCCTATCTGCTGATCGCGCACTGGCGCTCGGTCGCGGATCATCGCGACGGGTTCCGGCGTTCGGACAGGTATGAGCGGTGGCGCGCGCTGCTACATCCCTTTTACGATCCGGTGCCCGCGGTCAGCTATTTCGGAGAGCCGCTCTGATGGATTTTTCGGCGATGGACTTTTCGGCGATCTTCACCGGCCCGGGGCTTGTCCTGCTCGGCCAGATCATCATCGGCGACCTCACCATGGCGGGCGACAATGTGCTGATCATGGGCACGATCGCCGGCGGGCTTCCCGAGCGCGACCGCAAGAGCGTGCTGATGCTCGGCGTCGGCATGGCCCTGATTTTCCTGATCGGCTTCGCGCTCGTCGCGACGCAATTGCTCAAGATCACCGGCCTTGTCTTCGCGGGCGGGCTGCTGCTGCTGTGGGTTGCCTACAACATGTATCGCGAGATTCGCCCTGCCACGGCTGCCGGGCCGGTCGACGATCCGGCGACCCCCGATATCGAGGGCGCGCCTGCGCGCACCACCTTCTTCAAGGCGGCGCTGTCGATCATGGTCGCCGACCTGTCGATGAGCATCGACAACGTCCTGCTCGTCGCGTCGATCGCGCGGGAAAATCCGGCCTTGCTGTTTGTCGGCATGACCTTCACGGTGATCGTCATGGGGCTCGCGGCCAATTATGTCGCCAAGCTGTTGCAGCGCTATCACTGGATCGCCTGGATCGGGCTGGTGGTGATCCTCTATGTGGCGCTGAAGATGATTTACGACGGCTGGGTCGATCCGGTGATCGGCCTCGGCCATTTGTTCGGATGGGTGCGCTGAAATGATCGTGGAATTGATGAATTTTGCCGCGGGGGCGGCGCCTTCGGCGGGAATATGGGACGCAATCGTCCATGATTTCTCGAACATCACCGAACCCGCGGCCTTTGCGGCCTTCATCCAGGTTTTGCTGATCGATCTCGTGCTGGCGGGCGACAATGCGATCGTCGTCGGTGCGCTCGCTGCGGGCCTGCCCGCCGATCAGCGCCGCAAGGTGATCCTGATCGGCGTCGGTGCCGCGCTTGTCCTGCGCATCGGTTTCGCGCTCGTCGTCCAGCAGTTGCTCGGCATCGTCGGGCTGGTGCTCGCGGGCGGGCTGCTGCTGCTGTGGGTCGCATGGCGCATGTGGCGCGACCTGCGCGGCGGGCACGGCGAATCGGCGGGCTCGCCCGAGGTCGAGGGCGACGAGGATTCGGGGCTCCAGCCCGCCAAGAGCTTCGCCGCCGCGGCGTGGGGCGTCGCGGTCGCCGACGTGTCGATGAGCCTCGACAATGTCCTCGCCGTCGCCGGCGCGGCGCGCGAGCATCCGGGCATCCTGATCGTCGGGCTGATCTTCGCGGTCGCGATGATGGGCGTCGCGGCGAACATCATCGCCAAATATATCGAGCGCTATCGCTGGATCGCCTGGGTCGGCCTCGCGGTGATCGTCTATGTCGCGGGCAAGATGATCTGGGAGGGCTGGCACGACGTCCATCCGCATTTCATGGAGCTGATTGGCGGCTGATCGTCGGGCTGGCGATCTTCTCGCCGGCCCCCCATATGGGCTTCATGTCCCAGCTCCACATGACCCGCGTCGCCGTGGGATGCCCCGACTACCCCTCGCTCGCCGCGCGGATCGCCGCGCGCAGCGAGGCGGGGGAGGTTCGCTTCACGACGCGGTTCAAGCCCAAGCGCGCCGACGAGCTGATCGGCGGCAAGCTGCATTTCATCGTCCGCCACACGCTCGTCGGCCGGGTCGAGATATTGCGCTTCGACGATCGCGACGACGGGCGGATCGACATCGTCTGCAAAGGGCTGCTCGAACGCATCCATCCGCAGCCGAAGCGCGCACATCAGGGCTGGCGCTATCTGACCGACGCCGATGCGCCGAAGGGCATCGACGATGGCGACGGGATCGCTGACCTGCCGCCCGAACTCTATCGCGAACTGGCAGAATTGAGCCTGATCTAAAGCGCCGCGCGGAAGCTGTTCGCGCGCGCCATTGCCCAATAGCGGGCGCTCGATACCGAATCGGGGTCGCCCAGCAGCACCCCGCGATCATAGAATTTATAGATGCGGTCGATTGAATCCGAGCGCGCCGAATTGAGCCGTTCGTGCAGGTGATGCGGCCGGATCGCCCACGGATTGTCGAGCCCCATCGCGCAGCTCAGATCCCATAGCGCCGACACCGTCGCGGCCTGGAAACGGCGCACGCGCTCGGCCTTGTCCGCAACCACCAGTCCGCGCTGGCGCCCGGGATCCTGCGTCGCGATGCCCGTCGGGCATTTGTCGGTGTGGCATTTGAGCGATTGGACGCAGCCGAGCGTGAACATGAAGGCGCGCGCGGCGTTCGACCAGTCGGCGCCGAGCGCGCAATTCGTCGCGAGCCCCGCCCCAGAATGGACCTTGCCCGACGCGGCAAGCTTTATCTCTTCCTTGAGCCCGCAGCCGACGAGCGCGTTGCGCACGAAGATCAGCCCTTCGCGCAGCGGCATCCCGACGCGGTTGGAAAATTCGACCGGCGCCGCGCCGGTCCCGCCCTCGGCGCCATCGACGACGATGTAATCGAGCCGGATTCCGGTTTCGATCATCGCCTTCATGACGGCATAGATTTCGTGCGGCTGGCCGACGCACAGCTTGATACCGACGGGCTTGCCGCCCGAAAGTTCGCGCAGCTTCGCCGCCCATTCGATCATCTCGATCGGGGTCGCGAAGGCCGAATGCGCGGCGGGGGAGATGCAATCCTGCCCCTCGGGGACGCCGCGCGTCGCCGCGATCTCGGCGCTGACCTTGGGGCCGGGCAACACCCCACCGTGCCCCGGTTTCGCGCCCTGGCTGAGCTTGATCTCAACCATCTTGACCTGCTCGCTCTGCGCGCGATCGCGAAAGCGCGCGGGATCGAAGCGGCCGGCCTCGTCGCGGCAGCCGAAATAGCCGCTGCCGAGCTCCCACACGATGTCGCCGCCATATTTGGCGTGATAGGGGCTGAAACCGCCTTCGCCGGTGTCGTGATAGAAGTTGCCGAGCTTGGCGCCGAGGTTGAGCGCCTCGATCGCATTGGCGCCGAGCGAGCCGAAGCTCATCGCCGAAATGTTGAGCAGCGCGGCGTCATAGGGCCGCGAACATTGCGCGCCGCCGACCTTCACCCGCTGCGTGCGGTCAGGATCGTGCTTCGGCGCGATGCTGTGGCTCATCCACTCATATTCGTCCGAATAGACGTCGAGTTCGGTGCCGAAGGGATGCGCGTCGAGATCGCCCTTGGCGCGCGCATAGACGAGGTCGCGTTCGGTGCGCGCGAAGGGGCGGCCCTCGAGCGGGCTTTCGACGATATAGGAATAGAGAAAGGGCCGCAGCGCTTCGAACAGCCAGCGGATGCGTGCGATCAGCGGATAGTTGCGGCGCAGGCTGTGCTTGCGCTGTACCGCGTCATAGAGGGTGAGAAGGAGAAGCGGCACCCAGGCCGCCAGCGTCCAGCGCGCGGGCGGCCACCAGGCCGTAGCGGCGGCGAGCGCGATCAGGACGGGAAAGGCGATCCAGCGGAGCATCGACGTAATGGGTCAGCCGGCCTGTGCCGCGAGCATCGCCGCCATCTTTTCCCACACCTTGTTGATCGCTTTGAGCGGGCGCACCATCACCTTGAAATCCTTTATCTTTCCTTCGCTGTCCCAGCGGATGATATCGACGCCATTGATCTGGATGTCGTCGAGTTCGGTCTGGAACTCCAGCATCGCCTGATCGCCGTCGACGATCTCGCGCAGATAGCGGAAATCGTCACCGCCGAGCGCATGGCTCGCCGCGTGGAGATAGGCGAAGACCTTGTCGCGCCCTTCCTGCGGTGTGTGGACGACGGGTGAGTGAAACACCGCATCCTCGGCGAGCAAGACCTTCAACGCCTCGGGATTGCCGCCGCCAGCCATATAGGCGTGCCAGGCGGCGAGACCCTCATGCGCGCTCATGCGAGCTGCTCGGCGAAGAAGGCGCGGGTGCGGCCGTCGGCGAGCTGCGCTGCTTCCTCGTTGCGGCGGTTGCCGTGGGTCGCTGCGAACCCATGGTCGAGCCCGTCATAGTCATGGAGCGTGACTTTCGGGTTCGGGTCGAGCCCTTCGTGCATCTTCGCCTGCGCTTCGGGGCTGACGAAATGGTCGTTCGTCGGGATATGGAGGAGCAGCGGATGCGCGATCGCATGGCTTTCGTTCAGCATCTGGTCGATCATCACGCCATAATAGCCGACCGACGCATCAATGTCGGTGCGCGCCGCGGTCATATAGGCGAGCTTGCCGCCGAGGCAGAAGCCGACCGCGCCGACCTTGTTCGCGCCCTGGCCACGCGCCCAGCGGATCACCGCCTCGATGTCCTTCACCCCCTTGTCGGCATCGAACAGGCCGAAATAGCCGAGCGCTTCGTTCATTTCGGCCTCGATATCGGGGTCGAGCTCGATCCCCGGAGCGAAGCGCCAGAAGATGTCGGGCGCCACCGCCAGATAGCCCTGCGCCGCCCAATCGTCGCATTTCTCGCGGATTCCCGCGTTCACGCCGAAAATCTCCGGAATGACGATGATCGCGCGCGACGAATCGGCGTCGGGGCGCGCGACATAGGCGGGAATCGCGCCTTCGCCGTCGAGCGCGGCAATGGTGGTGTTCGTCGGGGAAGGGGCGGACATCGGGGAGCTCTCCTGTCTCTTGCTTCTTGGCGGGGAAAGCGCGAAGCTAGCGGGCCAACGGGCGCGGCTCAAGCGTCGAAGGGGAAGGCCAGGCGATGAAGTTCAATATCGAGATCGATTGCACGCCCGAAGAGGCGCGCCGGCTGTTCGGGCTTCCCGACCTCGAGCCGCTCCACGACATCTATCTCTCGCGCGTCAAGGAGCTGATGGCGAAGGGCATCACCCCCGACATGGTGCAGGCGATGGTCAAGAGCTGGGTGCCGATGGGCGAAAGCGGGCTCGGTCTCGTCCAGTCGCTGCTCGGCCAGTTCGGCGGCGGATTGATGGGCGGTGCGTCGAAGGCAGCAGCCGACAAAGGTGACGACGACAAATCCGCCAAGGGACGCAAGAGCTGAACCAAAGCCTTGTAAGCGATACGATTTTTGCGCTGTCGAGCGGGATGCCGCCGGCGGCGATCGCCGTCTTGCGCATCAGCGGACCGGCGGCGGGACCGGCGCTCGAGGCGCTGGCCGGACGATTGCCCGCGCCGCGCCGCGCGTCGCTGGCCGAGCTGAAGGATGCTGCCGGCGCGCCGCTCGACCGCGCGCTGCTGCTGTGGTTTCCGGGACCGGCGACCGCGACCGGGGAGGATCTGGCCGAACTGCATCTTCACGGCGGCCGCGCGGTGGTTGCGGCAGTCGAAGCGGCGCTTGGCGTATTGCCGGGACTGCGCCGCGCCGAGCCGGGCGAGTTCACGCGACGCGCCTTTCTGAACGGCCGGATCGACCTTGCGGAGGCCGAGGGACTTGCCGATCTGCTCGCGGCCGAGACCGAGAGCCAGCGGGTGCAGGCGCTCGGCATGGCGAGCGGCCATGTGTCGCGCGCGGTCATGGGCTGGCAGGAACGCTTGCTCGCGCTGATGGCGGGCGCCGAGGCCGAGCTCAATTTCGCCGATGAGGATGATGTCGACGTTTACGAAGGGACGGCGCAGCGCTTGGTGAGCGGTATGGCGGAGCTTGCCGCCGAGCTCGGCCTATGGCTGGCGCGGCCGGCGGCAGAGGTGATCGCCGAGGGCCTGTCGGTCGTGATCGCGGGACCACCGAATGCCGGTAAATCTACTCTTATCAACGCTTTGGCGCAGCGCGAGCTGGCGATCGTGTCGCCGGTCGCGGGAACGACGCGCGACGTGATCGAGACGCCACTCGCGCTCGATGGGATCGCGATGCGCTTTTCGGACACGGCGGGCATCCGCACCGAAAGCGCCGATGACGTCGAAGCAATCGGAATCGGTCGCGCGAAAGCGGCGGTCGAGGCGGCCGATATCCTGCTCTGGCTCGGACCCCCGGCGGAAGCGCCCGCGCATCCACGTCGCCTGTTGATTGCCGCACAGGCCGACCGCTGGCGTGGCGACGCGGCCGCTGAGGTTCAGGCGGCGCGCTGCGACCTGATCCTGTCGGCGGCGACGGGGGAGGGGATGGACCGGCTCCACGCCGCGATCGTCGAAATGGCACGTGCTCTGCTGCCGCGCGAGGGCGAAGCCGCGCTGCGCCAGCGCCAACGCGCCGCGCTCGCCGAGGCGAAGGACTGGCTTTCGATCGAAGCGGGCACGCGCGAGGATGAGGATATGATCCTGATCGCCGAGCGACTGCGACTTGCCGCGACCTCGCTCGACCGTATCACCGGGCGCGCGGGGGTCGAGGATATGCTCGACGCATTGTTCGGACGCTTCTGCATCGGAAAATGATGTTCCACGTGGAACAGCTTCGTCGCAAAGTTTGGGCGAAGCCCCTTTTCCTCACACAAAGACACAAAGAGAACGCGCCCTATCGCCCGGTCGCGCCCTCTTTGTGTCTTTGTGTGAGATTTATAGGGTTCAGGAAGAAGAATATCTCACGCAAAGGCGCGAAGGCGCAAAGAAGAGGACCGTGTTCTTTGCGCCTTCCCGCCTTTGCGTGAGATAATGTTGGGCGCTACGCGCCGATGGATTTGAGGGCGGCTTTGGGGTATGGGCGCCGCGATCATGCAGAATGAAACGAATTTCGACGTCATCGTCGTCGGCGGTGGACATGCCGGGACCGAGGCCGCCGCGGCGGCGGCGCGGCTTGGCGCGCGGGTGGCGCTCGTCAGTTTCGATCCCGCTCTGATCGGCACCATGTCGTGCAATCCCGCGATCGGCGGACTCGGCAAGGGCCATCTGATGCGCGAGGTCGATGCGCTCGATGGCTGGATGGCGCGCGCCGCCGATGCCGCGGCGATTCATTACCGGATGCTCAATGCATCGAAGGGCGCGGCGGTGCAGGGGCCGCGCATCCAGGCCGACCGCAAACTCTATCGCGAGGCGATCCAGCAATTGCTTGCGGCGGAGGATGGGATCACCGTCATTGCGGGCGAAGCGGCGGCGCTGGCCCTGTCGCCAGACGGAGCGCGGGTCGAGGGACTTGAGCTTGGCGACGGCGCGCGTCTGTCCGCGAAGGCGGTGGTGCTCGCAACCGGAACCTTTCTCGGCGGGCGGCTCTTTCGCGGCGAGGAGCGGATGGTGGGGGGGCGCATCGGCGAAGCCGGCGCGCATCGTCTCGCCGAGCAGCTTCGCGCCGCCGACCTGCCGATGGCGCGGCTCAAGACCGGCACGCCGCCGCGCCTTGACGGGCGGACGATCGACTGGGCGCGGCTTGAGGCGCAACCATCCGATGATGGAGACTGGACCTGTTCCACGTGGAACAGCGCGCGCAGCGTGCCGCAGATTTTCTGCGCGATCACGCGCACCAATCCTGCGTCGCACGCGATCATCGCCGCGAATCTCGACCGCTCGCCGCTGTTCACCGGCGCGATCGGCGCTGCCGGGCCGCGCTATTGCCCGTCGATCGAGGACAAGATCCATCGCTTTGCCGACCGCGACGGACATCAGGTGTTTCTGGAGCCCGAGGGACTCGATTCGCCGCTTGTCTATCCCAACGGGGTTTCGACCTCGCTTCCCGCCGATGTCCAGCTCGCGATGCTGCGGACGATGGAAGGGCTGGAAAAGGTCGAGATGACGGTGCCCGGCTATGCGGTTGAATATGACCATATCGATCCGCGCTCGCTCGACCGCGGGATGCAGGTCCGCGCGATCGGCGGGCTGTACTGCGCGGGGCAGATCAACGGCACGACGGGCTATGAGGAGGCCGCCGCGCAGGGGTTGGTCGCGGGCGCCAATGCGGCGCTCGGCGTTCAGGGCCGCGCGCCGATGATCCTCGACCGCTCTGAATCCTATATCGGGGTGATGATCGATGATCTGGTGCTGCAGGGAGTGACCGAGCCCTATCGAATGCTCACCGCGCGCGCCGAATATCGCCTGCGCCTGCGCGCCGACAATGCCGCGACGCGGCTGACCCCGAAAGGGATCGCGCTCGGGCTGGTGCGGCCCGCGACGGCGGCGCTTTTCGAGGCGCGAATGGCCGAGCGGGCGAAGGCGCAGGCCTTGCTCGCGGCACCGGTCGCGACGGCGGACTATGCCGCGATCGGCCTCGCGATTCCGGGCGATGGGGTGGCACGGCGCCGCATCGACCTGCTGCGCTTTCCCGCAGTCGCGATGGCATCGCTCAAGATGCTCGCGCCCGCGCTCGACGCGATCGATGATGCGATCCTGTCCGAGCTGGCCGAGGATGCGCATTACGCCCCCTATATTGCGCGGCAGGATGCCGAGCTTCGCGCGCTTGCGGCGAACGAGGCGATCGCGCTCGACCCGGCGCTCGACTATGCCGCGATCGGCGGCCTGTCGCGCGAAATGGTCGAGCGGCTGTCGAAGGCGCGGCCCGAGACATTGGGACAGGCGGCGCGGATCGACGGGGTGACGCCGGCAGCGCTGACCGCGATCATGGTGCATGGGCGGCGGCGCGCGGCATAGCTCCCGGGGTTTTGATTGTCTCACACAAAGACACAAAGAGGGCAGGGCGGGCCGCAGCGATTGGCGAGGGATCGCGCGAAGCGCCCTTATTGATAAAGCATGGCCCAGTATCTTTGCGACGATGAAGGTCTGAGCGACATCTTTGTGTCTTTGTGTGAGATATTTGGGAACCAGCTTTTAGGGCTGGAGCATGTCTTCGCGCCTTTGCGCCTTTGCGTGAGCCTCGAAAAATTTCACGCAAAGGCGCGAAGGCGCGAAGAAGAAAGAGAGATGGCCCGCTTCGCGGGATTCGATCGGACGAGAGGGATGATGGTGAACGAGGTGCTGGCGAGCGAGGAGCAGGCGCGGGGGTGGATCGGCGATGGTTTTGCACCGACGGTCCGGCAATGGGAGCGGCTCGACCGCTTTGCCGGGCTGCTGGTCGAGGAGAATGAGCGGCAGAATCTGATCGCGGCGTCGACGGTTCCGAGCCTGTGGGTGCGGCATATCGCCGACAGCGCGCAGTTGCTGGCGCTGGATTCGGGGCGCGACGGGCTGTGGGTCGACCTGGGGAGCGGACCAGGGCTGCCGGGGCTGGTGGTGGCGATCCTGAGCGAGCGGCCGATGCTGCTCGTCGAATCGCGGCGGCGGCGGTGCGAATTTCTGCGCGCGGTCGCGAACACGCTCGATCTCGCGCATGTCGAGGTCGCCGAAGCGCCGCTCGAACGCGTCGAGACACGCGCCGCGGCGACGATCAGCGCGCGCGCCTTTGCGCCGCTCGACCGGCTGATCGCCTTATCCACCCGTTTTTCGACCGAATCGACGCGCTGGCTGCTGCCAAAGGGACGAAACGCGGTTAAGGAACTGGCATTGCTGCCGCAGCCATGGCAGAGAATGTTTCACGTGGAACAGAGCCGCACCGACGTGGAAAGCCGGATTTTGGTGGGCGAAGGCCGCATCGGCGCAGAACAGCGAGGAAAGCGATGATCCGCATTGCCGTAGCGAACCAGAAAGGCGGGGTCGGCAAGACGACGACCGCGATCAATCTGGCGACCGCGCTTGCGGCGACCGGATGGCGAACATTGCTCATCGACCTCGACCCGCAGGGCAATGCCTCGACCGGGCTCGGCATCACGCAGGCGCAGCGCGAATATTCGAGTTATGATCTGCTGCGCGCCGAGGCGACGGTCGCCGAATGCGCGGTACCGACCGCGGTGCCGCGGCTCGACATCGTTCCCGCGACGGTCGACCTGTCGGGCGCTGAGATCGAGCTGATCGAGTTTGCCGACCGGCTGCACCGCCTGCAACAGGCGCTGTCGGGCGCCGAAGCCGGGCAATGGGACATCTGCCTGATCGACTGTCCGCCGTCGCTCGGCATGTTGACGCTCAACGCGCTGATCGCCGCCGAATCGCTGCTCGTGCCGCTTCAGTGCGAGTTTTTCGCGCTCGAGGGACTCAGCCAGCTGCTGACCACGGTCGAGCGGGTGCGCGGGCGCTTCAATCCGCAATTGTTCATCCTGGGGGTCGCGCTCACCATGTTCGACCGCCGCAACCGGCTGACCGACCAGGTGTCGGACGATGTCCGCGAGGTGCTCGGCCCGGTGGTGTTCGAGACGGTGATTCCGCGCAATGTCCGCCTGTCCGAAGCGCCGAGCCATGGGCTGCCGGCGCTGATCTATGACCATCGCTGCGCCGGGTCGGCGGCCTATATCGCGCTTGCGCGCGAACTGATCGACCGCCTGCCCGACATTCGCAAGGCTGCTTAAATGTCTGATAATGAAAAGGAAACAGGCGGGCAGGCGCCGCGCAAGCGGCCCTCGGGCCTGGGGCGCGGGCTGAACGCCCTGTTCGGCGACGCGGCGGTCGAGGCGCCGGTGCTCGCCTCGCCGGGCGCGGCGGCGAAGGCGGCGCCGGTGGCGGGGGATGCGGTCCAGCATGTCGCGGTCGCGTCGATTCGTCCGCTGCCGAATCAGCCGCGCCGCCATTTCGACGAAGCGGCGATTGCCGAGCTCGCCGATTCGATCGGCGCGCGCGGGCTGCTGCAGCCGATCATCATTCGCCATGCGCCGGATGGGCATGGTTATCAGCTCGTTGCCGGCGAACGCCGCTGGCGTGCGGCGCAGCGTGCCGGGCTGCACCAGATTCCCGCGCTCGTCCGCGATCTCGACGACGCCGCGACCTATGAGATTGCGCTGGTCGAGAATATCCAGCGCCAGGATCTCAATGCGATCGAGGAAGCGGCGGCCTATCGCCGCCTGATCGACGATTTCGGCCACAGCCAGGAGGCGCTGGCGAAGCTGGTCGGCAAATCGCGCAGCCATGTCGCGAATCTGATGCGCCTGCTCGACCTGCCGCAGGGCGTGCAGGATCTGGTCGGCGACGGCGCGCTGTCGATGGGCCATGCCCGCGCGCTGATCGGCGCCGACGGGGCCGAGGATATCGCACGTCGGATCGTCAAGGAGGGGCTCTCGGTCCGCGCGGTCGAGGCGCTGGTGCGCGAAGGCAAGGGCGGGGGCCGCAACAGGGCGCCGCTCGAATATAAGAGCCTCGACGGCGGCCGCGATCCCGACATCGTCGCGGTCGAGCGCCATCTGTCCGAGCTGCTGGGGATCGGGGTCGCGATCCACTATGCCGGCGGCGGCAAGGGCGCGCTGACGCTCAAATTCGCGTCGCTCGATCAGCTCGACATGATCTGCCAGCGGCTGAGTGGCGAGGGAATCTGACTCCGGCCGATTCGCGCGATTCTTTTTCGCCGCGCGCTTAATCTGTCCCGCGGCGGGCCGTTAACAGGCCGAAGGCGATCCCCACGATCGACCTAACCATGGCTCAACGCCTTGTTTTCGCTCGCTTGCTCCGTGCAACGCGGGCTATTCGTATATGTGCTGTTAACCATGCTTGTTGCGCAAAGCCTGAACGGGTGACCCGCTAAAGGGGTCGGCGAATGGGGTGGGATTTCCATTCGAGTTTCGACGTGTTCGTTTCGACTAGTTCAAGGGACCAAATCATATGCGCACCACTGGAATGAAGCGCGCCCTCGCGGGCGCCGCGATTGCTGCCCTCGCGATGAACGCCTCGGCGGCGCACGCCGCGACGGCCACGGCGACGGCCAAGGCGAAAATCCTCGCGCCGCTGACGATCGCCAACAGCACCGACCTCGATTTCGCGACGATCGTCAGCGGCGCAACCGCCTCGACCGTCACGGTTTCGACCGCTGGCGGCGTGAGCTGCGGCAGCGGCCTGACCTGCATCGGCACGACCTCGGCCGCGGGCTTCAACCTCGGCGGCACGACCGGCCAGGCCGTCACGATCAGCGTTCCGTCGACGGTGTCGCTGAGCTCGGGCGCCAACAATATGACGGCTGCGCTGACCTCGTCGGCGACCTCGATGACGCTCGCCGCGTCGGGCAACAGCTTCTCGGTCGGCGGCACGCTCAGCGTCGGCGCCAATCAGGCGGCGGGCAATTATTCGGGGACGTTCAACGTCACCGCCAACTATCAGTAATCGGGTGGGGGACGGCGAGCCTTGAGGGCTCGCCGGCCGACAAAAGGGCTTCGGAGCACCAGCCTCCGGAGCCCTTTTTCGTGCGTGCGGCCCCGGTCCGGCCGGCCATCATGGTTAGCGAAATATCAACCATGATGGCGCAACAGGGAGGCGACCAACCAAAGGAGCGGCGGCCGCCGCTCCGCAACGATTGTGGGGATCGTGTCTATGTTGCGCTTTATAAAGGGCTTTTGCCTGTTCTCGGCGGCTGCGCTCGGCGCCGCTGCGCCGCCCGCTTTGGCTGCGGGCGACCTGCTTGTCGCGCCGACGCGGGTCATTCTCGACGGATCGCGCGGCACCGAAGTGGTGCTTAACAATATCGGCAGCGAATCCGCGACCTATCGCATCAGCCTGGAAATCAAGCGGATGACGGCCGCGGGCGGGCTCGACGAGATCGACGAGGCGAATGCGACGCCCGCCGAGCGCGCCGCGCTCGACATGATTGCCTTCAGCCCGCGCCGCGTGACGCTGCCGCCGAACCAGCCGCAGGTGATCCGCGTCGGGGTGCGCCTTCCCGAAGGCCTCGCGCCCGGCGAATATCGCGCGCATATGCTGTTCCGCGCCGTGCCCGATGCGACGCCTGCGGTCGCGGCCGATCCCGCCAGGCCCGCGCCCACCGGCGTGTCGATCGCGCTGACGCCGATCTATGGCATCACCATCCCGATCATCGTTCGCGTCGGCGACCTCGGCGTGACCGCGACGATCGGCGACGCCCGGGTCGGTGTGACGAAGGATGGGCCGGCGTTCGAGTTCGACCTGGCGCGGAGCGGCGACCGTTCGGTCTATGGCGATATCGAGGTGACGCGGCCGGGGGTCGCCGAGCCGCTGCTGCTCGCGCGGGGAATCGCGGTCTATCCCGAGGTCGGCGAACGCAGGGTATCGCTGCCCGTCCCGCCCGAACTCGCCGCGCAGCTCAAGGGGCCGGTGCATATCCGCTATAGCGAGGATCGCGACATCGGCGGCGGCACGATCGCCGAGGCCGACCGGGTGGTGAAATAGGCCCGGGATTCGCGCGAGGACCGCGGGCAAACGATGCTCCGCGCGGCGCTCCTGCGATGGTTTCCGGCGCTCGCCGCCGGGCTGGCGCTAGCCGGGCTCGCCCCGGCCGGTGCGCACGCCTTTGAAGAAAAGCCGGTTTCTATCGCCGCCGACGATTGGCGGCCGAACGAGGACGACCGCTGGCTGTTCGACCTGCGCTCGGGTCAATACCGCCTCGGCGACGGGGTGCGGGGGTATCAGACGCCGCAGGGAATCTGCGTCGACCTGGGCGACATGGTGCTCGCGCTCGATCTCGCGGTGCGCATCGACAAGAAGTTGCGCCGCGCAACCGGCTGGGTGTTCGACGAGCGCCGCAGCCTGCTGATCGATCGCGAGGCGGGGCAGGTGCGCGTCGGGAGCCAGAGCTATGCGATCGACGCGACCGCGATTCGCGACACGCCGGCGGGCTGGTGCGTCGATCTGGACCGGCTGAGCCAGTGGCTCGGCGTGCCGATCACCGTCGACCTGTCGAACGCGGTGCTGCGGATCGACGCCAAGGAAAAGCTGCCTTTTCAGCTCGCCGCCGAGCGGCGCGCGCGCGCGGCGGGGCTGCGTCCGCAGGCGTCGTTCGATCTCGCCAGCCTGCCGCAGGCGACGCGCCCCTATCAGGCGTGGGCGACGCCGTCGGTCGACGTCGTCGCCTCCGCAGGCGTCGTCTCGGACCGGAAAGGTGGTTCCTACACCCAGGGGCGCTACGAGATCTTCGCCGCGGGTGAAGCGCTCGGCCAGAGCTTCGACGCGCGGCTGTCGTCGAACGACAAGGGCGTTCCCGACAGTTTGCGGATGCGCCTCTATCGCACCGACCCCGAGGGACGGCTGCTCGGCCCGCTCCATGCGACCCATTATGCGATCGGCGACGTCAGCCTGTTGTCGACGGGGCTGGTCGCGCAGGGTGCGCCCGGGCGCGGTGCGGTGATCACCAACCGCCCGGTCGAGCGCCCCGACAGCTTCGACAGGACGAGCTTTCGCGGCGACCTCCCTGCCGGGTGGGATGCCGAACTCTATCGCAACGGGCAATTGCTCGCTTTCACCAGCCCGAACGGCGACGGCCGCTACGAGTTCCTCGACGTCCCGCTGCAATATGGCGCGAACCGCTTCGAGATCGTGCTATACGGGCCGCAAGGCCAGATCAGGCGCGAAATCAGGCAGTTGCAGGTCGGGATCGACTCGATCCCGCCGCAACAGACCTGGTATTGGGCGGGCGTCGCGCAGGAGGACACCGACCTGATCGAATTCGCCCGGCATGGCGGCGCATTCCGGCGCGGCTGGCGCGGCACCGCCGGGATCGAGCGCGGGCTCGATACCCGGACCTCGATCGCCGCCTATTTCCACAGCCTGATGATCGAGAATGTCCGCCGCAATTATGGCGAGGCGGCGGTGCGCCGCTCGATCGGCCCGTCGCTGCTCGAGGTTGCGGGAAGCTACGCCGACGCTTCCGGAGGGGCTGGGGGAGGAAAAGCGCTCCGCGCAAGCTGGCTCGCGGCGTTCGGCGAAACCAATGTCCGCGCCGATGCGATGCGCGGTTGGGACGGCTTCGTGTCCGACCGCTTCGTCGGCGGAATCACCGGGCTTTATTCGCTGTCGGTCGATCAGGCGGTCAAGCTCGGGCGGACGGTGGTGCCGCTGCACGTCGATCTGGCGCAGATCGACCGCGCTTCGGGGGCGTCGAACCTGCAGGCATCGGGCCGCGCTTCGCTGAGTTTCCGCGCGCTGACCTTCACCGGGCAACTCGACTGGAGCCATAGCAAGGCGCCCGGCGGCCCCGATCCCCCCGACAATCTGACCGCGACCTTGCTCGCCAACGCCCGGATCGGGCGCGTCCGCCTGCGCGGCGAGGCGCGCTTCGCCTTGTCGGGGCAGGAAGCCGACACGCGCCTCGCCGTCATCGGCGAATGGGCGGGGAAGGGCGACGCCGAATGGCGCGCCGAACTCGGCTACGACAAGGGGCTCGCGCGTGGCCGTGCGGGGCTGGGATATACGCGCCGTTTCAAGGCGTTGCAGCTATCGGGCTTCGGCGAGGTGGCGACCGACGGCTCGGTCGCGGCGTCGCTGTCGCTCGCCTTCAGCTTCGGGCCGAAGCCCGCGGGCGGCGGCTGGCGCGTGTCGAGCGAGAAACTCGGCGGGCGCGGCCAGGTGATGGCCGACGTCTTCATGGACGATAATGGCGACGGCATCCGCCAGCCGGGCGAGGCGGCGCTGAAGGGCGTGCCGCTGACCGCGGGCAACGCCTTTATCGAGACTGCGACCGACGCGAGCGGCCGGGCGACGATCGACGGACTCGAACCCTTTCGCCCGGTGATGATCGGCATCGACGCGGGCAGCCTGCCCGATCCCTATGTCCAGCCCGCGCTGCCTGGCGTCGTCGTCACCCCGCGACCCGGGGTTGCGACGCGCGTCCTGCTGCCGATGACCGCGGCGGGCGAGATCGAGGGGGTGATGATCCGCGACGGCGGCAATCCGATCGAGGGACTCGCGCTCGAACTCGTCGATGCCGAGGGACGCGTGCGGGCGACGGCATTGACCGAGTTCGATGGCTATTATCTTTTCGAAAGCGTGGCTTACGGCCGCTATACGATCCGCCTGGCCAAGGCTTCGGCCGCCGCGTTGCGCCTCGATCCCGCGCTGGCGATCGGCGCCGCGCCCGGCAAGGCGGCGCCGCGCGTCAAGCTTGGCACCGTGGCGCTGAAGCCGATCGCGCGGGCGCTGGCGGCCGGGGCGACCGCGTCCGGCGAAGGCAGCAGCGCCCGCGGCCCGCCGGCGGAAGGCAGCGGCGGGCCGTCGTGACCGCGTAGCCTAGCAGCGGCCGCCGCGGCCGATCTCGCGGCCGATCAGTGCGCCCGCCGCGCCGCCGATGATCGTCCCCGGCGTGCGGTCGCCGTAACGATCGACCTCGCGCCCGAGGAGCGCACCCGCCGCACCGCCGACGATCAGTCCGGTCGTTCCGCTGCCGCGGCGGCAATAATAACGGTCACGATAATGGCTGCGCCGATAGTCGCGGCGGTAATCCCGGCGATGATCGCGATAGCGATCATGATCGCGGTCGCGATAGCTGTAATGGCGGTGGTGCCGGTCGCGGGCGTCGGCCTCGGCGGGAAGGGCGGCGACGGCGCTGACGCCGATCAGCGCGGTGAGCGCCAGTTTCTTCATCCAGATCATGGTCTTCGTTCCAACTATTTTGGTCCCGATGCCATCCTAGGATGCGAAGCTGGCGCCCGGCTGAACATGCTGCCCGCTTCGTTCGGTTCGACCTTTCCGCAGGGCGTTTCGTCGCGGCTGACCTGACGCCCGCAGTCCGCGCCGCGGCGATGATCGGTCCCTCCGATTAACCACTTCTTAGCCATGTTTGGGCACAGCGGCTGACGAGCAAGGCTTTTCTGTGGGGGGGGATATTCCAGTGACCAACGCCCAAGTGTCGAAGAACCGGCCGACGAGCGCCGACGTCGCGATTATCGGCGCCGGTCCGGCGGGGCTGACCGCTGCCTATCTGCTGACCAAGCAGGGGTATAGCGTGACGGTGATCGAGAAGGATCCCGTCTATGTCGGCGGCATCAGCCGCACCGTCGAGCATGAGGGCTTTCGCTTCGACATCGGCGGGCACCGCTTCTTCTCGAAAAGCCAGGAAGTCGTCGATCTGTGGAACGAGATTCTGCCCGACGATTTCATCCAGCGCCCGCGGATGAGCCGCATCTATTACGAGGGCAAATTCTACTCCTATCCGCTGCGCGCGTTCGAGGCGCTGTGGAACCTCGGCATCGTCCGCTCGACCCTGTGCATGGCGAGCTATGCCAAGGCGAAGCTGCTGCCGAACCGCACGGTGCGCAGTTTCGAGGACTGGACGATCAACCAGTTCGGGCAGAAGCTCTATTCGATCTTCTTCAAGACCTATACCGAGAAGGTGTGGGGGATGCCGTGCGACGAAATGTCGGCCGACTGGGCGGCGCAGCGCATCAAGGGGCTTTCGCTCGGCGCCGCGGTGCTCGATGGGCTGAAGCGCAGCCTCGGGCTCAACAAGGTGCCCAACGACGGCATGGCGACCAAGACCCTGCTCGAAACCTTCCGCTATCCGCGGCTCGGACCCGGGATGATGTGGGAAACGGCGCGCGACAAGGTCGCGGCGGCCGGGGGCCACGTGCTGATGGGCCACAGCTTCAAGCAGCTTACCCAGGATCAGGTCAGTGGCCGCTGGCGGCTGACCGCCACCGGACCCGACGGCGATGTCGTGATCGACGCCGCGCATGTGATCAGCTCGGCGCCGATGCGCGAGCTGGCGGCGCGCATCCATCCGCTGCCGGCCTGTGCGCTCACCGCGGCGCCGAAACTCAATTATCGCGACTTCCTGACCGTCGCGCTCAAGATCCGCTCGGAGGACCTGTTCCCCGACAACTGGATCTATATCCACGACAGCAAGGTGCAGGTCGGCCGGGTGCAGAATTTCCGCAGCTGGTCGCCCGAAATGGTGCCCGATCCGGCGATCGCCTGCGTCGGCCTCGAATATTTCTGTTTCGAGGGCGACGGGCTCTGGTCGTCGAGCGACGAGGAACTGGTCGCGCTTGCGACGAAGGAAATGGCGATTCTGGGCCTTTGCGATCCCGCCGATGTCGTCGGCGGCGCGGTGGTGCGGCAGGAAAAGGCCTATCCGGTCTATGATGACGATTATGCCGCGCATGTCGCGGCGATGCGCGCGGAACTCGAAGCGAAATATCCGACGCTGCACATGGTCGGGCGCAACGGGATGCACCGCTATAATAATCAGGATCATGCGATGATGACCGCGATGCTGACGGTGCGCAACATCGTCGCCGGTGAGCGCGTCTACGACATCTGGGGCGTCAACGAGGACGCCGAATATCACGAAAGCGGCACCGAGGGCGAGCAGGCGGCGCTGGCGTCGGTCCGCGACGTTCCGGCGCGCGTCGCCAAGGCGGCCTGAGCCGTGGCCGGGGGCGCTGATGCGATGCGGAACCCTGTCGTCCGCCTGATCGGGCTCGTCCGCCGCGGCGAGGCGCGCTGGCTGAATTATCTGCTCGCCAGCGGCCTCGCGCTCGGCAGCGACGCCGGGCTGTTCCTGTTGCTGATGGGCGCCGGGCTGACGCCGATGGTCGCGTCAGCGATCGGCTATTGCGCCGGTATTCTTGTCCATTGGCTCGTTTCGAGCCGGCTCGTCTTTGCCGATGGCACCGCGGCGCGCGGCACCGGCGAACGGCATCGGCAGAAATTGCTGTTCATCGGATCGGCGCTGATCGGGCTGGCGCTCACGACCGCGATCGTCGGCACCGGCACGGCGCTCGGGCTCGATCCGCGGCTGGCGAAGCTGGCGGCGATCGTCGTCAGTTTCCAGGCCACCTATCTGCTGCGCCGCCACATCGTTTTCCGGGCCGCCGTGGCATGACCGTCGCGGCGCCGCCCGCATCCAAGGCGGCGGACCATGGCTTCGGCGCCTGGCTGACGCCGGTCCGCATCGCGCTGATCGTCTGGGCGGCGATGAGCCTGATCGCGATCGTCGCGCGCTGGCACGCGATCGCGACGCTCGAACTCAGCGACACCGACGATGCGATGCGGATGGCGCAGGTCCGCGACCTGCTCGCCGGGCAGGGCTGGTGGGATCTCACCCAATATCGCGTCAACCCGGCGGGCGGCGGCGTGCTGATGCACTGGTCGCGCATCGTCGATGCGCCGCTGGCGTTCGGAATCCTGCTTTTGAAGCCGCTGCTCGGCCAGGCGTTGGCCGAGCAGGTGGTGATGACGCTGTGGCCACCGCTGCTCGGCGCGGCGCTCAGCGTCGCCTGCGTGCGCAGCTATCGGCATTTGTCGGACCCCCGGATCGCCTATGTCGTGCCGCTCTATCTCGTCGCGGCCGTCTTCATCGTGATCCAGTTTCGCCCGCTTCGGGTCGATCATCACGGCTGGCAGATTTTTCTCGCGATGCTGATCATGGGACAGGCGCTCCGGCCCGCGAGCGGCCGCGCGGGGCTGATCGCGGGGCTGAGCGCCGCGGCGCTGCTTGCCATCTCGATCGAGGGGCTGCCGATCGCCGCGCTGTTCGCGGCGATCGTCGCGCTGCGCTGGGCGCTGCACGCGCGCGCCGACGACCGGGCGCGGCTCGCGGGCTATATGGGCGGGCTCGCGGGGGGCGCGGCTTTCCTTCAGTTTCTGACGCGCGGCCCAGTCGGGCTTGCGGGCCATTGGTGCGATTCGCTGTCGGCGCCCTATATCGCCGCCCTTGCCATCGCCGCCGCTGCGGTTTTCGCGATCGGCCGGGCCGATCCGGCGCGGCGCTGGCTGCGCTTCGCCGCGCTCGGCGGCGCGGGCGTGCTCGCCGCCGGAACGCTGGTGGCGGTCGAGCCGCTGTGCGCCGCGGGGCCGTTCGCGACGCTCGACCCGATCGTCGTCCAATATTGGTATCGCAACGTCCTCGAGGGCCAGCCGGTGTGGGCCTCGCCCGTGAACACCATGCTGTTCGTCATCATTCCGTCGATCGTCGGCCTCGCCGGGTCATGGCTCGCATGGCGCGCCAGCGAGCGCGCCGACGACCGGCGGAACTGGGCGACCGTGATCGTCGCGCTGCTGGGCGCGGCGCTATTGTCTTTGCTTGTCCTGCGTGCCTCAGGCACCGCGCAGCTTTTTGCGCTGCCGGGCTGCGCCTGGCTGGGGCTGCGCATCTGGACGCGTGCGCGTTCGATCGCTGGCTTGTTGCCGCGCGTTGCCGCGTCGGTAGCGGCGGCGCTCACGTTGCCGCTGCCGGGCAGCGTCGCGGTGGCGGTGATCGCCGGTCTCGTCTTTCCCGCGATCAAGGCCGAACAGGAAAGACCGGAAAAAAGCTTTGCGGAGCGAACTTGCACCGACCCCGCCGCCATTGCTGCGCTCGACCGCCTGCCGCCGGCGGTGCTGCTGACTCCGATCGACCTCGGCGCGCCGCTGATCTTCTGGACGCATCATTCGGTGGTCGCGACGCCGCATCACCGCAATCGCGAGGCGATGGCCGATACGCTGCGCATCTTCATCGGCGATCCGGCGAAGGCCGAGGCGCTGGTGCGCAAGCAGAAGGCGACGCTGATCGTCTATTGCCCCGCCGCCAATGATTTTGCGCGATATCGCCGCGTGAGCAAGGCATCGCTCGCGGCGCGCCTCTATGCCGGAACGCCGCCCGGCTGGCTCGAACGCGTGGCCTTGCCCGGCGACAGCGGCCTCGCGATGTGGCGGGTCAAGCCGGCGGGTTGATCAGGCGGGGGTGAAGCGCAGCGCCGTGCCGTTCATGCAATAACGCTTGCCGGTCGGTTTCGGCCCGTCGTCGAAGACATGGCCGAGATGTCCGCCGCAGCGGCGGCAATGAACTTCGGTGCGCGCGACGCCGATCTCATGGTCGGTCGCGGTTGCGACCGCGCCCTTCAACGGCGCCCAGAAGCTCGGCCAGCCGGTGCCGCTCTCGAACTTGGTCCTGCTCGAATAGAGCGGTAGCGCGCAGCCCGCGCAGGCGAAAATCCCGGCGCGATGCTCGTTATTGAGGGGGTTGGTGAACGCGCGCTCGGTCGCGGCCTGGCGCAGCACCTTATATTGCATCGGGGTCAGCCGCTTTTGCCATTCGGCGTCGGACAAGCGCCAGCCGGGCTCGGCGAGCGGGCGCTTGCCGGGCTTGGCGAACAGCATCGGCGCGGCGATCATCGCGCCGCCGAGCGCGAGACCGGACAACAGGTAACGGCGTTCGATCATATCGGGCGTCCTCATGCCCCTTATTCGGGCCGAATCTGCGCCCGGTTACGGCCCCAAGTCAATATCGCGTCAATATTGTTCCAGCTCGACCTGCATGTGGCGATAGCCGTGGACGAAGCAGGCGTTGACGCGCTCGGGCTCGGCCAGCACATTGACGCGCAGGCGGCGCTTCTGCATTTCGGAGATCAGCGTCGTGAGCTGCAGTTCGGCGACGCGCGCGCCGACGCAGCGGTGGATGCCATAGCCGAAGGCGAGGTGACGGCGGGCGTTTTCGCGGTCGACGATGATGCGGTCGCCATCGGGAAAGACGCTTTCGTCGCGGTTCGCCGAGGCATACCAGAGCGCGAGCTTGTCGCGCTTCCTGATCTGGTGGCCGAACAGTTCGGTATCCTCGGTCGCAGTGCGCCGCATATGCGCGAGCGGGGTCTGCCAGCGAAGAATCTCGTGCATCGCATTGACCGCGAGGTCGGGATCGTGATTCGCCTCGAGCTTCGCGCGCTCCTCGGGAAAGCAATGGAGGCCATAGGCATAGGCCGACATCGAATTGCGCGTCGTGTCGTTGCCGCCGACGATCAGCAGGATGAGGTTCCCCATGAACTCATTCTCGCTCATATGCTTCATCGCGTCGGACTGGAGCATGATCGAGATCAGGTCGTGGGTGCCGGGATTCTGCGCCTTGCGGTCCCACAATTGCTTGAAGGCGGCGCCCATTTCGAACGCCGTGGCAAGCCGCGCCTGGCGCTGCTCGACGGTGCCGAAATTTTCGATGTCGCCCAGCGCGTCGGACCAGCGGGTCAGATTGTGGCGGTCCTCCCACGGGAAATCGAACAGGATCGCGAGCATGTCGGTGGTCAGTTCGATCGATACTTTCTCGACCCAGTCGAACGGCTTGCCGACCGGCAGCGTGTCGATCAGCGCCGCGGTGCGCGCCTGGGTGTCGGCGCGCATCCGCTCGGTTTCGGAGGGGCCAAAGGCGGGGGCGACGGTGCGGCGCTGTGCGGTATGCTGCGGCGGGTCCATCGCGATGAACATCGGCATCGGCACATCGCCTTCCTGCAGATGATCGATCCCGTCGCCGGCGACGGTGATGCCGCCATATTCCCAGCTCGACGAGAAAATCTTGGGCAGCGCCTCGATATGCTGGATGGGCTTATAGGTCGTCACCGACCAATAGGGGCCGAATTTGGAATCCTCGCAATAATGGATCGGCGATTCGGCGCGGAGCTGCCGCATCGGTTCCTGCCAGCGATCCTCGCGCCATAGTTCGGCGCGGCTGATGTCGAGGGGATTGATGATGTCGGGGTCTTGGCGAATCACGGTAGCCATGGAGCACTCCTCTCGGGGCCGTCTTTCGCGGCCGATTCCGTTGCAGAATGCCACTATTTACAGCTTTGTCAATGATCGCTGAACCTTGGCTTTGGAGTGGTGAGCGGACGTAGCCGCTCCTCCCCGGCACGGGGAGGGGGACCACCGAAGGTGGTGGAGGGGCAGGTGCGTCATGGCGCGCCTTTTCTGGATCGAAGCGTAAACCGAGGGTGCCCCTCCACCATGCTTCGCATGGTCCCCCTCCCCGTGCCGGGGAGGATATCTTGTCCTCAATCGGTCGAAACCTGCCGCCTCCGCCTTCAGGCCTGCTTCCGCTTCCAGAATTTCCAGCCGCTGCCGCCGCTCAGCACGCCGGCGCGGAAGAGGCGGACCGACAGATAGACCACCAGCGCGACCCAGATCGCCTGCCAGCCGAGCGCGAGCAGGTGGATGCCATGGCCTTCGTCGGTCGCGGCGCGTGCCGCCATCGCGAAGGGCGAGGAGAAGGGGAATATCTGCGCGAATTTGGCGAGGCCCGATTCGGGTGCGCTGGCGGCCGCCGCGGAGAGGCTGAACATGCCGACCTGAAAGATGGTGATCGGCAGGCTGAGCATCTGAATCTCGCGCACCGTGCCCGCCTGCGCGCCGACGCCTAGGAACACCGCGCCCAAAAGCAGGAACGCCATGACGAAATAGGCAAAGCCGACCCCGATGAAGAACGGCCAGCCGCTCGCCGGGGCGACCGCAAGCGCGGCGGCGGGTTTGCCCGCGGCGGCGATGGCGGCGGGGTCCAGTTGCGTCGCCGCGACGAAGCCGCCGGCGATCGCGACGACGAGCCAGAAGACGATGAACAATATCGCGACGCCGAGGAAGCCGAGCAGCTTGCCGAGAAACACGCTTTCGAGCGGCACCGCGGCGGCCAGAATCTCGATCACCTTGTTGCCCTTTTCCTCGGCGAGCGAACTTACCGTCTGCCCCGCGAGCAGCAGGGTGACGAGAAAGATGACGAACACCGCGCCGAACCCCAGCGATTGCTGCGCCGCGATGCTCGTCCCGCCATGGGTGAGCGCCTCGAAATGCGGTGCGATCGGCGGCGGCGCACCGGCGACCCGGCCGCGCACCACTTCGCCGGCGATCAGCGCGAGATAACGGCCCGAACTGCTGTTCGCTTCGCGCTCGACGATGCGCGGCGCGGTCAGCGGACCGCTCATCACCGCATAGGTGTCGCTGCCTTTCTCGCGCGCCACCGCGACCGGATCGAGCGACGCGCTCGCGAGGCGGATTTCGAGCGTCGCCGGCTCGCGCGGCATCGCGGCGCGCAGGCTTTTGTCGGCGGCGCGCAGCGCCTCGATGTCGGCCGCATCGGCGATGGCGACGATGCGGCCCGCGCCGCGCGCACTATCGGCGAGCTGCGAGGCCCCCATGCCCCCCACCAATCCCATGCCGACCATGAACAAAGGCGCGAGCAGGAAGAGCAGAAAGGTCGGTGTCGCGACGATCGCGAGAAAGTCGCGGCGCGCGATGACGAGCAGATTGCGAAGGAAGGGAGTCATGCCGCGTCCTCCTCGATCGCGTCCTCTTCGGGGTCGCCGTCGAAACCGGCATCGACCTGGCGCACGATGTGGACGAAGGCGTCGTGCAGCGCCGGGCGCGCGATCGACAGGCCCGCGACGCCGTGGCCGCCGGCGGTGATGCGCGCGAGCAAAGGCTCGACCGCGCTGTCCTCGATCGCGAAATGCCAGGCCTCGCCCTTGCGCGCCGCACCCGCGGGGAGCAGCGCGGCGACCGCGTCGCTGCCGTCACGCGGCGTATAGCGCACCTGCATCGGCAGCAGCGCGCGCGCTTCGTCGACTGTCCCCTCGAAGCGGCGGGCGGAGCGCGCGATGATCGCCAGCCGGTCGCAGAGGCGCTCGGCATGGGCCATGACGTGGGTCGAAAAAAGGATCGTCGCACCGCGCCCCTGTTCGCGCTTCACGAGCGTTTCGAGCCGCTCCTGGTTGACCGGGTCGAGCCCCGAGAAAGGCTCGTCGAGGACGATCAGGTCGGGGCTATGGACGATCGACCCGATGAGCTGGACCATCTGCGCCATGCCCTTGGACATCTTGCGGATTTTCTCGTCGATCACGCGTTCGAGCCCGAGTTCGCTCATGAAGGTCGCGGCACGCCGCCGCCCTTCGGACCAGTCGAGCCCGCGCAGCGCGCCCATGAAGGCGATCGCCTCGCGCGCTTTCATGCCGGGATAAAGCCCGCGCTCCTCGGGGAGATAACCAATGCGATGACGCGCCGCCTGCGGGCGGTGACCGCCGAGCAGCCGGCTCGTCCCCTCGTCGGGGTCGACGATGCCCAGCATCATCCGCAGGCTGGTCGTCTTGCCCGCGCCATTGGGGCCGAGCACACCGTAAATGCATCCTGCGGGAACCTGCAGCGACACATGGTCGACTGCCTTGAAGCTGTCGAAATATTTGGTGAGGCCGGTCGCCTCGACGCTGAACTCGGTCAAATGCTGGTCCCTGACATACGATTTCACCGGACTATGGCACGAAGGCGACGGTCGCGTATAGAGCGCCAATGGTTGCCGAAGCCTTGCCTGCGCTGGAGGAGCGATTGGAAGCCGTCGCGCGCGAGCATGGCTTTGCGGCGTTCGGGATCGCGCGCGCCGACGCGGCGCCCGAAACCGCGGCGCGACTGAACCAGTGGCTCGCCGAGGGTTGCCATGGCGGCATGATCTGGATGGAAAGCCGCGCCGGGCAGCGCGGGTCGCCGCAGGGGCTGTGGCCCGACGTCCGCTCGGTGATCGCGCTGGGCATGAGCTATGCGCCCGCGCAGGACCCGCTCGCGCTAGCGGGCGCTCCCGACCGCGGCCGCATTTCGGTCTATGCGCAGGGCGCCGACTATCATGACGTCGTCAAGCGGGCGCTGAAGGCGGTCGCACGCTGGCTCGTCGCCGAGGCGCCGGGGGCCGAGGTCAAGGTGTTCGTCGACACCGCGCCGGTGATGGAAAAGCCGCTCGCCGCCGCCGCCGGACTCGGCTGGCAGGGCAAGCACAGCAATATGGTCAGCCGTGAGCATGGCAGCTGGCTGTTCCTGGGGGCGATCTACACGACGCTCGACCTCGCGCCGTCGGCCGGTGCGCGCGACCGCTGCGGCAGTTGCACGGCATGCCAGGACGCTTGCCCGACGCAGGCCTTTCCCGCGCCCTACCGCGTCGATGCGCGGCGTTGCATTTCCTACCTCACCATCGAGCATGACGGGCCGATCCCGGCCGAGCTGCGCCGTGCGATGGGCAATCGTATCTATGGCTGCGACGATTGCCTTGCGGTCTGCCCGTGGAACAAGTTCGCCGATACCGCCGCGCGCCACCGCGCCTTCCTGCCGCGCGCCGAACTGGCGGCGCCGTCGCTCGCCGATCTGCTCGCGCTCGACGATGCGGGGTTTCGGCAAGTGTTCGCGGGATCGCCGATCAAGCGCATCGGGCGCAACCGCATGGTCCGCAATGCGGCGATCGCAGCGGGAAACAGCGGCGATCCGCGCTTCGTCCAGCGTCTGGAGAAACTGACCGGCGACGAATCGCCGATGGTCGCCGACGCGGCGACCTGGGCGCTCGCCGAACTGACGTCATGATGCAGCCGGCTATCGCCGCAACGCCGTGATGCAGCTATCGACATTGGCGTCGCGCCCGTCGGGGGTGCGGGCGTCGACATAGGTGGCGATCGGCTCGGCGCCCTGCTTCGGTGCGTAATAATAGATATCGAGAATGCAGGGCGACCCGGCGAATTGCAGCTTGCGGCCCATGCCTTCCCTGACGTCGAGCCGGGGCTTGCCGAACAGCGACAGCGCGGCATTCGCATCATGCCCGACCAGGCTGTTGTTCTGGGTGATGCGCGGTGCGGTCGGCGGCGGGGCGGGCCGCGCGGAGGGCTGGGCCGGGCGTGGCACCGCGGCCCCCGCGCAGCCGGCGAGCGTCGCGGCGAGCATCGTAACGGCGATCAGCCTGATATGTCTCGTCATTCTTCCCCATCCCTCAGATGCAACAGGTGGACGGCCATAGCCGCGCCGACGATGGGGGCCAACAGATTGGCGACGGGCACCAGAAAGATTGCGGCGGACAGTGCGCCGAGCGACCAGCGCGTGGCGCGACCGAGCGGCGGCCGATCCGGGTGGCGCGCGCGCACCATCGCCTCGAGGTCGCGGCCGAGCAGCGCGGCATTGAGCACGAAGGCAAGCAAAGGCGCGCCGACCGCGGTGAATAGCAGGGGTATATAGAGCGGCAGCGCGGCCAGGTTCACCGCAACCAGCCGCCCGACCGAGGCGAGGCCGAGACGCAGGCTTTTGCCAAAGCTGACCGGCATCGCGCGCGCCGCGGCGGCGGGATAGTGGCGCCCCTCGACATCGGCGACGATGCCGTCGGCGAACAGCCCGACGACGAGGATCGCGACCGCGCGGAACAGCAACCAGCTCACCGCGATCAGCAGCAGCACGACGAGCACGCCCGCCATGTCGAGCGTGACGCCATCGAGCCATTTCCAATGTTCGAGCGCCCAGCGCGCGGCAAAGAAGATCGCAGCGCCGGCGCCGGCGAAGATCAGCAGTGTCAGCGCGAGGCTCGCCGCGAGCACCCGCAGCACGCGCGGATGCGGCAGGTCGCGGAGCGCGAGCAGCAGGGCGTGGACGGCGCGGGCCATGCGCTGTGGATGGCGCGCCGACGGGCGCCGCGTCAAGCGCCGTGCTTGCCTTGAAGGGCCGCGCCCCCTAAAGGCGCGCGCAGCTTTTCCCATCCAGCACAGGAATTTTCATGGCCTCCACCGCCCGTTTCGATGTCGTCGCGATCGGCAATGCGATCGTCGACGTGATTGCCCGCGCCGACGACGCGCTGATCGAGGCCGAGGGTCTGGCGAAGGGCTCTATGCGGCTGATCGACGCCGACGAGGCGGCGCGGCTCTATGCGGCGATGGGACCGGCGGTCGAGATGTCGGGCGGCTCGGCGGCGAACACGCTCGCCGGGATGGCGGCGCTCGGCCGGCGCTGCGCCTTCATCGGCCAGGTCGCCGACGACCAGCTCGGCCAGGTGTTCACGCACGACCTGACGTCGCTGGGTGTCGCCTTTGAGACACCGCCGCTCGCCGAGGGCGACCCGACCGCGCGCTGCCTGATCTTCGTCACCCCCGACGGACAGCGGACGATGAACACCTTCCTCGGCGCGTCGCAGAATCTGGGCCGCGAATCGCTCGCCCCGGCGCTGATCGCCGACGCCGACATCCTCTATCTCGAAGGCTATTTGTGGAACGCCGACGCCTCGCGCGCGGCGATGGCCGAAGCGATCGGCCTCGCGCGCGCGGCGGGCCGCCGCGTCGCCTTCACCCTGTCCGACACCTTCGTCATCGCGGCGCATGGCGAGGATTTCCGCCGCATGATCGCGGCGCGCGAGATCGACATCCTGTTCGCGAACGAGGCGGAGCTGCTCGAACTCGCGCAGGACCAGGATTTCGAGGCGGCGCTGGCCAGTATCGCGGCCGGCGTGCCGCTGCTCGTCGTGACGCGCAGCGAAAAGGGCGCGGTCGCGGTGACGAACGGCGAGCGCACCGCGGTCACGGCCGAGCCGATCGATCAGGTCGTCGATACCACCGGCGCGGGCGACCTGTTCGCCGCCGGTTTCCTGTCGGGGCAGGCGCAAGGGCGCAGCATCGCCGATTGCCTGACGATGGGTGCGATCTGCGCGCGCGAGATCATCGCGCAGGTCGGCCCGCGCGCCCAGACCGACCTCACGGCGAAAATCGCCGAACGGCTGGGGTAGGGTGGGCGTCGGCTTTCGGCCGGAAGCCGACCTACCTTACATCGTCATCCCGGACTTGATCCGGGATCCATTCATCCGGCGCTGAGAGAATGAATCCCGGATCAAGTCCGGGATGACGAGAGAAATGAACAGCAACCCCCCACCTCGAAGCTGCCGTTCGTCGCCGATCCTTGCGATCAATCCGTTGCTTCCGCTGCCTCCGGATGCTTGCGGAACAGCGCGCGGTCGGCGGGGCCGAAGCCGCGCGTCCAGATCAGCCAAGCATAAATACCGAGGATGACGGGGACGCCGACGAGCAGTTCGGCCCATTCGGGAAGCTTCGTCGCCCCCCAGCCGAGCACCGCGGCGCCTCCGGTCGCCCAGACGAGCGCCCAGCGCAGGCTGTTCACCGGCGCGCCGAGCAGCTTCGCGAGCAGCCGCGCCTTGACCACCGAGGCGAAACCGAGCGCAAGCATCAGCGCCAGCGCGACCGCCGCGGCATAGGTGATCGGATCGAGCCCCATCGACCGCGCGATGAGGATCAGCGCGACGCTGAGCACCGCCTGCAACGCGAGCGTCGCGAGGCTGACGAGCAGGTTGCGGTGGCGCGCGACATAGACGAGCGCCGCTTCGCTGACCACCGCGGTCGCCGCGACCACTTCGGCCGCGAGCAGGAAGGCGAGCGCGCCCGCGCCGCCGACGAATTGCGGCCCGACCAGCCCCATCACCGCTTCGCCCGGAATGCCGAGCGCGAGCGCGATCCCCGCCTGCGCGGCGATGATCCAGAAGCCGACCTGGCTGACCTGCGCGGCGATGGCGCCCAGCCGGTTTTCGGCGAGATTGCGGGTGATCACCGGGCCGAGGATCGGCTCGAAACTGGTCTTGAGCTTTTGCGGCAGCGACGCGACCTGCTGCGCCATATAATAGATGCCGTAGATCGTCGGCGAGGTGAACTGGCCGAGGATGAAGAGGTCGAGGCGGCGCGTCCCCCATTCGATCGCGTCGGCGGCGGCGAGCGGCGCGTTGCGGCGCGCGACCATGATCAGATAGGACGGCTGCGGCCGCCAGACGCCGGGGCCGCCATAATGGCGGATCATCGGGACCAGCGCCGTCAGGAACGCCCCGACCATCGCCGCGGCATAGGAGAGCATCAGCCCGTCGCGCGGTGAGACATACCAGAAACCGGCGGCGGCGACGCTGATCACCCAGGGCTCGACGACCGCGCGCGCGCGCACCGTCGCGCCGATGTCGAAGCGATAGGCGCAGGCGGCGAGCGCGACGTCGGTGCCCGCGATCGCGAAAACGAGCAGCGCCATCCAGCGGTCGGTGCTGTCGATGTCCCCTGCCGGAAACATGATTTGCGGCAGCAGCAGGAGGATCGCCGATCCGATCGCCGAGGCGAGGAAGGCGACGAACATGCCGTCCCACACGACATGGCGATGATCGGCCCCCTCGGCGCTCAATTGCTCGGCGAGGCCGCGCTTGAGGCCGAGGGTCGCAAGCTGCGCGACGAGTTCGATGACGAGCACCGCGAAGGCGAAGCGCCCGACCGCTTCGGGCCCGTACCAGCGCCCGGCAAAATAGAGAAAGGGCAGGCGCGCGACGAGGCGCATGATGAAGCCGAGGAAATTGGTGCGCCCCCCCTTGGCGAGCGCGGCGGTGTCGGCGTCGGCCTGCGCCATTACAGGCGCGGCGGCTGCGGGGCTGCGCGCGGCTGCGCTGTCCGTCTGGCTCAAGCCTCGCGCCCCTTCTGCTGTTCCCCGCCGATCAGTCTAGCGCGCGCGGGGGAGGCAGGCAATTGCGATAGGCGGGTCATCGCCCCTCGGGTCGCAGCGGGCGGCTGAGCAGAGCCTGAATGGCTTCGCCCGCGCGAATCTGGCCGGCCACGAGCCGCGCGACCGCGTCGGTGATCGGCATCTCGATTCCGTCGGCGCGGGCGGCGGCGGCGATCACCGGGGCGCTGAACGCGCCTTCGGCGACGGTGCGGCGGTCGGCCATCAGCACCGCCGCCTCGGCGCCGCGCCCCAATCCCTGACCCAGTGCGAAATTGCGCGAGTTGGACGAGGTGCAGGTGAGCACGAGGTCGCCGAGCCCGGCGAGTCCCGCCAGCGTTTCGGCCTCAGCGCCGCGCGCCAGGCCGAAGCGCGTCATTTCGGCGAAGCCGCGGCTGATCAGCGCCGCCCGTGCGTTGAGCCCCAGTCCGGCGCCGTCGACGATGCCGCAGGCGATCGCGAGGATATTCTTGACCGCGCCGCCGATCTCGGCGCCGATCATGTCGGTCGACACATAGGGGCGGAAATGCGGGCGGGCGAGCGCCTGCGCCAGCGCTTCGGCGGTCGCGGCGTCGGCGGCCGCCAGCGTGATCGCGGTGGGCAGCCCGGCCGCGACTTCGTGTGCGAAGGTCGGGCCCGACAGCACCGCCAGCGGCCGGCCGGGACAGATGTCGCGCGCGATGTCGATCGGGAAGGCGAAGCTCCCCGCCTCCATGCCCTTGCTGCAAAAGATCAGCGGCGCGTTGCCGGCGGGCAGGTCGGCCAGCACCGCGCGCAGGAAAGGCACCGGGACGACGACGAGCAGCGCGTCGCACGCCGCCAGATCCGCGAGCGCGCCGGTCGCGGCGAGCGACGGCGACAGCCTGGCGTCAGGCAGGAAAAGCGGGTTGCGATGTTCGGAATTGATCGCCGCGACCACTTCTGCCTCGCGCGCCCAGAGGCGCACCGGCGCGCCCTCGGCGGCCAGCAGTTGCGCGAGCGCGGTGCCCCAGGCGCCGCCGCCGACCACCCCGAAACTGCTATATGACGTCATGCTTTCACTCCGGCGCCGCGCACCGCCTCGGCTTCGGGGTCGAGCGGCCAGCGCGGCCGCGCGGCGGTGTCGAGCGGGTCGGTCAGCCCCGCGGCGAAACGCTCGGCGCCCGCCCACGCGATCATCGCGCCATTGTCGGTGCAGAGCCACAAGGGCGGCGCGACGAAGGGCTTGCCGAAGCGCGCGGCGAGATCGGTCAGCGCGGCGCGAATCGCGCCGTTCGCGGCCACCCCGCCCGCGACGACGAACGCCGTGGCATTGGGGCAGGCGGCGAGCGCGATGCGGCTGCGATCGACGAGGCAATCGACCACCGCCTGCTGAAAGGAGGCGGCAAGGTCGGCGGTACCATGCTCGCCCGAAGCGGCGGCGCGTGCGACGGCGCTCTTCAGCCCGGCGAAGGAGAAATGCGGCTCGGCGCTGCCGACGAGCGGGCGCGGGAGCGGCACCGCGCGCGGATCGCCGTCCTTTGCGACGCGCTCGACCGCCGGGCCGCCGGGATAGCCGAGCCCGAGCAGCTTCGCGGTCTTGTCGAAGGCTTCGCCCGCGGCGTCGTCGATCGTCGTCGCGAGGCGGCGATAGGCGCCGACGCCCTCGACGTGCAGCAACTGGCAATGGCCGCCCGAGACGAGCAGCAGCAGATAGGGGAATTGCAGATCGGGGTCGGCGAGCCGCGGGCTCAGCGCATGACCTTCGAGATGATTGACCGCGATCAGCGGCTTGCCCGCCGCATGCGCGAGCGCCTTGCCGGTGACGAGCCCGACCATCACCCCGCCGATCAGCCCCGGTCCCGCGGTCGCTGCGACCGCGTCGACATCGGCGAGCGACACGCCCGCATCGGCAAGCACGCCCTCGACGATCGGCGCGAGCCGGTCGACATGCGCGCGCGCGGCGATTTCGGGGACGACGCCGCCATAGGGCCGATGCTCGGCCTCCTGCCCCGCGACGCGGTGCGCGAGGATGCGCCGTCCGCTGTCGACGAGCGCCGCCGCGGTTTCGTCGCAGCTCGATTCGAGGCCGAGGATGAGAGGCATATAGGATGCGCCCATACCCGCGCGCAGGGGCGGGGGGCAAGCGGCGGTGTCGGATGGCGATTCGCGCAGAGGCCGCAGAGACCGCAGAGAAGAAAGAAAGATAGTTCACGCGGAGACGCGGAGACGCGGAGAAGAAAGAGTGACGGGCCGCCAGACCCCTTAGTCTAAGGACGTCGCGTTTCGGAGCCGCGTTGGAGATGGAAGGCCGCTTCGCGGCGGGGCGCGGCCTTCTCCGCGCCTCCGCGTCTCCGCGTCTCCGCGTGAACAAAATCTCTGCGCTCTGCGGTCTCTGCGCGAATCCCTCTGTCTTCCCTTTGTCCCTGCAAAGCCCTAGCAGGCGCGCATGGCCTCGATCCCGCTTCCCACCCCCGCGTACCCGCTCCGCATCGGCACCCGCGCCTCACCGCTGGCGATGGCGCAGGCGCATCTGGCGGCGGCGGCGCTGACGAAAGCGCATGATCTGGCGCCCGAAGCGCTCGAAATCGTGCCGATGACCGCGACCGGCGACCGCATCCAGGACCGCGCGCTGGCCGAGGTCGGGGGCAAGACGCTATGGACGCGCGAGCTCGACGCCGCGCTCGATGCCGGGACGATCGATATCGCGGTGCATAGCCTGAAGGATGTCGAGACGCTTCGCGATCCGCGCTTTGCATTGGGGGCGATGCTCGAACGCGCCGACCCGCGCGACCGGTTGGTGCTGCGCGAAGGGGTGGAGGCGGCGACGATCGCCGACCTGCCGCACGGCGCGCGGCTGGGGACGAGCAGCCCGCGCCGCGCGGCGCAGGTGAAGCGGATCCGCCCCGATCTCGTCCCGGTGCTGCTGCGCGGCAACGTCCAGACGCGGCTCGCCAAGCTGGCTGCGGGCGATGCCGATGCGACCCTGCTCGCCGCCGCCGGGCTCGAACGGCTCGCGATGCACGCTATCGGGCGGGCGCAGCCGATCGGCCTGCTGCTTCCGGCGGCGTCGCAGGGCGCGATCGGGATCGAGGCGCGCGCCGACGATGCGGCGACGCTGGGGCTGCTGGCGGCGGTCGATCATGGTCCGACGCACCGCGCGGTGACGGCCGAACGCGCGCTGCTCGCGGCGCTCGGCGGCGACTGCCGCTCGCCCGTCGCCGCGCACGCGTACTGGCAGGGTGATGGCACCCTGCGGCTCGATGCCGAAATCTATTCGGAAGACGGCGCGGAGCATATCGCGGGCCATGCGATCGTGACCGGCGAAGGCGATGCCGAAGCGCTCGCGCACCGGCTGCTCGGTGAAGCGCCGGGCGCGGTGCGGCGCCTGTTCACGGCATGACCGGCGATCTGCCGCTCGTCGTCACCCGCGCCGACCCCGGCGGCGCGGCGACCGTCGCGCGGGCGCGGGCTGCCGGCCTCGATGCCCGCCATATGCCGCTGTTCGCGGCGCGCGCGCTGGCCTGGTCGCCGCCCGATCCGGTCGGCTTCGACGCGCTGCTGCTGACGAGCGCGCAGGCGGCGCGGCTCGGTGGGGCGGGGCTGGCCGCGCTGGCGGCGCTGCCCGTCTGGGCGGTGGGCGAGGCGACGGCCGCCGCCGCGCGCGCCGCGGGACTGACCGTCGCCGTCACCGGGCCCGGCGACGGGCAGGGCCTGGTCGACGCCATGGCGGCACGGGGGGCGGCGCGGCTGCTCTGGCTGTGCGGGCGCGACCGCTCGACCTTTGGCGCCGCGGGAATCGCGATCGCCCCGCTTCCCGTCTACGCCGTCGATCCTGTCCCGCCGCCGCCTGAATGGAACGCGCTCGTCGCCGTGCCGGCGGTGCTGATGGCGCATTCGGCGCGCGGCGCCGCGCGGATCGCCGAACTGGTCGGGAGCGATCGTAAGCATTTGACCTTGCTGGCGATCAGCGCCGCCACCGCCGCCCGCGGCGGCTCGGGATGGGCCGGAGAGGCGGTCGCCGCGCGCCCCGATGACGCAGCGATGTTGGCAGAAGCGCTCGCTTTGTGCCACAAGGGACGCTGACAGGGTCGTTCGAAAGAGACACATGACAATCGACAGCATCGAACGGGCTCCGCTGGCCAATAGCGAAGCCCCGGTGAAAAGGCTTTCGTTGCGCGCGCTCTTCATCGGTGCGGTCGTCCTGCTGATCATCGGGGTTGTCGGCGGCGGCTGGGCGATGAGTCGCTGGCTCGTCAGCGATACGCCGCCGGCGACCCGCGTGGTCGATACGCCGGCGCCCGGCGGCGTGCTCAAGGCAATGACTGACGGCACGGCCAGTGCGCCGGCCGCGCCGCCGGTGGTGGTGGCGCCGGTCGATGGTGCCGACGCGCTCGCGGCGCGCGTCGCCGAACTGGAGCAGCGCCTCTCGCGCATCACGCTTCAGGCTGAATCGGCGTCGGGCAACGCTTCGCGTGCCGAGGGACTGCTCGTCGCCTTTGCGGTGCGCCGTGCGCTCGATCGCGGGCTGTCGCTCGGCTATCTCGAAGCACAGCTTCGCCTGCGCTTTGGCGACGATCAGCCCAATGCGGTGAAGACGATCATCGAAACCTCGCGCGAGCCGGTGACGCTCGAACAGCTTCGCGCCGACCTCGACGCGATCGCCCCCGAACTCGTCGGACGCAACGGCGACAAGGGCAGCCTGTGGACAGGGCTCAAGCGCGAGCTTGGCGAATTGTTCGTGGTGCGGCCCGCGGGCACGCAATCGCCGCGCGCGACCGAACGGCTCGATCGCGCGCGCCGCTATCTGACCAGCGGCATGGCCGACAAGGCGATCGTCGAAGTCGAGGCG
>NZ_JAOZVW010000110.1 GCF_025869345.1 Sphingopyxis sp.
GTAGCGTAAACCGCTCTGGATTGCTTCGCTTCGCTCGCAATGACGGTGTTTCAGCCCTCGACATTCCCCCGATACCGCCGGCTGCCGCGCAGCACGGCGCCGCTCTCCATCTCGACGTCGAAATCGCCGCTCTTCAGCGTGACGACGCGGCGCACCGCGTCGCGGCGGACGAGGCGGCTGCGGTGGATGCGGACGAAGCCGGCGGCGGCGAGTTCGCTTTCGATCGCGGTCAGCGTCGCGCGGTGAAGCAAAGTCTGGCCGCGCCAGGCGATCTCGACATAATTGCCGGCGGCGGCGACATGCTCGATCTCGCCGACCGGCAGATGGTGCGTGACCGCGCCGTCGCCGACCGCAAGCGTCGCGGGTCCGGGCGTCGCGGCGGGTGGTATGGCGTAGCGCGCGACGAGCCACTGGACGAGGAAGAGGATGAAGACGAGCTCGGTATAGGCCGAGATGTCCTTGCGCAATTCATAGAGGATCGGCGAGCCGTCGGGCGCGGTGAAATGATAGGTGAGCCCCATCAGCCGCCAGAGCGCGGTGCGGAAGCCGGCCATCAGCGCGATATGGCCGAGCGACACCGGGATGGCGAGCAACGCGTGGATCGCGACGGTCCACGGCAGGGCGACGCGCGGCGGGCGGATGCGCCGCACCGCGAACCAGCAGGGGATCATCATCACCGCCCAGGCGATCAGGCTGCTGCCCTCCAGCATCCAGGCAATCGTCGGCGAGGTGGCGAGGCCCGCACCCTCGCGGTCGGCGATGTAGGAATAGACGTTGGCGGCGATGCGGACGAGCCCGAAGCAGAAGATCGCCGCGAGCAGCAGCGCGGTGAGCGCGCGGGCGCTGAGCCCGCCAGTGGGGCCGCTCGTCCCGGCTGCGCCGCCGCTCGTCCCTCGCGCTTCTTCGTCCGTCACACCGGCTCCGCTTCTCGTCCCGCCGGGATCGCCCGCCGGCCGCTTTCCCGATTAGCGGCAGCGGCACGAACCGGCAAAGGAGTTTCGCCGCGATGGACATGAAACGGCATTATGGAATGGACTGGCTCAGGATCGGCGCCTTCGCGCTGCTGATCCTCTATCATATCGGCATGTTTTTCGTGCCGTGGGGATGGCACGTCAAAACGCCGCGGCCGATGGACTGGGTGGAAATTCCGATGCTCGCGACGAATAGCTGGCGGCTGCCTTTGCTCTTCCTCGTCTCGGGCTATGCGAGCGCGGCGCTGTTCGCGAAGCTCGGCGCGCCGGGCGCTTTCCTGCGTTCGCGCGCCGCGCGGCTGCTGATCCCGCTCGCCTTCGGCATGATCATCGTTATCCCGGTGCAGCCGTGGATCGAACTGACGACGCAGCATGGTTATGCGGAGGGGTTCCTGCATTTCTGGGCCCATGATTATTTCCGCTTCGGCACGCTCGACGGGATCGTGCTGCCGACGTGGCAGCATCTGTGGTTCGTCGTCTATCTCTTTGCCTATACGCTGCTCGCGGTCGCGGTTCTGGCGGGGGTTCCCGAAAAGGCGCGGAGCCGGGTCGCCGACGGCGCCGCGCGGTTGCTCGGCGGCTGGGGGATGCTGGCGCTGCCGCTCGCGGCTTGGCTCGCAATTTTGTTCGCCTTTCCCGGCTATCGCGAGACCCATGCGCTGTTCGACGACGGGCCGAACCATCTCCACTATCTGGTGCCCTTCTTCATCGGCTGGCTGCTGCGCGCGCGACCGGCGCTGTTCGCGGCGGTCGCGCGCTGCTGGCCCGCCGCGGCGGTGGCGGCGCTCGCGGCCTATGCCTATGTCGCCTGGGCGGTGGCCAGCGCGCCGGGCGAGGGGCCGCCCGCGGGAATCGTCACGCCCGTCATGGTTCTGCGGCTGGTGCAGGGCTGGGCGGCGATCGTCGCGCTGGTCGGGATCGCCGACCGCTTCTGGAACCGCGACCACGGGTGGCGCGCGACGCTCGCCGAGGCGGTGTTCCCCTTTTACATCATCCATCAGACGATCATCATCCTGGTGGGATATGGGCTGCTGCGCGCGGGCGTGGCGGCGTTGCCGTCCTTTGCGGTGCTGCTCGCGGCGACCGTCATCGGATGCTGGCTTTTCTATGCGATCGGGCGCAGCATCGGCTGGCTGCGGCCGCTGATCGGACTGCAGAAACGATAGGAGGCGGTCATGGGGGCGGTGAAAGCGGTCATGGCGATCGTCGGGGTCGCGGCGATCCTGATGGGCGGCCTGTGGATGTTGCAGGGGCTCGATATCGTGCACTGGCCCGAAAGCAGCTTCATGCTCGGCGACCGGGTGTGGACGCGCAATGGGGCGGTGCTGGCGGTGGCCGGTATCCTGCTCGTCTGGTTCGGGCGGAAGCGCTAGACGGCAGCGAGCCGCGTCAGCGCGTCACCATCGACGCGCATCACCGTCCATTCGTCCATCATCCGGGCGCCGAGACTCTTGTAGAAACCGATCGACGGCGCGTTCCAGTCGAGAACCGACCATTCGAGGCGCGCGCAGTCGCGTTCGACGCAGAGCGTCGCGAGATGCGCGAGCAGCGCCTTGCCGAGGCCGGAGCCGCGCGCTTCGGGGCGGACGAACAGATCTTCGAGATAGATCCCCGGGCGCCCCTCGAAGGTCGAGAAATTGTGGAAGAAGAGCGCGAAGCCCTGCGCCGCGCCGTCGATCTCGCCGATCACGACCTCGGCATAGGGGCGCGAGCCGAAGAGTTTCTCGCCGAGCGCCGCCTCGTCGAACCGGACTTCGTGCGCGAGCTTTTCATAGTCGGCGAGCGCGCGGATCAACCCGGCGATCAGCGGCAGGTCGGCGGGCGTGGCGGGGCGGATGGAGAGGGTCATGGACGCGCTTTGTCCAGTCGGATGGGCGCTGTCAAATACGCTTTCGAATGCGCAGGATCGCCAGCGCGGCGATGACGAGCGCGGGCTGGCCGATCACGCCCGGCGCGTCGGCCCAGAAGGTCGCGGGGCCGCAGATGCCCGCCGCCACCTCGTAGATGTGGAGCGCGCCGTGCAGGGCGAGCCAGAGCCCGCCGACGACCGCGGCGCGCCAGCGGAGGGCGGGGTCGGCGGTCGCATAGAGCAGGATCAGGCCCGACCCCAGATAGGCGAGGCCGATGTCGCGGATGAAATGTGCATTCGGCGGGCCGGTGGTGACGACGGTGGGGATGAAGACATACCAGTCGAGCGGGCGGACGAGCATGAAGAGGCCGTTGGCGATCGTCGTGACCGCGGCGACGAGCAGCAGGAACTGGACGAGACGGTCGAGGGCGTCGGGTTTATCGGTCATGGCGGGGGCTCCTGCGATGCCGAGGAAGCTAGCCTTCGCCGACGGCGATGAAAAGGCGATGGCGCGTGTGGATCGGATGCCAGCTAGCGGCCGGAGGCGGACATGATCTCACATCGTCATCCCGGACTTGATCCGGGATCCATTCATCCGGCGCTGAGAGAATGGATCCCGGATCAAGTCCGGGATGACGGAGGTCTACAATCGACCGGCTGTTGACGTTTCTCTTTTCGTTACCCCGGACTTGATCCGGGGTCCCGCTTGAGATCGAAGGCCGCTCATTCGCAGGAAAAAGCGGGATCCCGGGTCAAGCCCGGGATGACGAACGGTGGGTAAGCCACCGTCCGCTCACCACCCCGAACCGGACGTGTCCGGTTGTTGTCCCGCGTCAGCGCCTCACGCTGCCTTGCCGTGCAGCGTGTCCATGCTCACCGCGCTGCCGGCGTCGATTTCGGCCGCCTTGGCTTCGACGAGCTTCACGATATGCGCGATCATGTCGGCGTCCTCGACATGGTGGTCGGTGACGCCCGAGAGATAGACCATATGCTTGCCGTTGCCGCCGCCGGTGATGCCGATGTCGGTCTCGCGCGCCTCGCCGGGGCCGTTGACGACGCAGCCGAGGACCGAGAGCGACATCGGGGTCTTGATGTGCTGAAGCGCGTCCTCGAGCGCCTGGACGGTGCGGATGACGTCGAAGCCCTGGCGCGCGCAGCTCGGGCACGAAACCACCCGGACGCCGCGGGTGCGCAGGCCGAGCGTCTTCAATATCTCGTAGCCGACGCGGACTTCCTCCTCGGGTTCGGCCGACAGGCTGACGCGGATCGTGTCGCCGATCCCGGCCCAGAGCAGGTTGCCGATGCCGAGCGCCGACTTGACCGTGCCGCCGATCAGCCCGCCCGCCTCGGTGATGCCGAGGTGCAGCGGGCAGTCGACCGCGTCGGCGAGCTGCATATAGGACGCGACCGCGAGAAAGACGTCGCTCGCCTTCACCGCGACCTTATAGTCGTGGAAATCATGGTCCTGGAGCAGCTTGATATGGTCGAGCGCGCTTTCGACGAGCGCTTCGGGGCAGGGCTCGCCATATTTTTCGAGCAGATCCTTTTCGAGGCTCCCCGCGTTGACGCCGATGCGGATCGCGCAGCCATTCGCCTTGGCGGCGCGCACGACTTCGCCGACGCGCTCCGACGAGCCGATGTTGCCGGGGTTGATGCGCAGGCACGCGGCGCCGGCGTCGGCGGCTTCGAGCGCGCGCTTGTAGTGGAAATGGATGTCGGCGATGATCGGAATGCGCGCCGCGCGGACGATGGCCCCAAGCGCCGCGGTGCTGTCGGTATCGGGGCAGGAGACGCGGATCAGGTCGGCGCCCGCATCCTCGCAGCGGCGGATCTGGTCGATCGTCGCCACCGGATCGGCGGTCGGGGTGTTCGTCATCGTCTGGACCGTGATCGGCGCGCCGCCGCCGACGGGGACGGTGCCGACCATGATCTGGCGGCTGGTCCGCCGCGCGATGTCGCGCCAGGGGCGCAGGCCAGGATTGTGATCGCTCATCGATTCAGGCTCGATACCAAGGAAGAAACCGGGCGCTCTTTAGCCTTCCGGCGCCGACTTGGCAAAGCGCAAGCGTGAAGCCGATGGTTGTTGCGCGAAAGACACAGGCCATCTTTCAATCGCGACTTACACGCAATTTTCATTTGTGCGATGCAACAACATCGGCAATTTTCCGCCCGTTCGTGGTATCGGGCCCGGTCAGAGGCATGGACGTGCAGGGCAGGCGGGACGATCCGGTAGCCATCAACGAAGGGGATCAACCCATGAAGTTTCTCGGCAAAGCATGTTTCGGCATGGTGCTCGCGGCATCGGCGATGTCGACTCCGGCCTTTGCACAGGATGACGCAAACAAGGCCGGTCCGTTCACCCTGTCGGGCGGCGTCGATATCGTGTCCGACTATCGCTATCGCGGCATTTCGCTGTCGAACGAGAAGGTCGAGATCCAGCCCAGCCTGACGCTGACCCACGACAGCGGCTTCTATGTCGGCACATGGGGATCGGGGCTTCCGAACAGCCCGCTCTACGGCAAGTTCGAGCTCGATCTGATCGCGGGCTTTTCGACCGAGGTGGCGCCGGGAACGACGCTCGACCTCAACACCACTTATTATGCCTATCCGGGGCATCATAAGGGTGCGGGGCCCGCCGACTATGTCGAGGTCATCGGCTCGCTGTCGCACGATATCGGCCCGCTTTCGGCGACCGGGCTCGTCGCATACGCCCCCAGCCAGAAATCGCTGGGAAGCGACGACAATCTCTATCTGAACCTCGGCCTCGGCTTCGGGATTCCGAACACGCCGGTCACACTGAACGCCGGCCTTGGTTACACCGATGGTTCGTTGGGCACCGCGGCGGCCGACGGCAATTATCTCGACTGGTCGATCGGCGCGTCCTACAGCGCCGGGCCCGCGACGCTGTCGGTCGCCTATATCGATACCGACATCAAAAAGACGGGCGTCAAGGCCGACGACACGCTTTACGATCCGACCGTGGTCTTCACGCTGGGCGTGGCTTTCTAAGCCCCCGGCAGGTCAGCGACCACGCGCTTGGGAGGGGGCGGCTTTCGGGGGAAGGCCGTCCCCTTTTTTATGGGCGACGTTTGGAGTGGGGGTGGGCGGCGTCATGTCGGCTTCCACCTTCGTAATCCCCGCGAAAGCGGGAATCCCGCTGCTGTACATCTTCTCTTCGTGCCTTCGTGCCTTCGTGCGAGATTTTTTGACTCGCACAAAGGCACAAAGGCACGAAGAAGAGCGGGATTCCCGCTTTCGCGGG
>NZ_JAOZVW010000111.1 GCF_025869345.1 Sphingopyxis sp.
TTCGTCTCTTCGGCTCCCCCCCCGGGGGCGGGGCTATTTCCGTTGGGGTGCCTCTACTGCCCTCGACACGAACGGTTAGATAGGTCGGCTTTCCAATCTCAAGAGGACCGCGCCGTGAGCCGGCTGATCCTGTTCAACAAACCCTATGGCGTCCTGTCGCAATTCACCGATCGCGGCACCGAAACCGCGCGTGCGACCTTGTCCGGCTATATCGATGTCCCCGGCGTCTATCCGGCCGGGCGGCTCGACCGAGACAGCGAAGGCCTGCTGGTGCTGACCGATGACGGGGCGCTGCAGGCGCGCATCGCGTCGCCGCGGCACAAGATGCCGAAAACCTATCTGGTGCAGGTCGAGGGCGAACCCGATGCGGCGAGCCTCGACCGGCTGAGATCCGGCGTCGAGCTGAACGATGGCCTGACGCGGCCGGCCGCGGCCCGCCGCATCGATCCGCCGGAATTGTGGCCGCGCGATCCGCCGGTGCGCTATCGCAAGAGCGTGCCCGACTGCTGGCTGGAATTGACGATCACCGAAGGCCGCAACCGCCAGGTTCGCCGGATGACCGCCGCGGTCGGCCATCCGACGCTGCGGCTCGTGCGCTGGCGGGTCGGGTCGTGGGAGCTGGGCGACCTCGCGCCGGGGACGTGGCGCCGAACCTAGCTTGCCGGATCGTACATGAACGCGCGAAGTTCCTGCGCGCACCGGCAGGCGGCGGCGATCTTGCCCGCCCATGCGACCGCGTCTTCACGGGTCGGCAGTTCCAGCACCGTGAAGCCGCCGTTCAGCCGGCTGCCCGGATAGATTTCCGGGGACACCGACCCGTCGGCAAAGACCCGCACCGGATCAACCTGCTCGTCGATGCCCCCGCCGAACACATAGACGCCGGCGGCCTTGGCTTCCTCGATCACCGCGTGCGCGGCGGCGGAAACGGCCGGGAGATCCTCGTCCGTGAGGACCATGGCTTCGCTCGGGAAGGAGATGAGATATTTGGTCATGCCGCGAAGATGCATCGCGGGCGCGAAACCGGCAAGGCCGCACGCGGCCCATCGCTTTTGCATGTGCCTCGGCGGCGTGGTAATCGGGGATGAAGCTCAGGGCGCCCAGGCTGGATGGACCGGCCCTGCCCGCGTTGGAGAACCGCCGATGACAATCCGGAAGAAGATCGCCCAGATCGCAATGGGAGCATCGCTCGGCCTTGGCCTCGCGCTGACGGTCCTCCCGGTGGAGAGCATCGCGGCGCTTCGGCAGGGCGCGAAGGCGCCCGACTTCACGCTGAACGCCGCGCAGGGCGGCAAGCCTTTCAGCCTGTCGCTGAAGCAGGCGCTCAGGAAAGGGCCGGTCGTGCTCTATTTCTTCCCTGCCGCCTTCACTCCCGGCTGCACGGTGGAAGCCCATCTCTTCGCCGAGGCGAGCGACGACTTCAACCGGCTCGGCGCGCGCGTCGTCGGCGTTACCGCCGGCAATATCGATCGCGTCGCGGAGTTTTCCCGGTCGGAATGCCGCGACAAATTCGCCGTCGCGGCCGATCCGGGCGCCAGGGTCGCGGCGAAATACGACACCGCCATGCCGGGGCCGGGCAAAACGATGATCTCCAACCGGACATCGTTCGTCATCGCGCCGAACGGCACCATCCTGCTCGCTTACACCGATCGCAATCCGCAGGCGCATATCGAAAAGACTATGGCGGCGGTCCGCGCGTGGAAGGCCCGCCACCGCTGATCCGAATCCGCCGGACGGCGTTTCCGGCGCGAATCATTCCTTTTCGCACCATCGCGTTTCCGCGCCCGGGCGGGACGTCGTTTCGCTGTGCTTGACAAAACAGGTCAACCCGTCTGTATTGCCGATGGAGGTGCGCGATGATCGGAAAATGGGCAGGCGCGATGATGATGGCGGGGACGGTGATCGGGGCGATGACCGGCGCGGCGGCCGGGACCGCGCGCGGGCAGACGGCCGATGCGGACGATGCCCAAATCGTCGAGCTTCGCCAATACAGGCTGGTCCCGGACGTGCGCGATGATTTCGTGGCGCTGTTCGACGCGAAGTTCGTCGAGAGTCAGGAGAGGCTCGGGATGCGGATCATCGGCCAGTATCGCGATCATGACGACGCGGCGCGCTTCACCTGGATTCGCGGTTTTCGGGACATGGCGGCGCGCGAGCAGGGGCTGAAGGCCTTTTATTTCGGACCCGTGTGGCAGGCGAACCGCGCCGCCGCCAACCCGATGCTCGACGATAATGATAATGTGCTGCTGCTGAAACCCGCGGCGCCGGGGCTGGGCTTCGCTCCGGCGAAGGCGCGCGCGCCCGATGCGGGGGGCGATGCGGCGGGCGGGGCGGTGGAGGTGGTCATCGAATATCTGTGGAAGACTCCCGACGCGGGTTTCGCGGCTTTCTTTGCAGACGAGATGACGCCGGCGCTCGAAGCGGCGGGGGTGGACGTCATCGCCGCCTATGTGCCGCTCGGCGAGCCCAATAATTTCCCGCAGCTTCCGGTTCGCGACGACCGCAAATTGCTGGCCTGGTTCGTGCGCGGCGACAGCCACGACGCGATCGCGGCGGCGCTGGCGCGGGCGCGGGGCAGCGACCGCTGGCAAAGCCGGGTCGCGGCCGTTCTGCACGATGCCGAGGAACGCCCGCCGCAGACGCTGCGGCTCGACCCGACGCCGCGATCGGCGCTGCGCTAGAATGGCGAGAAACCTCCACCGTCTCCCCGAGCGAAGCCGAGGGGCCATGCCGAGCGAAGTCGAGGCCGCGACGGTTCCGGTTCTCGCTGCGCTCGAACGAACCCCTCGTCTTCGCTCGGGGCGGCGGCGTCTTTTTTTGGAGGATAGCAATGCACGACGGACGCCATGATTTCGCATTCCAGACCGGCGACTGGCGCGTGCGGCATCGCAAGCTCAGCGAGCGGCTGGCGGGGAGCGCCGACTGGTTCGAGTTCGACGGCACCTGCCGCGGCTGGGAGCTGATCGGCGGCGCGGGCAATGTCGACGATCATTGGCTGGACGACCCGCACGGCGCCTATGCCGCGGCGACGGTGCGGCGCACCGATCCCGCGACCGGCCTCTGGTCGATCTGGTGGCTCGATTCGCGCTTTCCGGGGCTCGCGCCGCCGCTTCAGGGGCGCTTCGAGGGCGGGGTCGGCACCTTCTTCGGCCGGGACGAACATGCGGGGAAGCCGATCGGCATCCGCTTCATCTGGTCGGCGATCACCGAGTCCGGCGCGCGCTGGGAACAGGCCTTCTCGGCCGACGGCGGCGCCACCTGGGAGGTCAATTGGGTGATGGAGTTCACCCGCGTCTGAGCACTCCCCTGGGGCGTGGCTCAGGGCCGGGCCAGCAATCGCATCAGGATCGCGACCGCCGAATCGAGCGGGGCGGGCGATTGTTCGGCCTTTGCCATCGTCATCGCGCCCGAATAGGCGGCGACGATGAAGCCCGCGAGGTCGGCGGGCGAGACCCCGGCCAGAGCCGGCGGCGCGGGCTCGGCGGCGATGCGGGCGGCGATGCGGTCCTGCCAGTCGGCGAAGATATGTTGAAGCGCGGCGCGGAAATCCGAATCCGAAAAGGCAAGTTCGACCGCCAGATTGTTGACGGGGCAGCCGCGCACGAAACCCTGCTCGCCGAGTTCGCGGCCGATCGCCCCCATCGCGGCGCGCACCCCCTCGGCGACGCTTGGCGCGGCGATCAGCGGATCGAGCCAGGCGGCGCGCAGCGCGTCCGCGACCCGTTCGCGCACGACGGCGAGACCCAGCGCCTTCTTCGATTCGAAATGATGGTGAAAGGCGCCGCTCGACACCCCCGCGCGTCGCTTCACATCCTGCACCGACGTGTCGTGATAGCCGCGCGCCTGGAACAGGCCGGCGGCGGCATCGAGGATGCGCGCGCGCATCCCTTCTGGGTCATTGGTCCGGATCCTGCCGCGGCGCTTCGTTTCCATCATGGGCCGGACTAGGCGAATTTCGCCGCGGTCGCCAGCCGCCTCGTCCCGGTCCGGTTGGTGGCAGCGCTTGATTTGGCGCCGCGTCTCGCCTAGCGGCGACGGCCAGAACCGGAGATAGAAGATGACCGATACGCCGCCCGACCATTTGTCGACCAACCCGCGCTCGCCCCATTTCGACATGGAGGTGCTGCAGCGCGGCATCGGCATCCGTTTCAAGGGCAAGGAACGCACCGACGTCGAGGAATATTCGATCTCGGAAGGCTGGATTCGCGTCGCCGCGGGCAAGTCGAAGGACCGCTTCGGCCAGCCGATGACGATCAAGCTGTCGGGCGAGGTCGAGGCGTGGTTCGAGGATGCCGCCGAGGGTGGCGAGGCGCCGGAAGACTGATGCTTCTCCCCTCCCGCAGGCGGGAGGGGCCGGGGGTGGGCCAGCAGCGGTGCGGTCTGCCCACCCCGCTGCGACTAACGAGCAAGGCTCGTAAGTCTCGCTGCCCCTCCCGCTTGCGGGAGGGGGGAATCAGCTTGTCGATCGTGGGCGGGGTTAGCGCAGCGAAGCGATGACGAGGTCGAGGCCGTTGCCGGGCTTCCAGTCGTTCTGCGCCCACGCCGGCTCGCCGCCGCTGAAGCGGTGATCGGGCTTGGCGTCGCCGTCGGCATAGATGAAGCCCTGCACGGGGTTGGCGCGCAGGCCGAGGTCGCCGATCGGCGCATACCAGACGCGGACCAGGCTCCAGTCGCCCTTGTCGCTGACGTCGAGGACGCGGACGTTGCGTTCGATCTGGCCGCGGCGGCCGTGGATCGGCGACCAGTTGGCGTGGTCGATCAGGATTTCGCGGTCGCTGATGATCTTCTTGACCACCGCGACATGGCCGAGCGGCATCCCGCGGGTGCCGGCGAAGGCCATGACGGCGCCCTTGCGGGGTTCCTGGCCGCGATCATATTCGCCCGCCGCCTGCGCCCACCAGGTCTTGGCGTTGCCGCGAATCTCGACGCCCGATTCGGCGCGGGCGAAGGGGACGCACTGGAGATAGTCGCGCGCGGTGGCCGGAACGCTGGCAAGCAGCGAAGCGCCCAGCGCGAAAGCACCCAGAAAGCGGCGGTTGAGCATGGAAGGCGACCCCTTTGGCTTGTCTTCAAGCGTTGCAGCGTCTTTGCCGCAGCCTTCCCGGGTCACCAACAATCAAGCGGTGAATCGCGCCCATCATGCGGTGAGTGGGGGAACCTTTTGTTAAGACGTTCCATTCGTCGCGCGAGGGGTTCGGGTCGTCGAGAGTCCCCGTCGCCCCCGTGCAGGCGGGGGCCGCTGCCGGTTTACGCGGCGCTGACGGATAAGGTGGCCAGCGGCTCCCGCCTTTGCGGGGGCGACTGCCAGAGAATCAGGCCGCCGCCGTTGCCGTTTCGGGGCGGCGGAATAGCATCATCACGTCGGCCGCGGGCATCGGGCGGCCGTAATAATAGCCCTGGATATTGCTGCAGCCGAGGGTGCGGATCGTGTCGACCTCGATCTCGGTCTCCGCGCCTTCGGCCGTCGTCGACATGCCGAGGCTGTCGGCGAGCGCGACCACGGCGCGGATGATCGCGATCGATTCGATGCTGCCTTTCGCGGCGCCGACGACGAAGCTGCGGTCGACCTTGATCGTCGAGAACTGCGTCTTTCTGAGATAGCCAAGCGAGGAATAGCCGGTACCGAAATCGTCGAGCGACAGGCGGATGCCGAGGCCGATGAGCTGATCGAGCAACTGCGCCGCGCCGCCGCCGTCGCGCAGGAACACGCTTTCGGTGACCTCGATCTCCAGCCGCTGCGGCGGCAGGCCGCTTTGCGCGAGCGCCGAGACGACGACCGAGGCGAAGGCGGGGTCGGTGAGCTGCTCGGCCGAGACGTTGATCGCGACCTTGAGGTTCGACGGCCATTTCATCGCCTCGTGGCACGCGGTGCGCAGCACCCATTCGCCGATCGGCGAAATCAGACGGCTGTCTTCGGCGAGCGGGATGAAGCGGCCGGGCGAGACGTTGCCGAGCTTCTGGTTGTTCCAGCGGATCAGCGCCTCGAAGCCGTTGAGCGTGCCGTCGCCGGCGGTGACGACCGGCTGGTAGTAAAGTTCGAACTCGCCGCGGTCGAGCGCGCCGCGCAGTTCCTGCTCCATCACGCGCCGTTCCTCGGCCTGCGCATGGAGCGAGGCGACATAGGCGGCGACGACGTTGCCGCCCTTGTCCTTCGACTTGTAGAGCGCGAGGTCGGCGTTGCGCGTCAGCGTCTCGACCGTCGAGCCGTCCTGCGGGCCGATCGCATAGCCGATGCTGGCGCCGACGAAGAGCTGATGATTGTCGACCACATAGGGGCGGCTGATCGCGGCGATGATCCGCTTCGCGAGATCCTCGGCGTCGTTCGCCGAGGGGACGTTGTGGAGGACGACCGCGAACTCGTCGCCGCCGAGGCGGCCGCAGGTCATGCCGCGTTCCATCAGCCCTTTCAGGCGGGCGGCGACCTGCGCGAGCAATTTGTCGCCGGTCGGATGGCCGAGCGTGTCGTTGACCGCCTTGAAGCGGTCGAGGTCGATCATCAGCATCGCGCAGCGCGATTTCGCTTCCATCGCCTGGTTCAGCGCGCGCGCCAGATCCTCGTGCAGGCTGAGGCGGTTGGGGAGGCCGGTGAGATTGTCGAAGCGCGCCATCCGCGCGATCTGTTCGGCGGTCGCATGTTGTTCGGTGACGTCCGAGCCGACGCCGCGAAAACCAAGGAACTTGCCCGTTTCGTCGAGGCGCGGCGACGCCGACAATTCCCACCAGCGCGGCTTGCCGCCGATCGTTACCGGCACGATCAGGTTCGAAAAGCTCTCGCGCCGCTTCATCCGTTCGGCCATCAGGTGCAGGTTCTTGGGGAACTGGCCCGTCTCCCACGCGTCGCCCGACAAGGCCTGGAGCAGCGGCACGCCCTCGAGCGCCTCGGCGGTGCCGCCGAGCGCGAAAGCGAGGCGCGGCGAGACATGGACCAGGCGGCGGGCATTGTCGGTCTGCCACAGCCAGTCGGCGGAGGTTTCCTCGAACTCGCGCAGCAGCAGGCTGACCGTCTCGGTCTTTTCGTGCAGCGTCTCCTCGGCGCGGCGAAAGCGGACGTGATTGCGCGCGAAGCGCACGCAGAAGGCGCTGAGCAGCAACCCGGCGGCGATCGCCACCGCGGCGAGTTGCGGCGTGCCGGCCAGCGCGAGCGCAAGCGCCGCCGACAGGCTGACCGGCGCGATATAGAGGATACACACCGACGGCAGGCTGTGCGCGATCATCGCCAGCGTCAGCATCATCAACAGCGTGATCGCCCACATGGCGAGCGCGTGACCGGCGTCCGGCGCTGGTCCCTGCAGCCAGAAGGGCACGATCCAGAGCAGCGCGGCATAGAAGGCGTGGCGGTTGCACAGCGCGAATTCGCCGGCGCTCGCCGCCGGCGCCTCACCCAGCGGGCGGGTGACGAAGACGCGATAGGACCAGAGGCAGAAGATCAGTGCGCAGGTCAGCCAGCCCGCCGCGATCCCCCACCGGACCTGCGGCACCATGCTGAACGCGGCAAGCAGCACCATGGCAATCCCGACCCACAGGCGCATCTTGCCCTTGCCGAGCAGCGGCGCGAGCTGAAGCTGGCGGAGGTTCCCGATGTCCTGGCGCCGCGGCCCCAGCCCCAACAGGGTCCGCACGGATACATCGTCGGCATCGATATGATCGGTCAACAGGCTCTTCACGGAAGCCCGTTTAGCGCCCCCGGGTTACCCGAACGTAACTATCCGCCTGTTCGCGAGCGATAATATTGTGCCGGGGCGGGACAAGCTTGGCACGGCAATTCGTCTGGAATGACGGTTTTGGGGTGGGGAGCGGACGGTGAGGCGAAATCCCGCCCTCCCCTTCAGGGGAGGGCAGCGAGACTTACGAACTTGTTCGTTAGTCGCAGCGGGTGGGGTCCATCGACCTTGCGCAAGACCGAGAAACCCCACCCCAACCCCTCCCCTGAAGGGGAGGGGCTAACGTCAGTTATCGGTCGTTAGCTGCCGCCCCGGCCTCACCGCTTTCCTATTTCCCGCGGCGCCTTATATCCTCACCCTATTCATGACCCGCGCCCGCGTCCTCCTTCTGACCGCCGCTCTCGGCCCGCTCGACTATCGCGTGCCTTACGGCACCGACGCGCCGCTCGGCAGCGTCGTCGTCGCGCCGCTGGGGCCGCGGCGGATGGGCGGGGTGGTGTGGGAGGACGAAAGCTTCGGCGCGCCCGAAGCGGTCGGCGACAATCGCCTGCGCAACCTGTTCGAGGTTGTGCCGGTGCCGCCGGTCCCCGCGCCGCTCCGCCGCCTCGTAGAATGGACGAGCGACTATTATCTCGCTCCCCCCGGTGCGGTGCTGCGGATGGTGCTGCCCGGCGCCGCCTTCGCCGACGCGCGCCGCCCGATCGTCGAATATCGCGCCACCGGCGCAATTCCCAAGCGGATGACGCCCCAGCGAACGGTCGCGCTCGAAAAGATCGGCGACCGGCAAGGCATCGTCCGCGAACTCGCCGCCATGGCCGAGGTCAGCGAAGCGGTGATCCGCGGCCTCGTCCAGACCGGGGCGCTCGAAGCGGTCGCCGTCTCGGCCGACCAGCCCTATCCGCAGCCCGACCCCGCCTTCGCGCCGCCCGGTCTATCGGCCGAACAGGCCGCCGCCGCCGGCCAGCTTCGTGACGCCGTCGCCGCCGCAAAATTCGAAACGCTGCTGCTCGACGGCGTCACCGGATCGGGCAAGACCGAAGTCTATATGGAGGCGATCGCCGCCGCGGTCGATGCGGGCAAGCAGGCGCTCGTCCTGCTCCCCGAGATCGCGCTGACCGAGCCGATGCTGACGCGCTTCGCCGCGCGCTTCGGCTGCGAGCCCGTGGCGTGGCACAGCGGGCTGCGTTCGACCGAGCGCCGCCGCGCCTGGCACAGCATCGCGGCGGGCGAGGCGAAGATCGTCGTCGGCGCGCGCTCCGCCCTCTTCCTGCCTTACGGAAATCTCGGCGTCATCGTCGTCGACGAGGCGCATGAGACGAGCTTCAAGCAGGAGGACGGCGTCCATTATCACGCGCGCGACGTCGCGGTGATGCGGGGGCATTTCGAGGGGCTGCCGGTGATCCTCGCGAGCGCCACCCCCGCGCTCGAAAGCCTCGCGCAGGTCGAGGCGGGGCGCTATCGCCACATCATCCTCCCCGCGCGCTACGGCGGCGCGACGCTGCCCGACCTCGCGGCGATCGACATGCGCAGCGACCCGCCCGACCGCGGCCGCTGGCTCGCGCCGCCGCTGGTCGACGCGCTCGCCGACCGGCTGCACAAGGGCGAGCAGAGCCTGCTCTTCCTCAACCGCCGCGGCTTCGCGCCGCTGACCCTCTGCCGCACCTGCGGTCACCGCATCCAGTGCCCGAACTGCACCGCGTGGATGGTCGAACATCGGCTCGTCCACCGCCTCGCCTGCCATCATTGCGGCCATGTCATGCCGCCGCCGCGGCTCTGCCCCGAATGCGAGGACGAGGACAGCCTCGTCGCCTGCGGCCCGGGCGTCGAGCGCGTCGCCGACGAGGTCGCGCTGCGCTTTCCCGAGGCGCGCACCGCGATCGTCACCAGCGACACCCTCTGGTCGCCCGCCAAGGCCGCCGAGTTCGTCGAGGCGGTGGAGGGCGGCCTGGTCGACATCATCATCGGCACGCAGCTCGTCACCAAGGGCTATCATTTCCCCAACCTGACCCTGGTCGGCGTCGTCGATGCCGATCTCGGCCTCGACGGCGGCGACCTCCGGGCGTCCGAGCGCACCTTCCAGCAGATCGCGCAGGTCGCGGGGCGCGCCGGGCGTGGGGTCAAGCCGGGCGAGGTGCTGATCCAGACGCGGGTGCCCGACGCCCCCGTCATGGCCGCGCTGGTCGCGAACGACCGCGAGGGCTTCTACGCCGCCGAAGCCGCCGCGCGGCGGCACGCGGGCGCGCCGCCCTATGGCCGCTTCGCCGCGCTCGTCATCTCGTCCGAGGATATCGAGGTCGCGCGCGGGGTGGCGCAGCGGCTGGGGCAGAAGGCGCCGGCCGCCGACGGCCTCGCCATCTATGGCCCCGCCCCCGCGCCGCTTGCGATGCTGCGCGGCCGCCACCGCTTCCGCCTGCTGCTCCACGCCCCGCGCAGCTTCGACCTGCAAGGCACGATCCGCGACTGGGTGGGGCGCATCGACTGGCCCGCGAAGGCGCGGCTGGCGATCGATATCGATCCCTACAGCTTCGTTTAATAATCGGGTTCGGCGCCGCCGAGCACCTGCTCGGCCTGCCCGGTCAGCCACGCCATCGCCGCCGCCCAGGGCTGATGCCCGTGGCTGATCCGCGCGACGCCGAGCGCCGCGAGTTCCTTGTGCGTCGGCCCGGCCTTCGACCGCAATATATTGACCGGTAGCGGCGATCCCTCGCAGATCGCGCCGATGCAGCGCGCATCGCCGAGGAAGGGCACGAACAGCGACCCCGCCCCCGCGTCGGCATAGGCCCGCGCGCGCTCGAGCGTCGCGGCGATCAGCGCGTCGCCGTCCTTCGCGGCATCGGCCCCGCGAAACACGTCGCAGCGCGCGTTGACGAAAATGCCGGTGTCGGCGGCGGTGCGGTAGCGCGCCTGCGCCTCGCCGATCGCGAGCAGATCGCTCTGGCCGGGTAGCCGGTCCTCCATATTGATCCCCGCCGCGCCCGCCGCTTTCGCGCGGCCGACCGAAACGCCGACCGCCGCCGGATCGGCGCCATAGCCCGATTCCATGTCGATCGTCACCGGCAGGTCGGTGACCGACAATATGCGGGCCAGATTCTCGAACACATCCTCGATCGGGAAATCCTCGCCGTCGGCGCGCCCCTGCGCGCCCGCGACGCCGAAGCTGCCGGTCGCGATCGCCCTGGCGCCGGCGGCCGCGACCGCCTTCGCGCTCCCCGCGTCCCAGATGTTGACGAGGATCAGCGGATCGCCGGGAATGTGAAGCGCGCGGAAGGCTGCAATCTTGTCAGTCATCGGATTTCCCTTTTCAAAAGTTCGCGTTTGATCGGCAGGCCATAGGCATAGCCGCCGAGCGAGCCGTCGCTGCGCACGACGCGGTGGCACGGGATGAGCACCGCGACATTGTTCGCGCCATTGGCGCTTCCCGCCGCACGCACCGCCTTGGGCTTGCCGACCGCGGCGGCGATGTCGGTGTAGCTGCGCGTCTCGCCTGCCGGAATCTTGCGGAGTTCGCGCCACACGGCTTCCTGAAAGGCGGTGCCTTTCACGTCGATCGGGATATGGTCGAAACCCGCCGCCGGCGTCTCGACCGCATCGACGACCTCTTTTAGCAGCGCCGCGAAGTCCGCGCCGCCCTCGACCAGCTCGGCCGCGGGAAAACGGTCCTCGAGCGCTTCGCGCCCTTCGTCGAAGCTCAGGCGGCACACGCCCTTCGCGGTCGCCGCGACGAGCATATCGCCGAGGCTGGTCGGCACCACCGCCCAATGGATCGTCGCGCCCTTGCCGCCGTTCACCCAGGCCGAAGCCGTCATCCCCATACGTCCCTCCATATGCCCATAGAAACGCGACGGCCCCGAAAAGCCCGCGTCATAGATCGCGTCGGTCACCCGCGTGCCATCGCTCAGCGCCTGTCGCGCCCGCTCCTCGCGCAAGGCGCGCGCATAGGCGGCGGGTGACAGGCCGGTGTGGCGGGTGAAGACGCGCTGGAAATGCGTCGGCGAATAGCCGGTGCGCGCGGCAAGGTCGGCGAGCGCGAGCGGTTCCTCGCTCGCCTTGATCGCCGCGATCGCCGCGAGCACCGCACCCTCGTCGCGCGCGACATCGTCGGGCAGGCAGCGCTTGCATGGGCGGAGCCCCGCGTCGCGCGCCGCCGCGCCGCCCTCGAAGAAGCGGACATTGCCGCGCGCCGGATGGCGCGCCGCGCAGCTCGGCCGGCAATAGATGCCGGTGGTCAGCACCCCGGTGACGAAGCGCCCGTCGAGCGCCCGGTCGCGGCGCAGCACCGCGGCCCAGCGATCGTCGTCGGTCATGGCTTCTGGGGTCATGGTTTCGGCGTTCATCGTCTTTCCTTTCCTAAGGAGCTTGTCGCCGCATTGCCATGGCTTCGATGCGCACGCGTCCCGATGCTTGCGCTCAAAGCGGCATCAACCGTGTTACTGTATTATATCATTGACTCACCTGGGAGAATGCACCACTTTCCGGCTCCATAGGGGAGCAGACCATGGCGACCATCGACGCATCCTTCACGCCCGCGCGCCCGGCGCGCCGGATCGACTGGTTCGGGCGCGCCGCGACTTTCTGTTACCTGTCGGTTGCGGCGGGACAGCTTCTGTTCACCGCCTTCATCCTGCTCTTCTATTATCCCTCGTCGCTTTCGGGCCATTTCGAGCGCTGGAACAGCAAGCCGCTGATTACCGGCTTCGTCGCCGGTGACACGGTGGGCAATCTCTTCTTCGCGGCCCATGTGCTGATGGCGGCGGTGATCAGTTTCGGCGGGCTGGTGCAGCTCATCCCTGTGATTCGCGGCCGCTGGCCGGCGGTCCACCGCTGGAACGGGCGGCTCTATCTTTTCTGCGCGCTCGCGCTGTCGCTCGGCGGGCTGTGGCTCGTCTGGGCGCGCGGCACGTGGATGAACCTGACCGGCGCCTTCGGCATCTCGCTCGATGCGCTGCTGATTCTCGCCTGTGCCGCGCTCGCCTGGCGCAACGCCCGCGCGCGCCGCTTTGCCGAGCATCGCCGCTGGGCCATCCGGCTGTTCGCGGTCGCGAGCGCGGTCTGGTTCATGCGCGTCGGCTATATGGCGTGGGGCATCGCGACCGGCGGCGCGGGGATCGGCGATGCGATGGACGGTCCGTTCGACCTCTTCCTCGCCTTCGCCAATTCGCTGCTGCCATTGGCCGTCGCCGAGCTTTATCTCCGCGCCGGCACGCGCGGGACAGCGGCAGCGAAAAAGAGCGTCGCCGCGTTGCTGACGGTCAGCGGCCTCGTCATCCTTGGCGGCAGCGCGGGCGCATGGATGGTGATGTGGAGCCCCTACCTCTAGCTTGCCTTCCGATCGTCAGCGGTTAGGGTCCGCGCCATGACCCGCCTCCTCGCACTCCTTCTCGCCCTGCTCACCGCCACCGTCGTGCTCCCGGCGCGCGCCGCCGACGATATCAGCGCCGCGTCGCGCAGCGTCGTGCGCGTCGTCACCGTCGCGATGGTCGACGGCGAGGTCGTCGGCTTCGGTCACGGCAGCGGCATCGCCATTTCGCCGACACGCATCGTCACCAACGCGCATGTCGTCGAATCGGCGGTCAAATATCCGAACAATGTCGCACTGGGCGTCGTCCCGTCGGAGGGGCAGAAAAGCTATGCCGGCAAGCTGATCGCGATCGATACCAATCGCGACCTCGCGCTGATCGAGATCAGCGGGACGCGGCTGCCCGCTGCCGCGGTCTATTCGGGGCCGCTCGATTCGGGTGCCGACGTCGTCGCGCTCGGCTATCCGGGCAATGTCGACCTCGCGACCGCGCGCAGCGCCGCCGATTATATCACCCCGCGCACGCCGGTGCGCAGCGAGGGCAATCTGTCGAACACGCAAAGCGTCGACGGCGTCGCGATGCTCGTCCACACCGCGAAGATCTCGCGCGGCAATTCGGGCGGCCCGCTCGTTGATCAGTGCGGGCGCATCGTCGGCATCAACACCGCGATCACCCGCGCCGACGACGGCGATTCGCCTTTCGCCTTCGCGATCTCGACGCGTGAGGTCGCGCGCTTCCTCGCCGACGCGGGACAGCAATATGGCTCCATCGGAACGCCTTGCCTGTCGATGGCGGAAGCCGACGCGCGCGACCGCGCCGCGCTCGACGCCGACGCCCGCAAGACCGCCGAGGCGAATGCCGCGAAGGACGCCGCCGCCGCACTCGACCGCCAGCTCAAACAGGCGCGCGCCGAAGAGGCCGCGCTCGATGCGCGCGAGAACCGTATTGCGCTCGCCGGCGTGCTGTTCGTGATCGGCGCGCTGTCGGCGGGCGCGGCGATGCTATTCTATAGCCAGAAGAAGATGCGCAACGCGAAGATCGCGGGCGGGGCCGGCGCCGTGCTGGTGCTCGGCGCCGCGGTGCTGTTCGTCACCCGACCCGACGCGCACGCCGAGATCAAGGACGAAGCCGCCGCGCCCGCGACGCCCGACTCGCCGAAGATCGCCGAGGGCAATTATCTCTGCACGATCCGACCCGACCGGAGCCGTATCACGGTGTCGTCGACCACCGACGTGCCGGTGAAGATCGCGGCGAACGGCTGCGTCAACGACCGCACCCAATATGCGATGGGCGCCGACGGCCATTGGCAGCGCATCCTCGTCCCGAACGAGGAAGCGACGGTGACGGTCGCGTCGATCGATCCGACGGGCCAGGAATATCGCGTCGACCGCTATCTGCTCGACGCCGATACGATGGCGAAAGCGCGCGAGATTCGCGCCGGCGTGACGCTCAAGAGCTGCACCGCCGATCCCGACGCGCTCGCGGGGCTGGCGACGCAGCAGGAGGCGATCCGCGCCGTGCTGCCCCCGACGCCCAACGAGCGGCTGGTCTATCAGTGCCAGAAGGGGGCGGCGGCGCCTTGACGTGACCAGTTAAAAGACCTATTAAATGGTCATGGGAAAGCCGCTTCTCGCCGACTTCGGCATCAGCATTTCGGAACTCAAGAAGAATCCGTCCGCCGCCATCCGCGCCGCCGATGGCGCGCCGGTCGCGATCCTCAATCGCAACACGCCCGAAGCCTATCTCGTCCCGGCCGATGCGTGGGAAGCGATCCTCGACGCACTCGACGACATCGAACTGGTGCGGATCGTCAAGGAACGCCAGGGTCAGGAGGAAATCGAGGTTTCGATTGACGACCTATAGGCTCACCTTTCTTCGCGACGCGAAGAAGGAATGGGACAAGCTGGCGCCGCCGCTCCGCAGACAACTCGAAAAGAAACTGCGCGAACGTTTGAACACGCACCGCGTCGAGGCGGATCGGCTGCATGGCCTGCCCGATTGCTATAAAATCAAATTGCGCTCGGTGGGATACAGGCTCGTCTATCGCGTCTTCGACGATCGCATCGTGGTGCAGATCGTGGCAATCGGCAAACGCGAGCGGAACGAAGCCTATGCGCGCGCCAAACGGCGCCTCTAACCCCCGCACGCCTTGAACAGCATCAGCGTCCGCTCGCGCGCCAGCTCGCTGCTCGGTTCGTGATAGTCCTTGCGCCGGTCGCTGTTGAAGCCGTGTCCGGCTTCATAGACGAAGATCTGCGCGGTCGGATGCGCTTTCGCGATCAGCGCCTCGACGCCCTCTATCGGAATGCCGCCGTCGAAGCGGCCGAAATGGGCGATCGCCGCGCAGGCGGGCGCCTGATCGGCGAACTGGGTCGGGACGAGACTGCCGTAATAGGCCGACGCCGCCGCGAGGTCGGGGCTGATCTGCGCCATCCGCCACGCCACCGAGCCGCCATAGCAATAGCCGGTGATGAAGACCGGGGCCCCAGAACCATTGGCGCCTTTGAGCGCATCGATGCAGGTCTGCGCGTCCTTCAGGCTCTGCTCGAACGGATGGAGCTTTCGCGCCAGCTCGACCGCGCGCTCGAACTGCGGTCCCGAATAGTCGCTCTCGAACCCCGGATGCTCGCGGTCGAACAGCGCGGGCGCCAGCACCTCATAGCCGTCGGCGGCATATTCGTCGCAAAGCTCGCGGATATGGTCGGTGACCCCGAAGATTTCCTGGATGAGGACGAGCCCGCCGCGACGCTCGCCTTCCGCCTCGGCATGATAGACCGCGATCTCGGCGCCATCGTCCATCGTCATGCGGATCATTCCGCCCATGGGCTTTACTCTCTTCCCCGTTCGGACTGAGCTTGTCGAAGTCCTGTCTTTCTTCAATCCTTGTTTGAAGAAAGAACGGCGCTTCGACAACCCCGGGTCAGGCCCGGGGGCGAAGGGGCATGGGATCGTATGGGATAAGTCCCCACCCTCGCCTTGCAATGCAGCAAAATCGTTGCTACGCGCGCCGCGACTGTGCAGCGGGGGTGTCTTCGGAGGCCATGAAAACCCGCTCGGCCATCCCCCTCGGGATCGTAGAGAAGGACTTTCGCGCGTGGAGAATTCCGGCGGCATTCAGGGCAACATCACGGCGGGCCTCGCGGGCCGCTATGCCAGCGCGCTGTTCGATCTGGCCCGCGAATCGAACGCGATCGACGCGGTTGCGGGGAGCCTCGGCACCCTCAGCGCCGGCCTGACCGATTCGGCCGACCTTTCGGCGCTGATCGCGAGCCCCGTCGTCAGCCGCACCGACGCCGCCAAGGCGATCGAAGCGGTCGCCAAGGCGCTGAAGCTCGATTCGCTGACCGCGAAGTTCCTCGGCGTGCTTGCCGAGAATCGCCGCCTCGCCGATCTCCCCGGCATGATCGCCGCCTTCAACGCGATCGTCGCCGACCATCGCGGCGAAGTGACCGCGAAGGTCACCAGCGCGCACCCGCTCACCGCCGAGCAGATCAAGGCGCTGACCGCGAACCTCAAATCCCGTGTCGGCCGCGACGTCACCGTCGCGACGACCGTCGATCCCGCCATTCTCGGCGGCCTCGTCGTCCAACTGGGCAGCCAGTTGATCGACGGCAGCATCCGTACCCGTCTCAATAGTTTCGCGCAGGCGATGAAGGGCTGAAAAGCCCATACGCCCCCAATGCCCCGATGAAAGGCTGAATAATGGAAATCCGCGCCGCTGAAATCAGCAAGGTCATCAAGGACCAGATCGCCAATTTCGGCACCGACGCCACGGTCAGCGAGATCGGCTCGGTGCTGTCGGTCGGCGACGGCATCGCCCGCGTCCACGGCCTCGACAATGTCCAGGCCGGTGAGATGGTCGAATTCGCCAACGGCGTGAAGGGCATGGCGCTCAACCTCGAGGCCGACAATGTCGGCATCGTGATCTTCGGCTCGGACTCGGAGATCAAGGAAGGCGACACCGTCAAGCGCACCGGCACGATCGTCGACGTTCCCGTCGGCAAGGGCCTGCTCGGCCGCGTCGTCGATGGCCTCGGCAATCCGATCGACGGCAAGGGCCCGATCAAGGCCGACAAGCGGATGCGCGTCGAGGTCAAGGCGCCGGGCATCATCCCGCGCACCTCGGTCCACGAACCCGTCCAGACCGGCCTCAAGGCGCTCGACGCGCTCGTCCCCGTCGGCCGCGGCCAGCGCGAGCTGATCATCGGCGACCGTCAGACCGGCAAGACCGCCGTCGCAATCGACACCTTCATCAACCAGAAGGAAGCCAACAAGGGCACCGACGAATCGAAGAAGCTCTATTGCATCTACGTCGCCGTCGGCCAGAAGCGCTCGACCGTCGCGCAGATCGTCCGCCAGCTCGAAGAAAATGGCGCGATGGAATATTCGATCGTCGTCGCCGCGACCGCGTCGGAACCCGCGCCGCTTCAGTATCTCGCGCCCTACACCGGCGTGACGATGGGCGAGTTTTTCCGCGACAACGGCATGCACGCCGTGATCGTCTATGACGATCTTTCCAAGCAGGCGGTCGCCTATCGCCAGATGTCGCTGCTGCTGCGCCGCCCGCCGGGCCGCGAAGCCTATCCCGGCGACGTCTTCTATCTCCACAGCCGCCTGCTCGAGCGCGCCGCGAAGATGAACAGCGACAATGGCTCGGGTTCGCTCACCGCGCTGCCGATCATCGAAACGCAGGCGGGCGACGTGTCGGCCTATATTCCGACCAACGTGATTTCGATCACCGACGGCCAGATCTTCCTCGAAACCAACCTGTTCAACGCGGGTATCCGCCCGGCGATCAACGTCGGCCTGTCGGTGAGCCGCGTCGGCTCGGCCGCGCAGACCAAGGCGATGAAGAAGGTGTCGGGCTCGATCAAGCTCGAACTCGCGCAGTATCGCGAGATGGAAGCCTTTGCGCAGTTCGGTTCGGACCTCGACGCCTCGACGCAGAAATTGCTCAATCGCGGCGCGCGCCTGACCCAGCTTCTGAAGCAGCCGCAGTTCCAGCCGATGCCGTTCGAGGAACAGACCGCGTCGATCTTCGCCGGCACCAACGGCTATCTCGACAGCGTCGCGGTCGGCGACGTCTCGCGCTACGAACAGGCGATGCTCGCCTATCTGCGCAGCGACCATGGTGATGTGCTGAAGGCGATCCGCGACACCAAGGATCTGGGCGACGACGCCAAAAAGGGTCTGGTCGCGGCGCTCGACGCCTTCGCCAAGATTTTCGCGTAAGCCCCGACCGGCGCAGGCGATAAATAGGGACAGTCCCTATTTATCGGGGACGACCAAATAGGAGTTAAAAGGCGGCAATGGATAAATAGGGACTGTCCCTATTTATCGCCGTCAGGGAAACACGATGGCCAGTCTGAAGGAACTCAAAGGGCGGATCGTCTCGGTCAAATCGACCCAGAAGATCACCAAGGCCAAGAAGATGGTCGCCGCCGCCAAGCTGCGCAAGGCGCAGGCCGCGGCCGAGGCCGCGCGCCCCTATGCCGAGCGGCTCGAAGGCGTCGTCGCCAGCCTGGCGTCGAAGGTCGGCGCGTCGGATTCGGCGCCGAAGCTGCTCGCGGGCACCGGCAAGAGCGACACCCACCTGCTCGTCGTCCTCAACAGCGACCGCGGGCTGGCCGGCGCGTTCAACTCGAACATCGTCAAGGCGGCGCGCGACAAGGCGCTCGAACTGCAGGGCGAGGGCAAGAAGGTTCTCTTCTACCTCATCGGCCGCAAGGGTCGCCCGGTGATCGCGCGGCTATTCGCTGGTCAGATCACCGAGCAATATGACACGACCGGCATTCGCGACATCGGCTTCGAGCAGGCGCACGACATTTCGGCGAAGGTGATGGAGCTTTACGAAGCCGGCGCCTTCGACGTCGCGCATCTCTTCTATTCCAAGTTCCGCTCGGCGCTGCTTCAGGAAGCGACCGGCCAGCAGCTGATCCCCGTTCCTGCGCCCGCCGACGTTCCGGCATCGAGCGGCGCGGCGGTCGAATATGAACCCGACGAGGAAGCGATCCTCGCCGACCTGCTGCCGCGCAACATCACGATTCAGGTCTTCAAGGGCCTGCTTGAAAATGCCGCGTCCGAACAGGGCGCGTCGATGACCGCGATGGACAATGCGACGCGCAACGCGGGCGAGCTGATCAACAAGCTGACCATCATCTACAACCGCACGCGCCAGGCGGCGATCACCACCGAACTTATCGAAATCATCGCGGGCGCCGAAGCGCTCTAATCGATCAACCCGAGGAAGAAGACCATGGCTACCGCTCCCGCTGAAAAGAAGGCTCCCGCCAAAAAGGCCGCCGCGCCCAAGGCTGCTGCGCCGAAGAAGGCCGCCGCCCCCAAGAAGGCAGCCCCCGCCGGCGCCGCCACGGGCCGCATCGCCCAGGTCATCGGCGCCGTCGTCGACGTCCAGTTCACCGGCGCCCTGCCGGCGATTCTGAACGCGCTCGAAACCGACAACAACGGCAACCGCCTCGTCCTCGAAGTCGCGCAGCACCTCGGCGAGAATACGGTTCGCACCATCGCGATGGACGCGACCGACGGCCTGACCCGCGGCCAGCCCGTCACCGACACCGGCGCGCAGATATCGGTCCCCGTCGGGCCGCAGACGCTCGGCCGCATCCTCAACGTCATCGGCGACCCGATCGACGAGCGCGGTCCGATCAACGCCACGGCCACCGCGCCGATCCACGCCAAGGCCCCCGAATTCGTCGATCAGTCGACCGAAACCAGCATTCTCGTCACCGGCATCAAGGTCATCGACCTGATCGCCCCCTATGCCAAGGGCGGCAAGATCGGCCTGTTCGGCGGCGCGGGCGTCGGCAAGACGGTGCTCATCCAGGAACTGATCAACAACATCGCCAAGGGTCACGGCGGCACCTCGGTGTTCGCGGGCGTCGGCGAACGCACCCGCGAAGGCAACGACCTCTATCACGAATTCCTCGACGCTGGCGTCATCGCCAAGGACAAGGACGGCAACCCGACCCCCGAAGGGTCGAAGGTTGCTCTCGTGTTCGGCCAGATGAACGAGCCGCCGGGCGCGCGTGCCCGCGTCGCGCTGTCGGGCCTGACGATCGCCGAATATTTCCGCGATCAGGAAGGCCAGGACGTGCTCTTCTTCGTCGACAATATCTTCCGCTTCACCCAGGCGGGTTCGGAAGTGTCGGCGCTGCTCGGCCGTATTCCGTCGGCCGTGGGTTACCAGCCGACGCTGTCGACCGACATGGGCGCGCTGCAGGAACGCATCACCTCGACCAACAAGGGCTCGATCACCTCGGTTCAGGCGATCTACGTTCCCGCGGACGACTTGACCGATCCGGCGCCGGCAACTTCGTTCGCCCACCTGGACGCGACGACGACGCTCAACCGCGCGATTTCGGAACTCGGCATCTATCCGGCGGTCGATCCGCTCGATTCGACCAGCCGCGTGCTGACCGCCGCGATCGTCGGCCAGGAGCATTATGAGACTGCTCGCCGCGTTCAGGAAACGCTGCAGAAGTACAAGTCGCTGCAGGACATCATCGCCATTCTCGGCATGGACGAGCTCAGCGAAGAAGATAAGCTGGTCGTCGCCCGCGCGCGCAAGATCCAGCGCTTCCTGTCGCAGCCGTTCCACGTCGCCGAAGTCTTCACCAACATCCCCGGCAAGTTCGTGGCGATCGAAGACACGGTGAAGTCGTTCAAGGCGGTGGTCGACGGCGAATATGACCACCTTCCCGAAGCGGCCTTCTACATGGTCGGCGGCATCGAGGAGGCGGTCGCCAAGGCCGCCAAGCTGGCCGCCGACGCGGCGTAAATCGAATTCCCCTCCCGCTTGCGGGAGGGGTTAGGGGAGGGCCTGTCGGGGAACAGGCCTTTCGCCGAACCGGAACACACCCTCCCCCGACCCCTCCCGCAAGCGGGAGGGGGGAGATTGAAGAATGGCCCTGAAATTCGAACTCGTCACCCCCGCCCGCCTCGAGCGGTCGAGCGACGTCTATATGGTCACCGTGCCGGGCAGCGAGGGCGATTTCTCGGTGCTCGAAGGCCACGCGCCGTTCATGGCGACGCTGCGCAACGGCCCGCTGACCATCTATGCCACTAGCGGCGCGGCGCCCGAGACGGTCGAGGTCGAAGGCGGCTTCGCCGAAGTCAACGAAGCCGGCCTCACCGTCCTCGCCGAGCATATCGCGGGCTGACGGCGCGCGCACGCTTGCGCGGCGATTGCCGGAAAAAGGGGCTCCTTCGGGCCCCTTTTCTTTACCTGTCATGCTGGGAGCGGACGGTGAGGGATGGCGCTACTTCCCCCTCCCGCCTGCGGGAGGGGAGAGGAGCGGCCGCAATCGGTCGTTACCGACCGCCAGCGAACTACAGCAGCACCCGCTCCCCCGTCCGCGCTGATTGCGCTGCCGCTTCGGCGAGCGCCAGCGCGGCGACGCCGTCGCGGAAGTCGACGAGCGGCGCGGCGCCGTCCAGGATGTCGGCGAAATGCTCGGCCTCGCGGGCGTAGGCGACGGCATAGCGGTCGAGGAAGAAATTCTGGAAGCGGTCGGCGGCGGCGCCAGTTTCGCCCCAGGTCTCGACCGTCGTTTCGAGCTGGTTCTGGGCGCGGATCATGCCCTTCGATCCGAACGCCTCGATCCGCTGGTCATAGCCATAGCCGCTGCGGCGGCTCGACGAGATCACGCACAGGCGCCCCGATGCAGTGCGCAGGATCGTCTTTGCGGTATCGGCGTCGCCTGCTGCGCCGATCGCGGGGTCGACGAGCACCGAGGCGCTGGCGAAGACTTCGGTTACATCTTCGCCGAGCAGCCAGCGCGCCATGTCGAAGTCGTGGATCACCATATCCTTGAAGATGCCGCCCGATATCTTGACATAATCGACCGGCGGTGGCGCGGGATCGTGGCTGATGATGTGCAGCGTTTCGAGCGCGCCGACCGCGCCCTCCGCGAGCCGCGCCTGCAGCGCCGCGAAATTCGGATCGAAGCGGCGGTTGAACGCCAGGAACAGGCGCGCGTTCAATGCCGCGAACCGTGCCGCCGATTCGCGCGCAGCGGCCAGATCCTGATCGAGCGGCTTTTCGCAGAAGATCGCCTTGCCGGCCTCTGCGGCGGCGAGGCTGTAGGGCAGGTGGGTGTCGGTCGAGCTTGCGACCACGACCCCCGCGATCGCCGGGTCGGCCAGTGCCTCCTCGATCGTCGAGACGCGCGCGTCATAGTGCGCGGCGATCACCGCGGCCGCGTCGGGAAAGGGATCGACGACCCGCGACAGCCGCAGACGCGGATTGGCGGCGAGGTTCGCCGCGTGGATTTTGCCGATCCTGCCGGCGCCGATCAGGGCGATGTCGTGCATATTATCCTCTTCCGGTTGAAACCATGTTCCATATCTATATCATATGGAACATATATTCCATAGCGTGGAACAAGCCGCAGGGCGACAGTTGCGTTACAAGTTTTGAACAGATATTCCGTTTTTCCGACCACCGGGGGAGAATGATTTTGACCGACGTCCCGACCGCCCCCGCCTCGGCGGAAGAATTGCGCGCCGAGATCGTGAGCCGATACGAGACGCTGAGCAAGCGGCTCAAGCAGATCGCGCGCTATATCCTCGACGAGCCCAACGACATCGCGCTCGAAACGCTCGCGGTGATCGCCGACCGCTGCGGCGTCCAGCCCTCGGCGATCGTGCGCTTCGCCAAGAGCTTCGGCTTCGAGGGCGCGAGCCAGATGCAGCGGCTGTTCCGCGACGGGTTGCTCAGCAACAATGCCGCGCTCGGCTATTCGGAGCGTGTCCGCCAGCTCGACCAGGCGACCAATGCCAGCGACGTCGAGCCCGCCAATCTCCTCTCCGAATTCGTCGAGGGCAACAGCCTCGCGATCCAGAATCTGCTGCAGACGGTCAGCGGCGCCGACATGCGCGCGGCGGTCGATCTGTTGATGGCGGCCGACACGGTGCATGTCGCGGGGTTCCGCCGCTCGTTCCCCGTCGCATCCTATATCGCCTATTCGCTGCTCCAGGCGGGCAAGCGCGCGGTGTTCATCGACGGAGTCGGGGGGCTGGGGCTGCAGCAGGTTCACGCGATGGGACCCGACGACCTGCTGATCGCGATCAGCTTTCACCCCTATTCGGAAGAGACGATCGCGGTCGTCAACGCCGCGCGCGCGAACGGCGGCCGCGTCCTCGCGATCAGCGACAGCCTGGTCAGCCCGGTCGCCAAACCCGCCGAACATGTCCTCCAGATTCGCGAGGCCGAGGTGCGGAAATTCCGGTCGCTGTCGGCGTCGATGTGTCTGGCGCAGGCGCTGGTGATCAATTTCGCGTTCGAGGCGACGCGCACCGACGGCAAGGCGCGCGAGGACGGGACGGCATAGCTATTTCATTCCGGCGTTCCAATGAAACATATGTTGCAAACATTCCAAAGTTGGAATATGTGTTTCAGACCAAGGAAGGATGGTCTGGAAAGCGATGGCGGAGCAAGGGCATGAAGCGGTCGGAGAACAGCGGCTGGACGTCGTCACGCTGGGGCGCGCGGGGGTAGACCTTTACGGCGAACAGATCGGCGGGCGGCTCGAGGATATGGCGAGCTTTGCCAAATATATCGGCGGCAGCCCGACCAACACCGCGGTCGGCGCGGCGCGCCTCGGCCTGCGCGCCGGGCTGATCACTCGCGTCGGCGCCGACCATTTCGGGCGTTTCATCGTCGAAGAACTGGAACGCGAAGGGGTGTCGACGCGCGGCGTCCGCTCCGACCCCGAGCGGCTGACCGCGCTCGTCTTCCTCGGCATCCGCGACCCCGATACCTTTCCGCTGATCTTCTACCGCGAAAATTGCGCCGACATGGCGCTGGCCGCCGACGATATCGACCCCGATTTCATCGCTTCGGCCGGAGCGCTGCTGATCAACGGCACGCACCTGTCGCAACCGGGCGTGTTCGCGGCGAGCCTCAAGGCGGCGACGCTGATGAAGGCGGCCGGCGGGCGCGTCGTTTTCGATATCGATTACCGCCCCGTGCTGTGGGGGCTTGCGGGCAAGGACAATGGCGAGGACCGCTTCGTTGCGGATCGCGGCGTGACCGAAGCGCTGCAGCGCGTGCTGCCGCTCTGCGACCTGATCGTCGGCACCGAGGAGGAGATTCATATCCTCGGCGGTTCGACCGACACGCTGGCGGCGCTCCGTGCGATCCGCGCGAAAAGTGCGGCGCTGCTCGTCTGCAAGCGCGGCGCCGAGGGGTGCGTCGCCTTTCCGGACGCTATTCCCGCATCGCTCGACGCCGGGGTCGTCGGCCGCGGCTTTCCGATCGAAGTGTTCAACGTGCTCGGTGCGGGCGACGCCTTCATGGCGGGTTTCCTGCGCGGCTGGCTTCGTGACATGCCGCTCGAAAAATGCTGCGAGATCGCCAATGCGTGCGGCGCGCTCGTCGTCTCGCGCCACGGCTGCGCGCCGGCGATGGCGTCGTGGGACGAGTTGCAGCATTTCCTTGGCGGCCAATGGCCGCACCGCCTGCGTGAAAGCGCCGAACTCGAACAGCTCCACTGGTCGACCAACCGCCACGGCGAGCGCGACGAGCTGACGGTCCTCGCGATCGATCACCGTAGCCAGTTCGACGACCTGCTCGCCGAACTCGGCGAAGTGGGCGAGGCGCGGGTCCATCATTTCAAGAATCTGGCGCTCGAGGCGCTGCACCGCATGGGCGCGGGGGATCCCAGTTACGGCGTGCTGCTCGACGGCCGCTTCGGCGCGCGCGCGCTCGAGGCGGCGGCCGATCATCCCTATTGGATCGGGCGGCCGATCGAGGTGCCGGGGTCGCGCCCGCTGCGCTTCGAGGGATCGCCCGACGTCGGCATGACGCTGCGCGACTGGCCGGCCAACCATGTCGTCAAATGCCTCGTCTTCTATCATCCGGACGACGATGCCGGGATGCGCGCGCGGCAGGACCGGCAGATCGCGCGGCTGTTCGACGCGTGCCGCCGCACCCGGCACGAATTCCTGCTCGAAATCATCGCCTCGAAACATGGGCCGGTCGACAGCGGCACGATCGCGTCGGTGATCGACCATATCTATTCGCTCGGCATCTATCCCGACTGGTGGAAGCTCGAACCGACCACCGACGCCGCCGCCTGGGCGGCGAGCGAGGCGGCGATATTGCGCCACGATCCGCTCTGCCGCGGCATCGTCCTGCTCGGCCTGTCGGCGCCGCAGGACGAGGTGCTCGCGGGCATAGTCGCCGCCGCCGCCTTTCCATTGGTCAAGGGCTTCGCGGTCGGCCGCACCATCTTCCACGACGTCGCGCAGCAATGGCTGACCGGCGCGATCGACGACGAGGCGGCGATCTCCGCGCTCGGCGCCAATCTGCGCGTCCTTGCCGATGGCTGGCGCGCGGCGCGCCGTGCTAGGGTGGCGGCATGAGCAGGACGGTCAGATTGACGATGGCGCAGGCGCTGTCGCGCTGGCTCGCGGCGCAGCGGGTCGAGGCGGGCGGCGTCGAGACGCCCTATTTCGCAGGCATCTGGGCGATCTTCGGCCACGGCAATGTCGCGGGGATGGGCGAGGCGCTGGCGGGGATGGAGGATGCACTCCCCACCTATCGCGCGCATAACGAGCAGGGGATGGCGCACGCCGCGATCGCCTTCGCCAAGGCGAGCCGCCGCCGCCGGTCAATGGCGTGCACGACCTCGATCGGCCCCGGCGCGACGAATATGGTGACCGCCGCGGCGCTTGCGCACGTCAACCGGCTGCCGGTGCTCTTCCTGCCCGGCGACGTCTATGCCAGCCGCCGCCCCGATCCGGTGTTGCAGCAGATCGAGGATTTCGCCGACGCGACGGTCAGCGCCAACGACTGTTTTCGCCCGGTGTCGCGCTATTTCGACCGCATCACGCGGCCCGAACAGATCATCGACGCGCTGCCGCGCGCGATGGGAGTGCTCACCGATCCGGCGCTATGCGGGCCGGCGACGCTGGCGCTCTGTCAGGACGTGCAGGCCGAGGCTTTCGATTATCCCGAAGGCTTCTTTGCCCCGCGCCTGTGGCGTCCGCGCCGTCCGCGCGCCGACCGCGCCGAACTGGCGGGGCTGATCGAGGCGGTCCGCGCCGCGAAGGCGCCGCTGATCGTCGCGGGCGGCGGCGTACTCTATTCCGAAGCCGAGGCGGTGCTCGCCGATCTTGCGGCCCGGACCGGCATTCCGGTCGCCGAGACGCAGGCGGGGAAGGGCGCGCTCGCCTGGGATCACCGCCAAGCACTCGGCAGCATCGGCGTCACCGGGACGAGCGCGGCGAACGCCGCCGCCGAAGCCGCCGACCTGATCGTCGGCGTCGGCACCCGGCTGCAGGATTTCACCACCGGGTCGCGCACGCTCTTCGCGGGCAAGCGGCTGATCCAGATCAACATCGCCGCGCCCGATGCGATCAAGCAGGGTGCCGAGGCGGTCGTCGGCGACGCGCGCGAGACGCTCGAAGCCCTGACCGAAGCGCTCGCCGGCTGGCGGGTCGAAGCCGCATGGCGCGACGCGAACCGCGCGGCGGTCGCCGAATGGAACGCCGCGTGGGATGTCGCGACCGCGCCGGGCTCCGCGCTCCCCTCCGACGCGCAGGTGATCGGCGCGGTGTGGCGGCAGGCGGGCGAGGATGCGACTGTCGTCTGCGCCGCGGGCGGCTTGCCGGGCGAACTCCACAAGCTTTGGCGGAGCCACCGTCCGGGCGGCTATCATGTCGAATATGGCTTCTCGTGCATGGGCTATGAGGTCGCGGGCGGGCTCGGGGTCAAGATGGCTGATCCGGCGCGCGACGTCATCGTGATGGTCGGCGACGGCAGCTATCTGATGCTCAACTCCGAACTCGCGACCTCGGTGATGCTCGGCCACAAGATCACCGTCGTGCTGCTCGACAACCGCGGTTACGGCTGCATCAACCGGTTGCAGCAGGGAACGGGCGGGCGTCCGTTCAACAATCTGCTCGCCGACGCGGCGCACGCGGTGCTGCCCGAGATCGACTTTGCGGCCCATGCCCTCAGCCTCGGCGCGGCGGCCGAGAAGGTCGGCGGCCTCGCCGAACTCGACGCCGCGCTCGGCCGCGCGAAGGCGTCGGCCAAAAGCTACGTGATCGTCATCGACACCGATCCCGCGATCACGACCGAGGCGGGCGGCCATTGGTGGGACGTCGCGGTCGCCGAAGTGTCGGTGCGTGCCGAGGTGCAGGCCGCGCGCCGCGACTATGAACATCGAATCGACGGAGAGAGGCAATGACGATCCGCTGGGGCGTGAGCCCGATCGCCTGGTGCAACGACGACATGCGCGAACTGGGCGGCGACACGACGCTCGACGAACTGCTCACCGATGTCCGCGACATCGGCTTCGACGGGGTCGAGCTCGGCAATAAATTCCCGCGCGATCCCGAGGTGCTCGCGCCGATCATGGCGGGATACGGCCTCGACATCGTCGGCGGCTGGTATTCCTCGAATCTGCTCGTCCGCGACGCCGATGCCGAGATTGCGGCGCTGGCGAAGCATCTCGCGCTGCTCGAATATATGGATTCGAGCGTCTTCATCCTCGCCGAGACGTCGAACGCGGTCCACGGCGACCGCACCGGCAGCCGGCTCGATACCCACCCGGTGCTGCCCCCCGCCGACTGGAAGCAGTTCGGCGAGCGGCTGAATAGCGTCGCGCGCTTCATCACCGATCGCGGGCTGCGCTTCGCCTACCATCATCATCTGGGGACGGTCGTCGAGACGAAGGACGAGCTCGAACGCTTCTTCGACGCGACCGGGGATCATGTCGGGCTGGTGCTCGACACGGGGCACGCGCTGTTCGGCGGGATCGAGCCGATCGACGTGATCAAGGCGCGCCCCGAACGCGTCGCGCATGTCCATTGCAAGGATATCCGCACCGCGAAATATGAGGCGTTCCTTGCCGACGGAACGAGCTTCCTCAATGGCGTCGTCGGCGGCATGTTCACCGCGCCGGGCGACGGCGACTATGATTATGCGCCCTTCATGCGCGCGCTCGCCGACATGGACTATTCGGGCTGGATCGTGATCGAGGCCGAACAGGACCCGGCGATCGCCAACCCCCGCGACTATAGCCAGCTCGGACTCGACACGCTGAAGCGGCTCGCGCGCGCGGAGGCGCTGGTCTGATGTCGCTGCTCGTCCGCCCACACGCCCCCGACGACGATGGCACGCTGCTCGACATCACGCCCGAAAGCGCGGGCTGGCAATATGTCGGCTTCCGCGTGGTCCGGCTGGCCGCGGGCGCGCGCTACAATCATGTCGAGGACGGGCGCGAGGCGTGCCTCGTGATCCTGACCGGCACCGTGTCGGTCGACGCGGGTGGCGAGCATTTCGGCGAAATTGGCGGGCGCGAGACGGTGTTCGACGGCGCCGCGACCTCGGTCTATGTCCCCGCGGGGCATCGCTATACGATCGAGGCGGCGTCCGACGCCGAAATCGCGATCTGCACCGCCCCCGGCAGCGGCGCCGGCGCGGTGCGGCTGATCCGTTCCGACGCGGTCGAGGTGCGCGGGCAGGGCACCAACACGCGCCACGTCCGCAACATCCTGTCCGACGCCGACGCGGCCGAAAGCCTGCTCGTCGTCGAGGTGATCACGCCCGGCGGCCACTGGTCGAGCTATCCGCCGCACAAGCACGACCGCGACGCCTTCCCCGAGGAGACCTTTCTCGAGGAAACCTATTACCACCGCCTGTCACCGCCGCAGGGCTTCGCCTTCCAGCGCGTCTATACCGACGAACGCGACATCGACGAGACGATGGCGGTCGAGGACGGCGACGTCGTGATGGTGCCGCGCGGCTATCATCCGGTCGGCGCGCCGCACGGATACGACCTTTATTATCTGAACGTGATGGCGGGACCCCGGCGCAACTGGGTGTTCCGCAACGACCCCGCGCATGAGTGGATCGTGCGCCAGTAAGGAAGAGCGATGAGACAGATTGACCCCTTCATCGCCGGCGACGCCGCCGGCGGCGGCTCCGTGCGTGCCGGCGACGTGTTCAACCCGAGCACGGGGCAGGTTCAGGCCCGCGTCGCCTTTTCGACCACCGCCGATCTCGACCGCGCCGTCGCTGTTGCCCAGGCCGCGCAGCCGGGCTGGGCGGCGACCAATCCACAGCGCCGTGCGCGCGTGATGTTCCGCTTTCGCGACCTGCTCGAGGCGAACATGCAGGAGCTCGCCGAGCTGCTCGCGAGCGAGCATGGCAAGGTCGTCGCCGACGCGCGCGGCGACGTGCTGCGCGGGCTGGAGGTGATCGAATTTTCGTGCGGCATTCCGCACGCGCTGAAGGGCGACTATACGCAGGGCGCGGGGCCGGGAATCGACGTCTATGCGATGCGGCAGGCGCTCGGCGTCGTCGCGGGCATCACGCCGTTCAATTTCCCCGCGATGATCCCGATGTGGATGTTCGGCCCCGCGATCGCGGCGGGCAATGCCTTCATCCTCAAGCCCAGCGAGCGCGATCCGTCGGTGCCGGTGCGGCTCGCCGAACTGATGATCGAGGCGGGCCTGCCCGAGGGCATTTTGCAGGTCGTCCACGGCGACAAGGAAATGGTCGACGCGATCCTCGACCATCCGGGCATTGCGGCGGTCAGCTTCGTCGGCTCGTCGGACATCGCGCATTATGTCTATGGCCGCGGCACCGCGGCGGGGAAGCGCGTCCAGGCGATGGGCGGTGCGAAGAATCACGGCATCGTCATGCCCGACGCCGATCTCGATCAGGTCGTCAGCGATCTTTGCGGCGCCGCCTTCGGTTCGGCGGGCGAGCGCTGCATGGCGCTGCCGGTCGTGGTGCCGGTGGGCGACAAGACCGCCGATGCCTTGCGCGAACGGTTGATTCCGGCGATCGCCGCGCTCAAGGTCGGGGTGTCGAGCGATCCCGACGCGCATTACGGCCCCGTGGTCAACGCCGCGCACAAGGCGCGCATCGAACAATGGATCCAGACCGGGGTCGACGAAGGCGCCGAGCTGGTCGTCGACGGCCGCGGGCTGGTCTTGCAGGGGCATGAGCGGGGCTTCTTCGTCGGCCCGACGCTGTTCGACCGGGTGACGACCGATATGCGCGCCTATCGCGAGGAAATCTTCGGCCCGGTGCTGCAGATCGTCCGTGCGCCCGATTTCGAGACGGCGCTGCGCCTGCCGAGCGATCATCAGTACGGCAACGGCGTCGCCATCTTCACCCGCAACGGTCACGCCGCGCGCGAATTCGCGCAGCGCGTCAACGTCGGCATGGTCGGGATCAACGTGCCGATCCCGGTGCCGGTCGCCTATCACAGCTTCGGCGGCTGGAAGCGTTCGGGCTTCGGCGACACCAACCAATATGGGATGGAGGGCGTGCGCTTCTGGACCAAGGTCAAGACGGTGACGCAGCGCTGGCCCGACGGCGGCGCGGGCGACAATGCGTTCCTTATTCCGACGTCATGACGGTCGAAACCGGCACCGTGAAAAAACCTGTTCCCCCGCGAAGGCGGGGGTCCATCTCCGGCCGGTGCGAGATGGGTCCCCGCCTTCGCGGGGACACAGTCTTTCAATTTCGGGCCGGCCGCAACATCAAAACGAAACAAATCTTCCATTTGCATATAAAATGAAATAGCGTCATGCACCGGGCGCCCGAACGACAGAGGCGCCGGTGCGGGAGAGAGGCGATGCTGAGATATTTCGCGACGGGGCCGGACCTGCCGGTCAGGACCGACGACGGCGTCGATGGCGCGTTCCGGCGCTATCGGATGCGGATCATCATGGCGATCACGCTCGCCTATGCCGTCAGCTACACGTGCCGGCTCGCGATCAATATCGTCAAGAAGCCGCTGATCGATGCGGGCATTTTTACGCCGCTCGAGCTCGGGATGATCGGTTCGGCGCTGTTCTACACCTATGCCGCGGGCAAGCTGATCAACGGCTTCGTCGCCGACCACAGCAATGTGAAGCGGCTGTTCGCGGCGGGGATGATCCTGTCGGCGCTGTGCAACATCGCGATGGGCTTCTCGACGCTCTTCTGGGCGACTTTGCTCATCTGGGGGCTCAACGGCTGGTTCCAGAGCTATGGCGCCCCGGCGTGCGTCGTCGCGCTGGCGAGCTGGTTCTCGAATCGCGAGCGCGGACGCTATTACGGCATCTGGTCGACCGCGCATTCGATCGGCGAGGGGCTGACCTTTGCCGTCGTTTCGGCGCTCGTCGCGTTCGGCGGCTGGCGCTGGGGCTTCTGGGGGCCGGGCGTCGCTGCGATCCTCGCCGGGATCGCGGCCTTTTACGCGATGGCCGACCGGCCGCGCGCGCTGGGCCTGCCGACCGTCGCCGACTGGCGAAACGATCATTATGCCCCGCCTGCCGAAGGCGCGCCCGAGCGCGGGGTCTTCGCGACCCAGCTTTCGATCCTCAAAATCCCCGCGGTCTGGATTCTCGCGCTGGCGAGCGCCGCCAATTATGTGACGCGCTATGCGATCAATAGCTGGGGCATCCTCTATCTTCAGGAAGCGCGCGGCTATTCGCTGGCGGAAGCGGGCGCGGTGCTCACCGCGAGCACGCTCGCGGGGATCGCGGGGGCGGTCGCCTTCGGCTTCGTTTCGGACACATTCTTCGGCGCGCGGCGTCCGCCCGCCAATCTGTTGTTCGGCGTCGTCGAGCTCGCCGGGCTGCTGCTGCTCTTCTTCGGCCCGAACAATCCGGCGGTAGTGCTGGTCGCGGTGGTCCTGTTCGGACTCGGCATGACCGGACTCGTCACCTCGCTCGGCGGCCTCTTCGCAATCGACATCTGTCCAAAGCGCGTCGCGGGCGCCGCGCTCGGCCTCGTCGGCGTGTTTTCCTATCTCGGCGCGGCGATTCAGGAACAGGTGTCGGGTGCGCTGATCGACGCCCACATGCATATGGTGAACGGCGCGAACGTCTATGATTTCGGGCCGGTGATCTGGTTCTGGATCGGCAGCTCGGTGCTCGCGACCCTGCTCGCGACGACGCTGTGGAAGACGAAGCTGCGCGACTGAAGGATATGACGATGCATCGCCGCAATCTCCTGCGCGGGGGCGCCGCGCTTGCCTTTCTCGCTGCGCTGCCGCGCCGGCTTTATGCCGCCGCGATCGGTTATCCGCGGCTGCTCGATGGACCGATGGTCGGTGCGACGACGCCGGAGAGCATCACGATCTGGTCGCGCGCGAGCGGCGCCTTCGGGGTCGCGGTCGAATATGCGACGCGCCGCGACTTCGCCGATGCGAAGACGACCGCGCCGGTCGCCGCGACGCAGGAGAATGATCTCTGCACCGCGATCGAGGTGAAGGGGCTTCGGCCCGACACCGACTATTATTACCGCATCAAGGCCGACGGGATCGACGACCGGCACCAGCCGCTCGCGTTTCGCACCCGCACCGCGCCCGCCCGCCCGCGCCCGATCCGCATCGCCTTCGGATCGTGCGCGCGCGTCCAGCTCTATCCCGAACAGCCGGTGTTCGAGGCGATCGCCGCGATGGAGCCCGATCTCTTCCTCTGGCTCGGCGACAATATCTACGCCGACAGCGACAGCGAGACCGCCTTTTCGGCGCTCTATTCGCGCCAGCGCAATGTGGCGGCGCTCGTTCCGTTGCTCCGTTCGGTGCCGCAGCTCGCGATCTGGGACGATCATGATTTCGGCTATAATGATTCGGACCGCCGGAGCGGTGCGAAGGCGATGACGCGCCGCCTGTTCGACCGCTGGTGGGCGAATCCGGCATCGGGGTTGCCCGATACGCCCGGCATCTTCTTTCGTCACAGCTTCGGTCCCGTCGATATCTTCATGCTCGACGGGCGTTACCATCGCGACCCGCCGTCGGACCCCGACAGTCCGGCCAAGACGATGCTCGGCGCGGGACAAAAGGCGTGGCTGAAGCGCGAGCTCAAGGCGTCGAAGGCGGTGTTCAAGATCCTCGCCTCGGGCACCGGCTGGACGCTTGCCGAAAAGGACGGCGACAGTTGGGCCGCCTATCTCCACGAGCGCAACGAGATCCTCGACTTCATTCGCGACGAAGCCATCACCGGCTGCCTCGGTATTTCGGGCGATGTGCACCAGGGCGAACTCAACTGTGTGCCTTGGTCCGAGCAGGGCGGCTATGATTTCTACGATCTGGTGAGTTCGGGTCTCGCGCAATATCTGGCGCCCAAATTCGTCGATCAGCATCCCGAGGTGCGATTGCGTGCGCCGTGGGTGCGGAGCGCCAATTTCGGCCTGCTCGAGTTCAGCTTCGATCCCGAGCCGCGCGTCGAACTGAGCGTCCGCGACGTGATCGGAGCTTCGGCATCGGGCAAGCCCGTCGTTCTTCGCGCCGCCGATCTCGTCAACGGCAAGCAGAGCTGGCGCGCGGCGATCGACCCGCATGAACTCGAACGCCGCGAGCGCGTGGAGCGCGGCGGCAGCTATTATGGAGGTGAATGATCATGCGTTTCGAGATGGAGACGATCGCGCGCGACGAGTTCGAGGCGCTGAAGGCGCATCTGCCGTGCGCGACGCGGGAAGGCCTGTTCGAGACCTATCGGATCAGCCAGAATAGCTGGTACAAGCTGCGCGACGGTCAGCCGTTGAAGCGCAAGACGATCGAGCGGCTGCGCGAACGCTTTCACCAGGTCGCGGGCGGATGAGCGGCGCGCCCCTCCATATCGCGCTGATCGGCAGCGGCTTCATGGGCCGCGCCCATGCGCTCGCCTTCGCCGCCGCCGACCGGACCTTCGACCTGCCGCGTGCGCCGCGCGTCACGATCCTCGCCGACCGCGATCTGCCGACGGCTGTTGCTGCGGCTGCCTCGCTCGGCATCCCGCAGGCAAGCGGCGACTGGCGCGAGGCGATCGCCGACGCATCGATCGACATGGTCGCGATCGCCACCCCGAACCTGCTCCACGCCCCGATCGCGATCGCCGCGCTCGAAGCAGGCAAGGCGGTCTATTGCGAAAAGCCGCTGGCGACGACGATCGCGGAGTCGGAGGCGATGACCGCCGCCGCCGCGGCGACGGGGCGGCCGACCGCGGTCGGCTTCACCTATCTCTACAATCCGATGATCGCCCTTGCGCGCGATCTGATCGCCAGCGGCGAGATCGGCGAGGTCACCGCCTTTCGCGGCATCCATGCCGAGGATTTCATGGCGTCGGCCGACGCGCCGTTCAACTGGCGCTGCGAGCCCGAGCAGGCGGGCGGCGCGCTCGCCGACATCGGCAGCCACATCATCGCAATGGCGCAGCACCTTGTCGGCGACATCGGATCGGTATCGGGTCGCCTCCACACGGCCTATCCGACGCGGCGCGACGTAGCGGGTGCCGACCGCGCGGTGACGGTAGACGATCAGATGGACGCGGTGGTCGCATTCGCGAACGGCGCGACCGGAACCCTCGCGGCGAGCTGGATCGCCAGCGGGCACAAGATGGGGCTGGCGTTCGAGGTCAGCGGCACGCGCGGTTCGATTGCCTTCACGCAGGAGCGGTTCAACGAGCTGAAACTCTATCGCTCCGGGACGGGGCGCACCAACGGCTTCACGACGATCTGCGCGGGACCCGAGCATGGCGACTATGGCGCCTTCTGCCCCGCATCGGGGCACCAGATCGGCTATAATGATTTGAAGACGATCGAGGTCAAGGTCGCGATCGAGGCCGCGGCGGGGCTGCCGTCGGCAGCAAAGAGCTTCGCCGACGCGCTGGCGGTGGAAAAGGTCGCCGACGCGATCCGGCGCTCGCATCGTGACGGGGGGTGGGTGAAGCCCTGAGGGGAATTGGCGGGTTTCGACCGATTGCGGTCGTTGGCGGAGCTTGCTCTCTCCCCTTCAGGGGAGAGATACGAAGGCT
>NZ_JAOZVW010000112.1:0-4019 GCF_025869345.1 Sphingopyxis sp.
TCGTCATCCCGGACTTGATCCGGGATCCATTCATCCGGCGCCGAGAGAATGGATCCCGGATCAAGTCCGGGATGACGATGCAAAATAGGTCTGCTTCCGGCCGTTCTGGTCAGAACCCGAGGTTGCGGAACGCGATGCGGAACGAGAAGCTGTTGCCGCGCCGCGCGTCGCCGGTGTCGATATAGTCGCGGCGCCAGGTCAGCGCGATCGACAGGCATTCGTCGTCATAGGCGAGGCCCAGGCGGTGGCGAATCGGGTCGAAGCCGTCGGCGACGCCCAGCGGATCGTCGCTCTTGCGCGTGAGATCGACGATCGCCGATCCGAAGATCGACCAATTCTTCGCAAAGGCGACGCGGCCGCCGGCGCGCACTTCCTCGCGATCCTGCAAATCCTCGCCGAGCAGCAAGATGTCGCGGTTGAGCCGCGAATAACCGAGCACGGCATAGGTCGAGCGGCTGCCGATCATCGCATCGACCTCGTTCCGCCGCACCGCCAGATTGTCCTTGTCGAGCCGGAAACGGTGCGTCAGCCGCAGGAAATCCTTGTAGGCGATGGTGGTGCGGCCGACGATGTCCGACGTGCGGTCGGTCAGGCCGGTGCCGTCGGGGAACAGGCTGGGTTTGTCCGACAGGCGATAGCTTTGCCCGATGATGCTGTTGATGTTGAGACCCGGCCGGCTGAAATTCCATTCAAAGCCATAGGTGATGCGCGCGCCGTCCTCGAAGCGATCATAGCCGTTGAAGCGGTTGATCGCGAACAGATTGCTGTCCTCGAGGTCGAAGGCGCGCGAATCCTCGTTCGGGATGTCGAGATTCTTGAGGCTGGGGGTGGCGACGATCTGGACGCGCGGGGTCAGCGTCTGGGTGCCGCCCAGAAATTCGCCGATGAAGGGCCAGCGCATGTCGGCGGCGACCGCGGCGATGCCGCGGCCTTCCCAGCCCGACTTGCCGCGATAGCCGGGGATCGCAGTCAGCAGATTCTCGTCGCTGTGATAGACGTCGCCGCGCACCATCGCGGTCAGCACGACCTCCTGCCCCAGGCCGGTCAGCCCGCGCAGATTCCAGGTCGCGCCGGCAAAGGCGCGCTGCGTGTCCTGGCCCGCAGTGCGAGCGATCGCCAGCGTGTTGAGCTGTAATTCGATCTGCCCGCCGAGCAGCGGGTCGGCGAGCCGCTGGCGATAGTCGATGATCGGCAGCGCGATCGGCTGTTGACCCTGCACATCGTTGCGGCGCAGCGTCTGGGTGGCCCAGCCCGCGATCGACAAATAGCTCTGCCCGCCGATCCGTTCGAGCTCGAAGGTCGAGCGCAACCGGTCGTCGCGGCTGATGTCGTAGCGGCGCATGAAGGTGCGGTCGGTCGTGATGCGGCCCGAATAGGACAGGCTCCAGCGCGGATCGAACTGGAATTTGCCCGCGCTTTCCAGATAGCCGCGAAACTGGCGATTGGGATCGATCACCTGCCCCGACACCGGAACGACCGAGCTGTGCGTCGCATAGCCGTTGATGCGGAACGAGCCGATGTCGGTGAGCGCGCGAAACTCGCCTTCGATCATCGGCACCGATCCGGTGTAGAGGTGCGGCGTGATCGTGATGTCGCGGTCGGGCGCGAGGCGCAGATAATAAGGCACCGCGACCTCGAAGCCGTTGGTGCGGTCGAGGCGGATTTCGGGAACGAGCAGCCCGCTGCCCGCCTCGCTGTTCGCGGGATGACTGAGCCCCGGCAGCGGGATCAGCGGCAGGCCGAAAATCTCGACCCGCGCGCCCTTGTAGCGGACCTTGTTCTTGCCGCGGTCATAGATCACGCGGACGGCGCGGATCTGCCAGCTCGGATTCTTGGGGCAGCCCGACCCGTCCTCGACGGGGCAGGGGGTGTAGGCGGCGTTCTCCAGCTCGATATTGCCATTATCGAAACGCGTGCCCTTCACCGCCGCGAGGCGCGCGCCGTTATCGAGCACGACGAGCATATTCTCGACCACGCCGTCGCGCAGCGTGTCGGTCAGGACGATGCGATCGCCATAGGCGGTGTCGCCTTCGGGATTCTTGACCGCGACATCGCCCTCGGCGACGACTTCGCCGGTCTTGCGGTTCCAGGTCACCTTGTCGGCGCGCATTTCGATCGTGTCGCGCTTCATCTCGACATTGCCCTCGGCCACGACGACGTCGGTCTCATTGTCGTAGTTGAGATTGTCGGCGGCGAAACCGATCTGCTCGCCGGACTGGGGCGCGGGGGCGTCGACCGTATCGGCGGAGACGTTACGGTCCTGCAGATCGGGCTGATCCTGCGGCGCCTGCACGACGGGCGGTTCGACCGTCTGCTGCGCGGCGACGGGGCACGCCATGAGGGCGACGCCGCTCGCGGTCGCAAGCCAGAGCGGCTGTGCGCGGGGGGACTGATGGAACAAAGCCCAGTTCATTTGCTATCTTTGTCCCACGCCTTATCTAGTGTCCACCCGTGCCGGGCCGGCTGCTTTGTTTTGCAACTCGCAGGCGAAACCCCTATCGGTCCGGCACGTTCCAATCAATCATCGCATGAGAAAGTTAAGGCATGGACATCCAGTTTGTCGCGCAAATCGATGCGTCTGCCGACGTTGTCGCTTTTCCGGTCCGCAAGGGCGAGGCCGCCAGGCTCGGCGCGCTGCTCGGCGCGGCGGCGGCGCAGGCGCGGTTCGAGGGCGCGGCGGGCGCGGTCGCGGAGACCGCGGCGCTCGATGGCGAGCAGGCGAAGCGGCTATTGCTCGTCGGGATCGGCGACGGCACTGCGCACGACCTTGAACGCGGCGGCGCGGCGCTGACCGCGAAGCTGCAGACGAGCGGCGTCGCGGCGGTTCACGTCGATTTCGCGAGCGCGGGGCAGAGCGACGAGGACGATGTCCTGGCCTTTGCGATGGGCGCGCGGCTGCGCGACTGGCGCCTCGATACCTATCGCACCCAGCTGGCCGACACGGCGAAGCCCAGTCTGAAGACGGTTGTGATCGCGTCGCCCGCGGGCGACCTGTCGGCGCGCTGGGGCCGCTATTCGGCGGTCGCCGACGGCGTCGCGCTGACCCAGACGCTCGTCGCCGAGCCGCCGAACATCCTTTATCCCGAAAGCTTCGTTGAACGCTGCCAGCATCTGACCGACCTCGGCGTCGAACTGGAAGTACTCGACGAGCGGCAGATGAAGGCGCTCGGCATGGGCGCGCTGCTCGGCGTCGCGCAGGGCTCGACCCGCCCGCCGCGGCTGCTCGCGATGCGCTGGAACGGCGGCAATCCGGGCGAGGCGCCGGTGGTCTTCGTCGGCAAGGGCGTCACCTTCGATACCGGCGGCATCAGCCTGAAGCCCGGGCCGGGCATGGACATGATGAAATGGGACATGGGCGGCGCGGGCGCGGTCGCGGGGGCGATCAAGGCGATCGCCGGGCGCAAGGCGAAGGCGAATGTCGTCGGCGTCGTCGGTCTCGTCGAGAATATGCCCGACGGCAATGCGATGCGCCCCGGCGACATCGTCACCACGCTGTCGGGGCAGACCGTCGAAGTGCTCAACACCGACGCCGAAGGCCGGCTCGTCCTCTGCGACGCGATCGCCTGGGCGCAGAAAGCCTATGATCCGAAGATCATCGTCGATCTCGCGACTCTGACCGGGGCGATGGTGATCTCGCTCGGCCACGAATATGCGGGCATGTTCGCGAACGACGAGGCGCTCGCGGCGAATCTGCTCGAAGCGGGCGAGGCGAGCGGCAACAAGCTGTGGCGCTTCCCGCTGTCGCCCGCCTACGACAAGCTGATCGACAGTCCGATCGCCGATATGAAGAATATCGGCCCGCGCGAAGGCGGCTCGATCACCGCGGCGCAGTTCCTCAAGCGCTTCGTCAACGAAGGCGTCGCCTGGGCGCATCTCGACATCGCGGGCATGGCATGGGCCGACAAGGACGGCCCGGTCTATGGCAAGGGCGCGACGGGTTACGGCGTGCGCCTGCTCGACCGCTTCATCGCGGATCATCACGAGGGGTGATGGTCTTCATCCACCACGTCGCCCCCGCG
>NZ_JAOZVW010000112.1:4029-34315 GCF_025869345.1 Sphingopyxis sp.
CCCCGCGTCGATTTCTACCGCCTGACCCGCGACCCCGTCGAGCGGGTGCTGCCCGCCATCGCGGCGCGGGTTCTGGGCAATGGCGACCGGCTGCTGGTGGTTGCGGCCTCGGCGATGCAGCGGCAGGCGATCGACGCCGCGCTCTGGACGCTCCAGCCCGCGAGCTTTCTTCCGCACGGTCCTGCCGGTTCGCCTGACGAGTCGATCGAGCCGATCCTGCTCGCGGGCGCGATCGCTGCCGAGGCGCCCAACGGCGCCATGCATGTCGCGCTCGCCGACGGCGAATGGCGCGAGGAGGCGCTCGGCTTCGCGCGTGCCTTCCTGCTTTTCGACAACAGCCGCATCGACGATGCCCGCGCGACATGGCGCGCGCTCGCGGCGCGCGAGGATGTCGACAATCGTTTCTGGAAACAGGACGATCGCGGACGCTGGTCCGAAGGGCCCTGACCCGTCGCTTGTGATATGGGTCACCGACAGGAGGCGCCAGGCGTTGCAGACGGGGGCCGTGATTTTTCAGGAGCTTGGATATGACGATACGCACGAATCTCGCCGTTGCCGCGGCCACGGCCCTCCTCCTCGCGGGCTGCGGCTCGAAGTCGGAGAGCGAGGTCGCCAGCGGCACCTATACCGATCCCGCAACCGGCAAGACGACCGAATATAAGGTCAGCGGCAGCAAGGACGGCGAAGAGGGCAATGTGACGTTCAAGACCGACGACGGCGAAGTGCGGTTCGGCTCCGACGCCAAGCTCCCCGCGGGCCTGACCCCCTATCCGGGGTCGAAGATGACCGGGGGTTTCACGGGATCGTCCGAAGGCAAGCAGGGCGGCATGGCGGGGTTCGAGGTCAAGGCGAAGGTCGCCGATGTCGTCGCCCATTACCGCAGCCAGATCGAGGCGGCGGGGCTCAAGATCAAATCCGAAATGACCGCCGACGACACGATGATCATCGGCGCCGAAAAGCCCGGCGACGAAAAGACGACGATCCAGGTCACCGCGACGCAGGAAGGCGACATGGTCAATGGCGCGATCACCTATGGTTCGGGCGGATAGGAGCCGACTGCGCTCCGACCTTGCAGTGCAGCAAAAGCGCGGCTAGAGGCGCGCGCATTGCAGAAAATACCAACCCAGGAGCTTTCCCATGGCGGTCACCCGCACCTTTTCGATCATCAAGCCCGACGCGACGCGCCGCAACATCACCGGCGCCGTCACCAAGATGCTGGAAGACGCCGGCCTTCGCGTCGTCGCCTCGAAGCGCATCCACATGACCCGCGAGCAGGCCGAAGGCTTCTACGCGGTCCACAAGGAGCGTCCCTTCTTCGGCGAACTCGTCGAATTCATGACCTCTGGCCCGGTCGTCGTCCAGGTTCTGGAAGGCGAGAATGCGATGCAGCGCAACCGCGACATCATGGGCGCCACCAACCCCAAGGACGCCGCCCCCGGCACGATCCGCAAGGAACTGGCCGAGAGCATCGAAGCGAACACGGTCCACGGTTCGGACAGCGACGAGAATGCCGCGATCGAGATCGCCTATTTCTTCAAGCCCGAAGAGATCGTCGGCTGACGCTGCGGATTATCGCGAAGCGAAACAAAGAGACCGCCGGAACATTCCGGCGGTCTTTTTGTTTGTCCCATTGCGAGAGGATATGATGATGTCCACGAAATCGATCCTTATCCTGGGCATTGCGCTCGCGTCCGGCGCGACCGCGGCCGAGGCGCCCACGGTTGCCGAATCGTCGGGCATCTACCGGCTTCCCTTCGCCGACGGAACAGAGGTTTCGGTGTTCGACGACGCCGCGTCGCACCGGCCGGTCGGTGCTGTCGACCTCGTTGGCGAGCCGCGCAAGGGCAAACTCCATCGTGTCGTTGCCGCCGCCGACGGTATGGTCATGGCAATCCAGGATGGTTATTCGGAGCAGCAGAGCGGCCGGGCAGCGTCGGAATGTCGCAACAATTTTCTGTGGCTAGCGCACCCGAACGGGGAATGGACTCTTTATGGGCACATGGCGACCGGCACGACGAGCGGTAAGGCCGGGCTCAAGATCGGCGATCATGTCCGGGCGGGGCAATATGTGGGCGACGAAGGCGCGGTGGGCTGCGCGATGCTCGACCATGTGCATTTCGAGGTTGCGGTGCCGCAAGCGAACGACCCCATCGACAAGGGCGGTTTCCTGAACGGCAACGAAGAGCGCCAGCGGATGCGTGTCCCGCGTTTCTGTAACGTGCCGGGGCAGACTGTCCGCAAGGACGCCCACTATACGGCCTTGGCTTGCGGACGTGCGTCAGAGTAGCGGACTCACCGTCGCGACGAGATTCTGCCACAGCCGCCGGGCGATCCCGAAGCCCGCGACGTCCGGAGCCGTCACGCGGTCGGACGCGGCGATATAGTCCGTCTGCCGCACGCGGAGTTCGGCGGCGAACGCCTTGTCGCGCAGCAGGATATTATTCTCGAAATTGAGCTCGAAGCTCCGCCGGTCGAGGTTCGCCGACCCGATCAGCGCGACCTCGCCGTCGACGACCATCGTCTTCGCGTGGAGCAGGCCGGGGCGATATTCGTAGAGCTTTACCCCCGCCGCGACGAGATCGGCGTAATAGCTGCGGCTCGCGCCTGCGACGATGCGGCTGTCGTTGCGCTTGGGGAGGATCATCACCGTCTCGACCCCGCGCCGCGCGCAGTCGAGCAGCGCGAAGAGCAATTGTTCGTCGGGCACGAAATAGGGCGTGGTGACGATCAGTTCGCGCCGCGCCGAATGGATGAGCGAGGTGAAGCAGGCGGTCATCGCGGCATAGCGGAGGTTGGGGCCGGTGCCGATCACCTGCGCCGCGACTCCGGGTGTCTGCGCAGGTTCGGGCTCGGCGCCGTCGCGGAGCAGGTCACCGATGTCGTCGCCGCGCTCGCTTTCCCAGTCGGCGGCGAAGACGAACTGGCAATCGCGGACGACGGGGCCTTCCCAGCGCGTCATGATGTCGACCCATGGGGCGTATTTCGACTTTATCCGAAATTCGGGATCGGCGAGATTCTGGCTGCCGCACCAGGCGATGCGATTGTCGACGATCAACTGCTTGCGGTGGTTGCGCAGGTCGAAGCGACCGCGGATCAGCGTCCAGATCAGGCCGCCGATCGGCAGCGCGATCCGCGCGTCGATCCCCGCATTCTGCATCTCGATCCAATAGGCCGAGCGGATGAAACCGCGCGAGCCGAGCGCATCGGCGAGCACGCGCACTTTCACGCCGCGTTTCGCCGCGCGCACCAGGGCGTCCTTGATCCGGAAGCCGTTGTTATCGGCGAGCCAGATATAGAAGCAGAGGTGGACGGTCGATCCGGCCTTGTCGATGTCCTCGACCATCTCGCGGATCGCGGCGTTGCTGTCCGCCGCAAGCCGCGCGCGGTTCCCGGCGGTCGGGGGCAGCGCATTGACCGTTTCGGCAAGCGCGAAGGGCGCGGCCCACGCGCTGCGTGCGAGCGTGCGGCGCACCTCGGCGCGCTCGTGCGGATGCGGCAGATGCGCCTCGATCGCGGCATAGCGCGCGCGGCGTTTGGCGCTGATCCGCGCTTCGCCGAGCAGCAGGTATGCGAGGATGCCGACCACCGGCACCGCGATCGTCGCGATCAGCCAGGCGAGCCGCGACGCAGGCTCGCGCTGCGGCCGCAGGATGATCCGCCCCATGATGACGATGAAAGCGGCGATATAGACCGCAGACAGGATCAGGGCGAAATCGAATTCCATTGCCTGCAATTCACCGCGCTTCGGCGCAAAAGGCCAGCGCGAATTTTGAAGGGGGCAGGTATGGCACCCTTGTTCGTCATTGCGAGCGGCGAAGCCGCGCGGCAATCCAGAGCGTGCGTAAACCGCTCTGGATTGCTTCGCTTCGCTCGCAATGACGAAGCTGGTGGATCAGAAATCCTCAGCCACCGCCATCAGCCCCGCCAGCTTCTTCGGGGCGATGGCGAGCCAGCTCTTGCGGAGCCATTCGCCGGTCGCGTCCCAGTCGGTGTCGCCGAGGTCGAGGCGGATGCCGATCCAGCCGTCGCCGAAATAGGCCGGGCGGTAATAGCGCGCTTCGTCGAGTTCGATGAGCTGCGCCTGCTCGTCGGCGCCGCTGATCTTGACCAGCAGCGCGGTCTTGCCGTCCCTGTGATGGTCGTGGGTGAAATACGCGAATTTCTTGCCTTTGACGATGCCGAAGCAGGGCATTCCGTGCGAACTCACCTCGTCGGCCTCGGGCAGCGCCATCGCCAACTCGCGGACGCGGCCGAGCAGCCAGTCGGGCGAGCGCTCGCGCGACACGAAGGCGGCTAGGGTGGCGGGATAGAGCTGATGCTCGGCGAACTGGACCCGCCGCGCGAGGCTTTCGGCGGTGTCGCCGCGCGCGATCGCGACCGGCGTCTGTGCGAGCACCGGGCCATCGTCGAGCGCCGGGGTGACGACATGGATGCTGCACCCGCCATAGGCGTCGCCCGCGTCGATGGCCTGCTGATGGGTGTTCAGCCCCTTGTATTTGGGGAGCAGGCTCGGGTGGATGTTGAGCATCCGGCCGGCCCAGCGCGCGACGAAATCGTCGCTCAGGATGCGCATATAGCCCGCCAGCGCGACATAGTCGGCGCCGGCCGCGCGAAGCTGTTCGTCGACCAGCGCGTCGAAGGCGTCGCGGTCCATGCCCTTGTGCGTGCGCGCCCATGTCGCGATGCCCTCGGCCTTGGCGAGCACCAGCCCCGCTGCGTCGGGGTTGTTGCTGGCGACGAGCACCAGTTCATAGGGGCAATCGGCGGCCTTCGCGGCATAGAGCAGCGCTGCCATATTGGTGCCGGCGCCGGAGATGAGGACGGCGACGCGGGCTTTCACACCGATCCTCCCCGGAACGGGGAGGGGGGCCATGCGAAGCATGGTGGAGGGGCACAAGCGGAGTCGTGCGACGTCGTGAGGGCGGTTGGCACCGCACGTGCCCCTCCACCCCCCGCTTCGCGGGCGGTCCCCCTCCCCCTGTGGGGGAGGATTTTAGCCATTATGCGTCGCGCTCCATGCCGCCATCGCGCTCCACGTCTCCGACCCGCCCGACACGGTGCAGCCCTTTTCGCCCTCCGCGATATGACCGATGCGATGCACCGTTTCGCCCGCGGTCTCCAGCGCTGCCGTCACCTCGGCAACATCGGCCTCCGCAACGACCACCGCCATGCCGATCCCGCAATTGAAGGTGCGCGCCATTTCCTCGGGCTCGATATTCCCCTGCGCCTGCAGAAAGGCCATCAGCCGCGGCTGCTCCCACGCATCGGCGTCGATATGTGCGTGCAGCGTCTTCGGCAGCACGCGCGGGATATTCTCGAGCAGCCCGCCGCCGGTGATATGCGCGAGCGCGTGGATGCGGCCGGTCTTCACCAGCGGCAGCAGGCTCTTCACATAGATGCGCGTCGGCGCCATCAGCGCATCGATCAGCAGGAGATTCTGGTCGAACAGGGCGGGGCGGTCGAGCTTCCACCCCTTGTCGGCGGCGAGGCGGCGCACGAGCGAGAAACCGTTCGAGTGGACGCCCGACGAAGCGAGGCCGAGGATCACGTCACCCGCCGCGACCTTGTCGGCGGTGAGCACCTGATCGCGTTCGACCGCGCCGACGCAGAAGCCCGCGAGGTCGTAGTCGCCGTCCGAATACATGCCCGGCATCTCGGCAGTCTCGCCGCCGATCAGCGCGCAGCCCGCCTGTCTGCAACCCTCGGCGATGCTCGCGACGACCTCGGTCGCTTGCGTCTGGTCGAGCTTGCCGGTGGCATAATAGTCGAGGAAGAACAGGGGCTCGGCGCCCTGCACGATCAGGTCGTTCGCGCACATGGCGACAAGATCGATGCCTACCCCGTCGTGCCGGCCCGATTCGATCGCAAGCTTGAGCTTGGTGCCGACGCCGTCGTTCGCCGCGACGAGCAGCGGATCGCTGAACCCCGCCGCCTTGAGGTCGAAGAAGCCGCCGAAGCCGCCGAGGTCGGCGTCAGCGCCGGGGCGGCGCGTCGCTCGGGCGAGCGGAGCGATGGCACGGACCAGCGCATTGCCGGTCTCGATCGAGACGCCGGCCTCGGCATATGTGTAGGAGGCGGGTTGGTTATGCTTGGAATCCATGGCCCGCGCGACTAACGCTTCCGGCCGACAAATGCCATGATTTCCTTGTCGGGGATCGCACTTCGGGGCAAAGAATAGAGAAGATATGACGTCGGCCGCTTTCCCCCGCTTCGCTCCGCGCTTCCATCTTCGTTCGCTCGCGCCCCGCGATTGGCGCTGGGCGGCGCTTTTCGGGCTGTTTCTGGCGGTTCTGGTCGCGGGCCTCGTCGAGGGACAGATTGCGCGCGGCGATCGCGGCATCACCCCGATCAACAGCAGCGGCGATTTCCTCGCCAGCGGCATCACCGTCGACGTCACGGGCGACAATGCCGAGGATGCGCGCGAAAAGGGCTGGCGCGAGGCGCAGCGCAAGGGCTGGGCGCAGCTCTATAAGCGGATCAACGGCAGCGACGGCCCGGCGCTCGGCGATTCGGTGCTCGACGGCATCGTCACCGCGATCGTCGTCGAAAAGGAGCAGATCGGCCCGCGCCGCTATGTCGCGACGCTCGGCGTCCAGTTCGACCGGGTGCGCGCGGGGCAGATTCTCGGCGTCAGCGGCCGCACGCTGCGTTCGCCGCCTTTGCTCGTCATCCCCGTCTATTCGATCGACGGCATCGAACAGGTGTTTGAGCAGCGCAGCGCGTGGCAACGCGCCTGGGCCGAATATAATACGGGGCAGAGCGCGATCGACTATGTCCGCACCGCGGGCACCGGCGCCGACACTTTGCTGCTCAATCCGGGGCAGACCGGGCGCCGCGGCCGCGTCTGGTGGCGCGTGATCCTCGACCAATATGGCGCCGCCGACGTGCTGATCCCGATCGCGCGGGTCGAATACAGCTATCCCGGCGGGCCGATCCGCGGCGTCTTCACCGCGCGCTTCGGCCCCGACAACAAGCTGATCGACAGCTTCACCATGACCGGCCCGAGTCCGGCGGCGCTGCCCGACATGATGGAGAAAGCGGTCGCGCGGATGGATGCGATCTATACCGGCGCGCTCGCGGCGGGCGTGCTCAAGACCGACACCTATCTCGTCCTCGAAAAGCCGGTCGAAAAGGCCGACCTGCCCGAGGAAATGGTGACCGAGGATGACGCGCTGCCGACCGAAACCGACAGCAGCACGCCCGCTGCGCCCGCCGCCGGGGTGCAAAACTTCACCGTCCAGTACAGCTCGCCCGACGTCGATTCGGTGTCGGCGACCGAACGCGCGGTCGGCGGCGTCGCGGGGGTGCAGTCGGCATCGACGACCAGCCTCGCGCTCGGCGGCACCTCGGTGATGCGCGTCAGCTTCCGCGGCGACCTTGCGGCCCTGAAGGCGGCGCTCGCCGCGCGCGGCTTCAAGGTGCAGGAGGGCGGCGGGCAACTGCGGATCAGCCGCTGATGGCCGGACCTTCGGGACAGATTGCGCTGCCGCTCGACTGGAGCGCCGGCGGCGCCAATGACGGGCCGCTGATCGTCGGCGCGAGCAATGCCGACGCGGTGCGCTACCTTCGCCACGTCGCGACCTGGCCGGTGCGGACCGCGGTGCTGACCGGCCCGCGCGGATCGGGCCGCAGCCTGATCGGCCGCCTGTTCGCGCGCGAAACCGGCGGGCGCGTGATCGACGGTCCCGCCAGCGTCTCCGAAGAGGAGATTTTCCACGCCTGGAACGCGGCCCAATCCTCGGGCACGCCGCTGCTCATCATTGCCGACGCGCCGCCTGCGGAATGGAATATCGCGCTGCCCGATCTGCGCTCGCGCCTCGCCGCCGTCCCGGTGCTGACGATCGGCGAGCCCGACGATTGCCTCGCCCGCGACCTGATCGAGGCGCTGTTCGGGCAGCGCGGCATCGCGATCGCACCCGAAGTGCCGTCCTATATCGTGCCGCGCATGGAGCGCAGCTATGCGATGATCCACCGCATCGTCGCGGCGCTCGACGCCGCCTCGCTCGAAAAAGGGCGCGGCATCGGCATTCGTCTTATTCGTGAAACATTACTGTCACAGGGCTTGATCGACCCCGATCTTCTCGAAAGACAGGATGCAACGACATGTCGATAGCCGGCGGCCCCCTGCGCGCGGACAATGACGCCGATACGGCGACCCCTAGCTTCGGCCCCGAACGCTTCTTCAACCGCGAACTGTCGTGGCTCGCCTTCAACCGGCGGGTGATGGAGGAGGCGCGCAACCCCGCGCATCCCTTGCTCGAACGGCTGCGCTTTCTGTCGATTTCGGGGAGCAATCTCGACGAATTCTTCATGGTCCGCGTCGCGGGGCTGAAGGGGCAGCAGCTTCAGGGGATCGACGATCCCTCGGCCGACGGCCGCTCGCCGGGGCAGCAGCTCGCCGAGATCGAGGCCGAGGTAAACCGCCTCGTCGACCAGCAGCAGAGCGAATGGCAATTGCTGCATCGCCAGCTCGGCGAACAGGGGATCGTCGTGCACGGCGCCGGGTCGGACAAGGACGCGCTACGCACCCGGCTGCGTCAATATTTCATCGACCAGATTTTTCCGATCCTGACCCCGCAGGTGCTCGACCCCGCGCATCCCTTTCCCTTCATCCCCAATCGCGGGCTGGGGGTGATCTTCGACCTTCAGCGCAAGGCGACCGGCGACACGGTTCGCGAGCTGGTGATGATCCCCGCTTCGCTGGCGCGCTTCGTCGCGGTGCCGGGCGAGGCGAGCGCCTTCGTGCCGATCGAATATCTGATCGAACTGTTCGCCGACCTGCTGTTTCCGGGCTTCGCGGTGCGCTCGCTCGGCGTTTTCCGCATCATCCGAGACAGCGACATCGAAATCGAGGAAGAGGCCGAGGATCTCGTCCGCCTGTTCCGCACCGCGATCCGCCGCCGCCGCCGCGGCCGCGTTATCCTGCTCGAACTCGAAGCCGACATGTCGGCCGAAATCGCGGCGGTGCTCAATGCCGATATTCAGGGGCATGAGGCGATCGTCGCCAAGATCGGTGGCTTCATCGGGCTCGCGGCGCTGTCGGCGCTCGTCGACATCGACCGGCCAGACCTCAAATTCCCCGCTTACTCGCCGCGCTTTCCCGAGCGTATCCGCGAGCATGGCGGCGACTGTTTCGCGGCGATCCGCTCGAAGGACATCGTCGTCCATCATCCCTATGAGAGCTTCGACGTCGTCGTCTCCTTCCTGCGGCAGGCGGCCGCCGACCCCGATGTCGTCGCGATCAAGCAGACGCTCTATCGCGCGGGCAACCAGTCGCCGGTGATCCGCGCGCTGATCGAAGCGGCCGAGGCGGGCAAGTCGGTGACCGCGATCGTCGAACTCAAGGCGCGCTTCGACGAGGAGCAGAACCTCCTTTGGGCGAACCAGCTCGAACGCGCCGGGGTGCAGGTCGTCTATGGTTTCATCGAGTGGAAGACCCACGCGAAAATCTCGATGGTCGTGCGCCGCGAGGGGCAGGGCTATCGCACCTATTGCCACTTCGGCACCGGCAATTATCATCCGGTGACCGCGCGCATCTATACCGATCTGAGCTTCTTCACCGCCGACCCGCGCGCCGGGCGCGATGCGGCGCAGCTCTTCAACTACATCACCGGCTATGTCGAGCCCGAACGGCTCGAACTCATCACCATGTCGCCGCTCAACATGCGCCAGCATCTGTGCGACCTGGTCGATGCCGAGATCGCGGCCGCGAAAGCGGGCAGGGCGTCGGGCCTGTGGGCGAAGATGAACAGCCTCGTCGACCCAGACATCATCGACAAGCTCTACGAGGCGAGCGCGGCGGGGGTGCCGATCGACCTGATCGTGCGCGGCATCTGCTGCCTGCGCCCGGGCGTGCCCGGCCTGTCGGAAACGATCCGCGTCAAGTCGGTCGTCGGCCGCTTTCTGGAGCACAGCCGCATCTGGGCCTTCGCCAACGGCGCGCGCCTGCCGCACAGCGGCGCGAAGCTCTATATCTCCAGCGCCGACTGGATGCCGCGCAACTTCGACCGCCGGGTCGAATATATGATCCCGATCGAGAATCCGACGGTGCACGACCAGATTCTCGACCAGGTGCTCGTCGCCAATCTGATCGACAATGAGCAAAGCTGGGTTCTCCAGCCCGACGGCACCTATCGCCGGCTGGTTCCGGGCGACAAGCCGTTCAATCTGCATCATTATTTCATGAACAATCCGTCGCTGTCGGGCCGCGGCACCGCGCTGCACAAGCGTCACGACGTTCCCACGCTCGACTTTCCCATGCGCGAGGATCGATAGATTTTGAGCCTTTCCCGCTCCCCGAAGACCGCCGTGCGCCGCTCGGCGGTGATCGACATCGGCTCCAACTCGGTCCGCATCGTCGTCTATGAAGGCCCGGCGCGCGCGCCGGCGGTGATCTTCAACGAAAAGGTGGCGGCGGGGCTGGGCCGCGGACTCGCGATCGACGGCCGGATCGCGCCCGAGGATGCCGAACGTGGGCTCGTCGCGCTGCGTCGCTATGCGCTGCTCGCGCGGCACATGGGGGTGACCGACCTGCAATGCGTCGCGACCGCGGCGGTGCGCGACGCCGTCAACGGCCCGGCCTTCATCGCCGCCGCCGCCGAAGCGGGACTCGAAATCCGGCTGCTGTCGGGCGCGGAAGAGGCCGAGGCGGCGGGGCACGGCGTGCTGTCGGCGATCCCCGACGCGCGCGGGATCGCGGTCGACCTCGGCGGCGGCAGCCTTGAGCTTGCCGAGGTCGCCGACGGCGCAGTCGGGCGGCGCGCCTCCTTTCCGCTCGGCGTGCTGCGCCTGCCTGCGCTGCGCAAGGATGGCGAACAGGCGTTCGAGCGCGCGATCCGCAAGATGCTGAAGGGCGCGGGCTGGCCGAACGGCGGGCTGTCGGGCCTGCCGCTCTATCTGGTCGGCGGGTCGTGGCGCGCGCTGTCGCGCCTCGACCTCGAACTGACGAAGGATCCGCTCGCGGTGCTCGACCAGCACAGGCTGCCGCGCACCGCGCTCCGCCGCCTGATCCGTGCGACGAAGCGGCTGAGCTTCGAGGAACTGCGCGCGATCCCCGGCATGGCGGCGAACCGCGCCGCGGCTTTGCCCGACGCCGCCGCGCTGCTCGCCGCGCTCGTCAACATCCTCGACGTGCCCGAGATGACGGTGTCGTCGTCGGGGCTGCGCGAGGGCCTGCTGTTCCAGGCGCTCGATGCCGAGACGCGCGCGCAGGACCCGCTGATCATTGCCGCCGAGTTCGAGGGGCGGCGGCTCGCGCGCTTCGCCCCGCATGGCCGGGCGATCGCCGAATGGATCGCGCCGCTGTTCGCGCACGAAGCGGTCGCCGACAGCCGCGTCCGCCTCGCCGCGAGCCTGCTCAGCGACGTCGCCTGGTCGGCGAACCCCGATTTCCGGGCCGAACGCGGCACCGAGATCGGCCTGCACGGCAATTGGCGCAGCATCGACATTCCGGGGCGCATCCTGCTCGCGCGCGCGCTTTATGCAGGGTTCGGCGGCGCCGACGCCGATTTCCCCGCCATGGGGCGGCTGGTCAGCGACGAGCGGCTGGCGCGCGCGCGGCAATGGGGCCTCGCGATCCGCCTCGCGCAGCGGCTGACCGGCGGCGTCGAGGCGCCGCTGAAGGCCAGCGGCATCGCGCTTGCCGAGGGCAAGCTGCGGCTTTCGCTCGATGCCGGCTGGCATCATCTCGCGGGCGAATCGGTCGAGCGCCGTCTGCGCATCCTCGCGCAGGCGCTCGATGCGAAACCGGAACTGGTGCTGCTTTAGAGCGCGGCGGGTCTTCTAATCTCACCCACCGTTCCGCTCGACACGAACGGGATTGGGGTGATGTCGATCTAACGCATGGCGCGTTCTTCGCAGGTCAGACCTCGCTTGCCGTCGCGGTGTCGATTTCGCTCATCACCAGCTTGCCGTTCTTGACCGCGAAGCCCATCCGCCCTTCGACCAGGTCGAGCGCGGCGTGGCCGAATACGTCGTAGCGCCAGCCCTGCATCAACGCGATGCCGTCGCGGCCGCCCGCGGCGAGCGCTTCGAGATCGTCGCTGCGCGCGATCAATCGCGCGGCGGCGTTGAGTTCGCGCGCGCGAATCTTGAGGAGCAGTTTCAAAAGGTCGGCGACCAGCGCGCCTTCCTTGCCGAGCCCCGGCCCGCGCGGCGCGCGGTCGGGCATGTCCTCCTTCGACAGCGGCTTGGCGCCCGCGAGCGCGTCCATCAGCCGTCCGCCGATGTCGTTCGCCTTCCACGTCGCCGACAGTCCGCGCACCCCGCCGAGCCCTTCCTGCTGCTTCGGCGGATGCGCGGCGAGGTCGGCGAGCGTCTCGTCCTTGACGATGCGGCCGCGTGGGAGGTTCTTGGTCCGCGCCTCGCGCTCGCGCCACGCGGCGAGCGCCTTCAGCCGCCCGAGCACGTCGGGCTTGCGCGACGGAATCTTGATCCGCTGCCAAGCCTTGTCGGGATCGAGGCTGTAGTTGGCGGGGTTGGCGAGCTTTTCCATCTCCTCGTCGAGCCAGTGGCCGCGGCCGGTCTTGATCAGCTTTTTCAGCATCATCGGGAAAATCTTCGCGAGATGCGTGACGTCGCCGATCGCATAATCGATCTGGCGCTTGTCGAGCGGGCGGCGGCTCCAGTCGGTGAAGCGCGCGCCCTTGTCGAGCTGCAGCCCGATCCACGCCTCGACGAGGTTGGAATAGCCGACCTGTTCGGCTTGCCCCAGCGCCATCTGGCCGATCTGCGTATCGAAGATCGGGTGCGGCGTCTTGCCGGTCAGGTTGAAGATGATCTCGACATCCTGTCCGCCCGCGTGAAAGACCTTCAGCACATCCTGATTGTCGACGAGCAGGTCGAGCAGCGGCTTGAGGTCGATCCCCGGCGCCATCGGGTCGATCGCCGCGGCATGTTCGCTGTCGGCGACCTGGATCAGGCAGAGTTCGGGCCAGAAGGTATTCTCGCGCATGAACTCGGTATCGACCGCGACGAAATCGCTGGTCTTGATGAGGTCCAAAAATTCGACGAGCGCGGCGCTGGTTTCGATAAGCGGATGGATTTGCATATGGGGCCTATACAGCGACTTTTTCGCGACGGGCAGGAAAATTTACCGGACATGAACTGGTTGCCGACGGAGAGGCGGATACGCCCTCCGCCCTTGACAAATGGCGCGCCGCATTGCCTTAGGCGCGGCCATATAAAGCACGTATCGCGTGACTTTTCTCCAATCATTGAAAGACGATCAAAATGCACGCCTATCGCACCCATAATTGCGGCCAGCTTCGCGCCGGGGATGTCGGCCAGAATGTCCGCGTTTCGGGCTGGGTGCATCGCAAGCGCGACCATGGCGGGCTGCTCTTCGTCGATCTGCGCGACCATTACGGCCTGACGCAGATCGTCGCCGACAGCAGCGATGCGGCGTTCGCGACGCTCGACGGCCTGCGCGCCGAAAGCGTCGTGACGATCACCGGCGACGTCGTCGCGCGCTCGGCGGAGACGGTGAACGCGAACCTGCCGACCGGCGCGATCGAAGTGCGCGCGCGCGAGGTTTCGGTCCAGTCGGCCGCCGCCGAGCTGCCGATGCCGGTCGCGGGCGATCAGGAATATCCCGAGGATATCCGCCTGAAATACCGCTTCCTCGATCTGCGCCGCGACCGTCTGCACAAGAATATCCTGCTGCGCTCGAACGTCATCGCCAGTCTGCGCCGCCGCATGGTCGATCAGGGCTTCACCGAATATCAGACGCCGATCCTGACTGCTTCGTCGCCCGAGGGCGCGCGCGACTATCTGGTGCCGAGCCGCGTCCATCCCGGCAAATTCTATGCGCTGCCGCAGGCGCCGCAGATGTTCAAGCAACTGCTGATGGTCGCGGGCTTCGACCGCTATTTCCAGATCGCGCCCTGCTTCCGCGACGAGGATGCGCGCGCCGATCGTTCGCCGGGCGAGTTCTACCAGCTCGATTTCGAGATGAGCTTCGTGACGCAGGACGATGTGTTCAATGCGATCGAGCCCGTGCTCGCGGGCGTGTTCGAGGAGTTTGCGAACGGCCGGTCGGTGACCCCCGCCGGCTCGTTCCCCCGGATTCCGTATCGCGAGTCGATGCTGAAATACGGCAACGACAAGCCGGACCTGCGCAACCCGCTGATCATCACCGACGTCTCGGCGCACTTCATTGGGTCGGGTTTCGGCCGCTTCGCCGATATCGTCGCGGCGGGCGACGTGGTGCGCGCGATCCCGGCGCCGGGAACGGCGGAGAAGAGCCGCAAATTCTTCGACGATATGAACAGCTGGGCGCAGGGCGAGGGCTTTGCGGGCCTCGGCTATGCGACGCGCAAGGGCGGCGAATGGGGCGGCCCGATCGCCAAGAACCATGGGCCGGAGAAGATGAACGCGCTCGCCGCCGAACTCGGCCTCGGTCCCGACGACGGGCTGTTCTTTGCCGCGGGCAAGGAAGCGGTGGCCGCGAAGCTCGCCGGCTTTGCGCGCACCCGCGTCGCCGAGCAGCTGGACCTGATCGATGCGAGCACGTTCGCAATGTGCTGGATCGTCGACTTTCCGATGTTCGAGGCCGACGAGGACACCGGCAAGATCGATTTCAGCCACAATCCCTTCTCGATGCCGCAGGGCGAGCTCGAAGCGCTGGAGACGAAGGACCCGCTCGATATTCTCGCGTGGCAATATGACATCGTCTGCAACGGCGTCGAACTGTCGTCGGGCGCGATCCGGAACCATCGGCCTGACATCATGTACAAGGCGTTCGAGATCGCGGGCTACAGCCAGGCCGATGTCGACAGCAATTTCGCGGGCATGATCAATGCCTTCAAATATGGTGCGCCGCCGCACGGCGGTTCGGCGCCGGGGGTCGATCGCATCGTCATGCTGCTCGCCGACGAGCCGAACATTCGCGAAGTCGTCGTCTTCCCGATGAACCAGAAGGCCGAGGACCTGATGATGGGCGCCCCCGCGCCGGTCAGCGAGAAGCAGCTCAAGGAACTGAGCATCCGCCTGGTGGACGGGCCGAAGGGCTGACCATAGCCTTGGATCGCACCCCACTTCCTCGTCACCCCGGCGAAGGCCGGGGTCCCGCCGGTGCGTTCGGACGCAAGGGCGAGATCCCGGCCTTCGCCGGGATGACGGTCGCGGGAGATGGAGTGTGACGGAACCACGCGAACACCGGATCGCGACACCGAACGGCGACATCTGCTGGTTCGAGTGGGGCACGCCGGGACCGGAGGCTTCGCTGCTGCTGCTCCATGCGACCGGCTTTCACGCGCGGCTGTGGGATCAGGTCGCCGCCGCCCTGCCCGCCGGAACCCATGTCGTCGCGCCCGATCATCGCGGCCATGGGCGCAGCTTCAAGCCCGCGTCGCTCGCGGACTGGGCGGGCAACGCCGCGGCGCTGCTGCCGCTCGTCGACCGTTTCGCGGGGACGCCGCTGGTCGGCTGCGGGCATAGCATGGGCGGCACGGTGCTGACCCGGCTCGCCGCCGAGCGGCCCGATGCCTTTCGCCATCTGATCCTCATCGATCCGGTGATCATGGACCCCGGCCTTTACGAAGGACAGGCGACGCTGCCGGTGCCCGATCCCGCCGAGCATCCGGTCGCGCGCCGCCGCAACCTATGGGCGAGCGCCGGGGAGATGCGGGCGCGTTTTGCCGATCGTCCGCCCTACAGTCGCTGGGAGCCGCAGGTGCTCGCCGATTATTGCGACCATGGCCTGCTGCCCGCGGCGTCGGGCGAGGGCTATGAACTCGCCTGTCCGCCGGCGCTCGAAGCCTCGATGTACCAGAATGCGCTGCGCACCGATCCGCACGCCTGGCTCGGCGATGTGACGACGCCGGTGACGCTGATCCGCGCGCCGCAGGGGGCGCGCGGCGACGCGATGGATTTTTCGCAGAGCCCGACCTGGACCGGCCTGGGGCCGGCGCTCCATGCCGAACGCGACGAACTCTGGAACGAACACAGCCATTTCATCCCGATGGAAGCGCCGGGGCGCGTCGCCGGCCTGATCGCCGCCACGCTTTGACGCGTCCGGCTGTGCCGGAACCGGACATAATGCATCGCCCGCTTGGTTCGGCGCCCGCGACTGGATAGGAAGGCGCGATGACCATCTCGCTCTCCGACTATGAAACCGGCGCCAAATATGACGGCGACTATGGCAAGGATCTCGCGGCGTTCGAGGACCGGCTCGAACGCTTGCAGGCGGCGCACATCACCCATGGCCAGCGCAGCGTCATCATGCTCGAAGGCTGGGACGCGGCGGGGAAGGGCGGGATCATCCAGCGGCTGACCGCGTCGCTCGACCCGCGCTATTTCGAGGTGTGGCCGATCGGCGCGCCGAGCGACGAGGAGAAGGCGCGCCATTTCCTCTGGCGCTTCTGGAAGCGCCTGCCCGGCAACCGCGAAATCTCGATCTTCGATCGGAGCTGGTACGGCCGCGTCCTCGTCGAGCGGGTCGAGGGCTTCGCGAGCGAAGCCGAATGGCGCAAGGGCTATGACGAGATCAACGAGTTCGAGGCGCAACTGACCGGCAGCGCCACCCACCTCGTCAAGCTGTTCGTCCACATCACGCAGGACGAGCAGGACAAGCGCTTCGCCGACCGGCTGGACGATCCGTGGAAGCGGTGGAAGACCGGCACGGAAGATTATCGCAACCGCGCGAAGCGCAAGGACTATCTCGCCGCGATGGACGAGATGTTCCAGCAGACCGACACGCGCTGGGCGCCGTGGAAGGTGATCGACGGCAACAACAAGAAGGCGGCGCGCATCGCCGCGCTGACCCATATCGCCGAAACGCTGGAGGCGGCGGTGCCGATGACGCCGCCCGACCTCGACCCCGCGGTGGTCAAGCTGGCGCACAAGGCGTTCGGTTACGCGGCGAAAGACTAGCTTTTTGGGCCGCTCTGCCTAGCCATCGCGCCTTCCAATCGCTACATGGGCGCGATGAGCCGCGCCAAGAGATCCGACGACTGGGGTTTCCCCCGCTGGCGCCCCTATGGTTCGTCGCGCGAAACGCAGAAGGTTCGGCTGTGCGACCGCCATGGTTGCACCAACCCCGGCAACTGCCCCGCGCCCAAGTCGCCGAACAGCCCCGAACGCTGGTATTTCTGCGAGACCCACGCCGCCGAATATAATCGCGGCTGGGACTATTTTGCGGGCCTGTCCGCCGAGGATGCCGCGGCACGTGCGGCCGAGGAGGCGCAAGGCGCGCGCAGCTATGCCCGCGCGCAGCATTATGCCTGGGGCGGATCGGGCGACGGCAGCCGCAGCGCTGACGAGATGCGCGCGCTGGAGATACTCGACCTCGAACCCGACGCCGATTTCGAGGCGACGAAGAGGGCGTGGCGCAATCTCGCCAAGGAATGCCACCCCGACGTCAAGCCGGGCGACGCCGAAGCCGCGAAGCGCTTCGCCGCGGGGCAGGCAGCGTTTGAGGTGCTCAAGCAGGCCGAAGAGCGGAAGAGCTGGAAGCCGGCTTAGTCTCCATTGCGGCTGCGGATCGATCCGCCACGTCCTTGCCACCCGAATCCGACGATATGCGATGGTAAAGCCCGTCCGATATTGATAGCGATGGGCCGGGGGGAACATCATGACGGCGGAAAACGATCCGGCCTTGCCGGCAGCGGACCCTCTTGTCGAGGTAGGGGAGGAGGCCGCCGTGGACGTCCACAAGCCCAAGCCGGTGCATAGCTGGCGTGAATTGCTGTCGGAGGTCGGCGTCATCGTAATCGGCGTCGCGATCGCATTAGCCGGCGAGCAGGCCGTCGAAGCGCTCCACTGGCACCATGTCGTCGAGGCGCAGCGCGAAGCACTGAACGAAAGCGTCGTCGAGAATCTGGTGTCGGTGAAAATGCGCGCGATACAGCAACCGTGCGTCGACGCGAGGCTGGCGCAACTGGCGACTGTTTTCCAGCGGCACGCCAACGGCGAGCCGTTGCAGATCAAGGGACGGGTCGGAAGGCCGCAAAATGCCAGCACGGGCGATGCGGTATGGCAACTGGCGGTGCAAAGCGGAGCGCTGAACCATATGCCGCTGGCTGAGCGCACCGATTATGCGGGCGCCTTTTCGAACTATGCGAATCTGATGGCGCTCCGCGATGATGCCGATCAATCCTGGATCGATCTGGCGGCGCTGGACAATGCGGAATCGCTGTCCGAAGGCGATTGGGTGATGTTGCGGCGCTCCTATGGACAGGTGGTCGCCAAGGAAGCCCGCATCAAGGATGTGAACCACTATGTGCTGACGACCACGACGATCGGCTTGACCATCCCGAAGGTCACGCGGGAAGAGGTGCTCCGCACGCCTTATGCCAAGGATTTCTGTCAGCCGCTGATTTGAAGCGGCCCATTCCATGCCAGTGCGGCGTTATTCGTAAACGCAGCGATCCAGCCCGTCGCGGCCCACGACCCCGATCCGCGCGCGGATCGAATTGCCATAGCGGCGGGTGAAGCCCGAGGGACTGATCGCCTCGCGTTTTTTCGGCAGCGGCAGGATCGCGGCGATGCGCGCGGCTTCCTGCGGGGTCAGTCTGCTCGCGCCATGCTTGAAATAGCGCTGCGCGCCTGCCTCGACGCCATAGGTGCCGAGGCCGGTCTCGGCGACGTTGAGATAGACCTCCATGATCCGCCGCTTCCCCCAGATCTTTTCGATCAGGAAGGTGAACCACACCTCGGGCACCTTGCGGAGATAGCGGGTCCAGCCGCTGCCCTGCCACAGGAAGACGTTCTTCGCGGTCTGCTGGCTGATCGTCGATCCGCCGCGCATGCGCTTGCCCTTGGCATTGCGTTCGATCGCCTGTTCGATCGCCTGACGGTCGAACCCGTTGTGGCTGCAGAATTTGCCGTCCTCGGCGGCGATCGCGGCGCGCACCATGTTGCGGTCGATATGGGACAGGCCCGTCCAATCCTTGGTGATGCCATTGCCGTCGGTCAGCATGGTGATGGTCACCGGGGGCGGCACCACCGCATAGAGCAGTACCCAGAGGACCGAGACGAGGATGAAGCCAAGGACGATCTTGGCCGTGGTCTTGAAAAGCCGTCCCATCGTGGATTTCGTGCGCGCCTTGCTTTTCCTTCGCATCGATCCGGCGTAGTCGAGCGGGATGCAAAGGAAAAGACCCGATCATCGCCCCAGGCTTCGCTCGATGGGCCGCGGATTCGTTCTGCTCGTGGCGCTTGCCGCTGCGTGCCCGGCGATGGCCGAAGAGGGGCGCGATCTTTGCCCCGATCGCCCCGGTCTCGGCACCCCGGCCTGCACCGTCGAGCCGGGGCGGATCGTCTTCGAACTCGGGCTTGCCGACTGGACGCGCGAGCAGGACGGGCCTGAGCGCACCGACACGATCCTCGCCGGCGACGCGCTGCTGCGGATCGGGCTGACCTCGTCGCTAGAGGCGCAATTCGGATGGACCGCGATCGGCCATGTCCGCGAGCGTGACGCGGTGCTCGGCACCGTGCGCCAGCGGACGCGCACGGGCGACGTGACGCTCGCGCTGCGGCAGAATCTGCGCAATCCCGACGGATCGGGCTTTTCGATCGCCGCCATGCCCTATGCCAGCCTGCCGACCGGCGGGAGCGGAGTAGGGGCGGGCGATTGGGGCGCGGGGCTGCTCGTTCCGGTCGGGATCGAGGCCGGGCCGGTGTCGATCGGATTGACTCCGCACGTCGATGCCGCGGTTGATGGCGACGGCGATGGACGGCATCTCGCCTGGGGCACCGTTGCGGGGCTGGGTTTCGACCTGTCGGACGCGGTTTCAATATCGACCGAGATTTCCTTCACTCGCGACCGCGACCCGGCCGGGCACGCGAGCGAATGGCTGGCGGGGTTGTCGGCGGGGTGGCAGCCGGACGACGACAGCCAGTGGGATGCGGGTGTGAACGTCGGGCTCAATCGCGATAGTCCGGACCTTCAGCTTTATGCGGGATATGTGCGGCGCTTTTAGGGTCCAGTGCGTCATTGCGAGCGAAGCGAAGCAATCCAGAGCTTGTGTAAGCCGCCCTGGATTGCTTCGCTTCGCTCGCAATGACGAGTTTATTGGAAGCGCCGTCTCAATCGACGACGACTTTCCCCGTCATGCCCAGCGACGAATGCATGAAATGCGAGCAATGCGCCTTGTAGGTGCCGGCCTTCGGCGTCAGCGTCACGTCGCTGCTTTCGCCCTTGCCGAGCGCAACGCGGCCCTTGGCGCCTTCGACGCGGGCACGGTTCGCCGCGTCCATCGTCGCGGCGGCGAAGAATTCGGGGGCGGTGAAATCATGCCCGCCCGAGCCGCTGTTGGTGAAATGGATCGTCACCGGCTGGCCGGCATGGAGGTGCAGGTCGGACGGCGTGAAGCTGAAATTCGCCAGCGTCACCGTCACCTTCGCCGGCGCTTCGGCGGCGGTGACGGGAACGGACAGGGCGAGCGCCGCGAGAGTGAACGAAAGGATACGCATGGCATGTCTCCTCGGCCGGACCGTCCGGCGCATCGGGGCACCCGCGATCTTTCGGCTCAGGCGTTGATCAGACGCCGGTCGCCCGCGAGCTTGAGCATCGCCTTTTGCAGCTTCTCGAAAGCGCGCACCTCGATCTGGCGCACGCGTTCGCGGCTGACGTCATAGACCTGGCTCAGATCCTCGAGCGTCTTGGGATCGTCGGTCAGGCGCCGCTCGGTCAATATGTGGCGTTCGCGCTCGTTGAGGGTCGCAAGCGCTTCGCTCAGCAGCGCGTGGCGCACGTCGCGTTCCTCGGCCTCGGCGACGCGTTCGTCCTGAAGCGGGCCTTCGTCGCCGAGCAGATCCTGCCACTGGCTGTCGCCGTCCTCGCCCATGGGCACGTTGAGCGACGTGTCGCCGCCCATCGCCATGCGGCGGTTCATGCTGACCACCTCGTCCTCGGTCACGCCGAGGTCGGTGGCGATCTTGGTGAGGTGCTCGGGGCTGAGGTCGCCATCCTCGAACGCTTCGAGATTATTCTTCATCCGGCGGAGGTTGAAGAACAGTTTCTTCTGCGCCGCGGTGGTGCCCATCTTCACGAGGCTCCACGAGCGGAGGATGAATTCCTGGATCGAGGCGCGAATCCACCACATCGCATAGGTGGCGAGGCGGAAGCCGCGTTCGGGGTCGAACTTCTTCACGCCCTGCATCAGGCCGATATTGCCCTCGCTGATCAGCTCGCTGACTGGCAGGCCATAGCCGCGATAGCCCATCGCGATTTTCGCGACGAGGCGGAGGTGCGAGGTAACGAGCTGCGCCGCCGCTTCATTGTCGCCATGCTCCTGAAAGCGCTTCGCGAGCATATATTCCTGCTCGGGCGTTAGCAGCGGAAATTTGCGGATTTCGGCCAGATAGCGGTTCAGGCTCGCCTCACCGCCGAGCGCGGGCACCGTGGCCGGAACATTGCTTTTATGAGCCATTTTTAGCGTCTTCCCTAATTCTTCAGAGGAGAGAATGCCGCGGTTCGATCCGTCGGTCGAGATAGATTTTCATTCGAAACTTAAACGCGCAATTCATCGAGCAGTTCCCGCATATCCTGGGGGAGTTCGCTGTCGAGTGCGATCCGGTTACCCGTCACCGGATGAATAAAGCCCAAATGGGCCGCGTGCAACGCCTGACGCGCGAAGTTACGGGCTTTTAATAGTTCTGAAAGCGGCTTTTTGACCCGCCCGTAGACCGGGTCGCCGACCAGCGGATGACCGATATGCGCCATATGAACGCGCACCTGATGGGTGCGGCCGGTTTCCAGACGGCATTCGACCAGCGTCGCACCCTTCAGCGGCTCGATCGTCCGATAGTGGGTGATCGCATGTTTGCCGCGCCCTGCGGCGACCACCGCCATCTTCTTGCGGTTGGTGGCCGACCGGCCGAGCGCGGCGTCGACGGTGCTGTTCGCGGGCATCGGGCGCCCGGTCGCGAGCGCAAGATAGCGGCGGTCGATGCTGTGCGCGGCGAACTGCTTGGCCAGGCCTTCGTGCGCCTTGTCGTGCTTTGCGGCGACGATCAGCCCGCTGGTATCCTTGTCGATGCGGTGGACGATACCGGGGCGGGCGACGCCGCCGATCCCCGAAAGCTGCCCCGCGCAATGGTGGAGCAGCGCGTTGACCATCGTGCCGTCGAGATTGCCCGCGGCGGGGTGGACGACCATCCCGGCGGGCTTGTCGACGACGATCAGATGCTCGTCCTCATAGGCGATGACGAGGTTCATATCCTGCGCGACATTGTGCGCGGGGGCCGGGGCGGGCAGGCGGACCGCCAGCGTTGCGGGCGCCGCGGCCTTGGCCGACGGGTCCCACAGCACCGTTCCCGCTGCATCGGCGACGCGGCCGCCCTTGATCAGCGTCTTCAACCGCTCGCGCGAAAGGTCGGGAAGCGCCTCGGCCAGCGCGCGGTCGAGCCGCAGCCCGCTGGCGGCGTCCGAAAGCGTCACGGTCAGTATTTCGTCGTCCCCCAGCATTGATCGCGATGTGGGGTCGAGCGGCGGAATTTCAAGATGGCGGACGGGGGCGGATAAGGCTTCACCCTTGCCCTTAACCATGCCCCTGCCCTAGGGAGCAGGCGCGAACCGGAAAGGTCCGGTCTGCGGGGAGCCTGTCCATCATGTCCGACGATCGCGTCGATTTCGCCTCCATGCTGGCCTCGCGGCTGTGCCACGATCTGCTGAGCCCGGTCGGGGCCTTCGCCAACGGTCTCGAACTGCTGGCCGACGAAAAGGACCCCGAGATGCGCGCGCGCTGCATCGAATTGCTCGAACAGAGTGCGCGTACGTCGGCGAACAAGCTCAAATTCTTCCGCCTGGCTTTCGGCTCGGCGGGCGGGTTTGGCGAGCGCGTTCCCGCCGACGAGGCGAAGTCGGCGATCGAGGGCATCATCGGCGACCGCGCGATCGAACTCAACTGGATGATCGGTGCCGACCCGCTGCCCAAGCCCGCGGTCAAGATCATCCTAAACCTGTCGCTGCTGCTGGTCGATGCGCTGGTGCGCGGCGGACGGCTCGACATCGGCTGTGAAAACCAGGGCGCGGGCGGCATCGAAATCGCGCTGCATGTCGAGGCCGAGCGCCTGTTCCTGGACGCGGACGTCGAGCGCATTCTCGCCGAGGGCGAAGGCGCGAGCGCGATGACCTCGCGCACCGCGCCCGCAGTGCTCGTGCAGGCGGTCGCGAAGCAGAATGGCGGCACGGTGATGCTGGCGCGGGAAACGCCGACCTCGCTGCTGGTCGGGGCGGTGCTGAAGGAGCGCTGAGCACCCGATTTTCGGGCGCGAAAATCTTTCATATTCTCCCAAGAGCAAACCCTCCATTAACCATTGTCGGCCATGGTGGAGCCTCGAATTTTTGGGGCGCGCCGATACTCGATGGACGATCTGCTGACCGATTTTCTCGCCGAAACGGCGGAAATCCTTGCCGAGGCCGGCGGGGCGCTGGTGGCGTGGGAGGCGGACCCCGCCGACCGCGCCCGGCTCGATGCGATTTTCCGCCTCGTTCACACGATCAAGGGCAGTTCGAGCTTCCTCGCGCTGCCGCGAGTTACGGCGCTGTCCCATGCCGCCGAGGATGCGCTCGATCAGGTTCGCCGCGGGAATCGCGCCGCGAATGCCGAATTGGTCACCGGCGTGCTGGGTATCGTCGACCGTCTGTCGCAGCTTTGCGGGCTGTTGGGGCAGGCGGGCGTCGAGCCGCCGGGCGACGATGGAGATGTGATCGCGGCGCTGGCGGCGGATGGAGAAGCCCCTGAAGCCCCGGAAACCACCGCCGAAGGCGGCGAGATCCAGCTTCGCCGCGAGGATGATTTCGCGATCGATGCGCAGGGCTGGCGAACGATCCGCGTGCCGCTGCCCCTGCTCGACAGCGTGATGACCGGAGTCACCGACATCGTCCTCGCGCGCAACGAATTCGCGCGGATGCTCCGTGAAACGGGCGCCGATCCGTCGCTGATCGCGTCGTTCGACCGCCTGTCGGATTCGATCGCGGGCATGCGCCAGTCGGTCAGCCAGATGCGGATGCAGCGCATCGACAAATTGTTCGCGCCGCTGCCGCGCATCGTCCGCGACCTGGCGCAGGACCTCGGCAAGAAGATTCGCTTCGCCACCAGCGGCGGCGAGGTCGAACTCGACCGCGAGATGATGGAGAATATCCGCGATCCGCTGATCCACATCGTCCGCAACGCGATCGATCACGGCATCGAGAAGCTCGACGACCGCGTCGCGGCGGGCAAGGATATCACCGCCAGCATTTCGGTGTCGGCGCGCCAGTCGGGCAACCAGATCGAGATCGAGGTGCGCGACGACGGGCGCGGCCTGTCGCCCGACGCGCTGGTCCAGAAGGCGATCGCGGCGCGGCTGCTGCCCGCGGCCGACGCGCGGGCGCTGACCCCGCGCGAAAAGCTCGACCTGATCTTTCGCCCCGGCTTTTCGACGGCGTCGAAGATCACCGCCATTTCGGGCCGCGGCGTCGGCATGGATATCGTCAAGGCGAATGTCGAGAAGATCGGCGGCGTCGTCGATCTGCGCAACGACGAAGGCCGCGGCCTCGCGGTCGTGCTGCGCGTGCCGATGACGCTGACGATCATCTCGGGCCTGATGGTCCGCGCGGCGGGGCAATATTTCGCGATCCCGCGCGGTTCGGTGCGCGAAATCCTGCTTGAGACGAACGACAGCGTCCGCATCGAGCGCGTCGGCGGCGGCGAACTCGTCACCGTGCGCGGCGAGCCTTTCCCGCTGCTCCGCCTCGAAACCGTCCTCGGCCGCGAGCGCGACCCGGGCGACGATGTCGAGGATCGCGCACTCGTCCTCGTCCGGCCGGGGCAGGGGCAGAGCTATGCGCTCAGCGTCGCGGCGATCCATGACCATGAGGAACTGGTGATCAAGCCCGCCGCGCCGATGATCATGGCGACCGGGCTCTATGCGGGAACGACGCTTCCCGACAATGGCCGGCCGGTGCTGCTGCTCGACGTGCAGGGGATTCTCGCCGCCGCCGCGATCGACGCGTCGGAAGCGGGACGCGGCATGGACCGCGCGGCCGAGGCCGACGCTAGCGCGGCCGCCGAACGCGGTGCCGCGCAGCTTCTGTTGTTCCGCGACGTCGGCGGCCGCACGCGCGGCGTCCGCCTGTCGGTCATCGAACGCGTCGAGGAAGTGCCCGCGCTGGCGCTTTTCGAAAGCGCTGGCCGTATCCAGGTGCAGATCGGCGACGACATCTTCCCGGTCCACGCCGCGCGGCTGCCCGAGGATCATGGCGCGCTGAAGCTGCTGCGCCTCTACGACGGGCAGATGGTGCTCTGCTATCCGATCGAGGCGGTGATCGATATCGTCCGCCTGCCCGACATGAGCCAGCCGGCCGCCGCGCCGGGGCTGATCGCGGGCGTGGTGCTGATCGGCGGCGAGCCGGTCGAGATCGTCGATCCCTTCTGGCTGATGGAGCAATATGCGCCCGGCCTGACCGCCGCGCCCGCGGCCCGCCAGCCGGTGTGCCGCCTCGCCGACGACCGCGACGGCTGGGGCGACAATTTCCTGGCCCCGATCCTGCGCAGCGCAGGCTATCGCGTGGTGTCCGAAAGCTCCGGCGAAGCGGCCGATGTGCTGCTCTGCCTGACCGGCGACGGCACCTGCGCGCATGATGACGACGACGTGCCGGTGATCCGCCTGCGGGCGTCGGCGGCGCCCATCGGTCCCGACGACGACACCGTCTATCGCTACGACCGCGGCGCGCTGCTCGACGCGCTGCGCCGCCGCACCGGGGGGGACCGTCCATGATGGACAAGCTCTATCTGATCGCGCGCATCGCCGACACGCGCGTGGCGCTGCGCAGCCGCTCGATCCATTCGGTCGTCGCGGTCGGCGCGCCGGTCGAGGTTCCCGCCGCGCCGCCGCACGTCGCGGGGCTGTTCGCGCTGCGCAGCCGCGTCTTCACGCTCATCGATCCGCATGTCGTCGTCGGCCTGGCCCCGGTTCCGGCCGTCGCAGGCCAGCGCGTCGTCGTCGTCGATGTCGCCGAGCACGGCTATGCGCTGCTCGCCGACGCGATCGAGGACGTCTGTTTCATCGACGCGCCCGAGGCGCGGGTCACCGGCAAGCTGCTTCCAGGCTGGGCACGCGTCGCCGAAGCGATGATCGAGCACGAGGGGCAATCCTTGCTCGTCGTCGACCCGGCGCATTTTATCACGCTGCCCGCGCTTAAGGCCGCGTGATGCCGGTCGTATTAACACCCTGCACACCCCTTCGCTTTAAGCTGGCGTCAACCCCGGGGGTCGGAGGCACAAATGTCTAAATCTTGTCTGGTCGTTGACGACAGTAAAGTCATTCGCAAGGTCGCGCGGCATATTCTTGAAAGTATGGCCTTTTCGGTTGACGAGGCGGCCGATGGGCAGGAGGCGCTGACCTTTTGCCGCGCCAACCGCCCCGATGTGATCCTGCTCGACTGGAACATGCCGGTGATGAGTGGAATGGAGTTTCTGGGCGCCTTCAACGATCTGGATTTCGGGCGCGACGACCGGCCGCGCGTCGTCTTCTGCACTACCGAGAACAGCATCGACCATATTCGCGCCGCGATCGAGGCGGGCGCCGACGAATATGTGATGAAGCCGTTCGACCGCGAAACACTCGAAGGAAAGCTGCAACTCGTCGGCGTGGCCTGAGGTCCGGTCGATGGCGCGCTCCGCCCTTCTTCCAACCGATCCGCAGGGGAACGAGCGCCCCGCAGGCCGCAGCGTTCGCGTGATGCTGGTCGACGACAGCCTCGTCGTGCGCAGCATCCTCGAACGCATCGTCGCCCAGACGCCGGGACTGATGGTTTGCGCCTCGGTGGCCTCGGCGCATGATGCGCTGGCCTTTCTGGCGTCAGAACCCGTCGATGTCGTGGTGCTCGATATCGAAATGCCGGGGATGAACGGCATCGACGCGCTGCCGCACATATTGGAGCGCGCCGCCAATGCGCGCGTCCTGATCCTGTCGTCGAACTGTGTCGAGGGCGGCCCGGCGGCGATCGAAGCGCTCGCGCTCGGCGCCAGCGACACGCTCGCCAAGCCCGGCCGCGGCAGTTTCTCGGGCCGCTTTGCCGAGGTGCTGACCGACCGCATCCTGTCGCTCGGACAGCTTGAACCCGTTCCCACGGCGGCGCGCATCGCCTTTCGCCCGCCGGTTCCCCCGGCGGCGGTCGCGGTCGACGCCGACCAGCGGCTCGAATGCATCGCGGTCGCGGCATCGACCGGCGGCATCCCGGCTTTCGCCAATTTCCTGACCCATCTCGATCCCCGCATCACCGCGCCGATCCTGCTCACCCAGCATCTGCCCGATGCCTTCATGGAATTTTACGCGCGGCAGATCGCGACGATGACCAGGCGCAAGGTGTGCGTGGCCGACGCGGGGATGCTGGTCGAACGCGACCATATCTATCTCGCCCCCGGCGACGCGCATCTTATGGTGATCGCGAACGGCGCGCGCCGCGAGATCGCGCTCGACCGGCGGCCGGTCGAGAATGGCTGTTGTCCGTCGGCCGACCCGATGCTCGCGTCGGTCGCCGAAGCCTATGGCGCCGGCGGGGTCGCGGTCGTGCTGAGCGGCATGGGCCGCGACGGCGCGCAGGGCGCCCAGCGGCTCAAGGCGGCGGGCGGGACGATCTTTGCCCAGGCGCCCGAAAGCTGCGTGATCTGGGGAATGCCCGGCGCGGTGGCGAAGGCCGGGCTGGCGGCGGCGACGCTTAACCCCGACGCGATCGCGCTGATGCTGCGCGGCTATCTTCCCGGGCGCCGTCCGTCATGATGGGCGGGACGGCGAGCGAATCGGCCTATCGCGTGCTGATGGGCGTGCTCGAATCGCGCACCGGGCAGACGCTGTCGCCGAACCGCATCTGGCGCATCGAAATGTCGCTGAAACCGGTGATGCAGCGGCACGGCATCGGCGATCTCGATGCACTCGTCGCGGCGCTCGTGACCTCGAACAGCCGCCAACTGCTCGACGACACGGTCGATGCGATGCTCAACAATGAAACCTATTTCTATCGCGAACATAGTGTGTTCGATGATATTGCTAACAGTGCGCTTGAACATATCCATCGCATCAACCTGCGCGAGCGGCGGCTGACGATCTGGCATTGCGGCGTGTCGACGGGGCAGGAAGCCTATTCGATGGCGATGCTGCTGGCCGAACAGGACAGCAAATGGGCCGGGTGGCGCGTCGACATCGTCGGCACCGACGTCAGCTATCACGCGGTCGGCCGCGCCCGCGTCGGGCTTTACAGCCAGTTCGAGATCCAGCGCGGCCTGCCGGTGCAGCGGATGGTGCGCTGGTTCGACCAGACCGAAGCGGGCTGGCTCGCCAAGGCGGATTTGCGCCGCCGCGTCGATTTTTCGGTCCAGAACATGCTGATCGACCGGCCGCCGCTGGCCGCGCCCGCGGACCTGATCTTCTGCCGCAACCTTCTCCTCTATTTCTCGCTGCCGATGCGGCAAAAGGCGTTTGCGCGGCTGCGCGCGGTGGCGGCGCCGCAAAGTTTCCTCATCCTCGGCGCGGGCGAAACGGTGCTCGGCCAGACCGACCAGTTCGTCGCGAGCCCGCGGCTGCGCGGCCTTTACGAGCCCGCCGACCAGCAGGTCCGCCATTCGCCCATCGCGTCGCAGGCGGCCGCCTGACCTTGCTTTTTCCCGCCCGCTGGCGCAGGGGAAAGGCAGGGCAGGGACAGGATGGACCGCAAGGCGCATGAGCGATTTTATCGAACGCTGGTCAGCCAATTTCGACGAGCGCGCGCTGCCCATATCGATGATCGTCCTCCATTATACAGGCATGAAGACAGGCGCCGAAGCCCTTGATCGGCTTGCCGATCCCGAGGCGAAAGTGTCGGCGCACTATGTCGTCAGCGAGGACGGCCAGATCACCCATATGGTCGCGGAGGACAAGCGCGCCTGGCACGCGGGCAAGTCGCACTGGCGCGGGGTGAACGACATCAATTCGGCGAGCGTCGGGATCGAGATCGTCAATCCGGGGCACGAATGGGGCTATGTGCCCTTTCCCGATCCGCAGGTGGCGTCGGTCGTCCGCCTCGTCCACCAGATCAAGGATCGCTATGCGATCACGCGCGGCAATGTCGTTGGCCATTCGGACATCGCGCCGACCCGCAAGCAGGATCCGGGCGAGCTTTTTCCGTGGGAGGAACTCGCGCGCCGCCGCCTCGCGCTGCCGCGCCCGACCAGGAAACTGACCGACCCCTTGTGGACCGATGCGGGCTTTCTGCTTGCGCTCGAACGCTTCGGTTACGACGTGACCGACGGTTTCGCGGCGACCGTGGCGTTTCAGCGGCGGTTCCGGCCCGAACTGATCGACGGCACGATCGACGGCGAATGCCGCGCGATCCTGCTCGCGCTGCTGCTGCCGCAGCCTGAGGGCAATTGATTGGCAGCTAGCGAGCGGAAGCGGCCGCTCCTCTCCCCTCCCGCTTGCGGGAGGGGTCGGGGGTGGGCAGCGACGTTGCAATGGCCCACCCCGCTGCGACTAACGAACAAAGTTCGTAAGTCTCGCTGCCCCTCCCGCTTGCGGGAGGGGGAAGTAGCGCCATCCCTCACCGTCCACTCACCACCCCAAAACAGCCGCTCCGTACAATCGCTCGTAATGACCGTCCATTCGCGCTATAATGCTCCGTGCCAGAGGGTCGGGCGATCGCCGCCGTGCGCAAGCGCGGGGGAGGAAAGTCCGGGCTCCACGGAAACCACGGTGCCGGATAACGTCCGGCGGCCCCCGCGAGGGGGTCAGGGAAAGTGCCACAGAGAAGAGACCGCCAAAGGCTTCGGTCCGGCGAAAGGTGAAAGGGTGCGGTAAGAGCGCACCGCGCGGACGGTAACGGACGCGGCACGGCAAACCCCACCGGGAGCAAGGTCGAATAGGGATGGCAAGAGGAAACTCAGGGCTGGTTCCGGCCCCGTCGTCCGGGTTGACTGCTTGAGCGTTCGGGCAACCGCACGCCTAGAGGAATGATCGCCCATCCCCGGCAACGGGGTGGACAGAACCCGGCTTACAGACCCTCTGGCATACTCTCCCCGTCCGGCGCGCGCGGAACCGCGCACAGCCGCCCCGCGTTTCATGCGGACCAGAAAGGGAGACGAGCCATGCAAGTCGTCGATGACCATGTCGAGGTGACCGAAACCGAAGCGAGCGGCGGGGTGAAGGAGCAGGGCGTGCGCTATGTCCTGGCGATTTCGCTGCTGGCCGTGATCGTCGTGCTGTCGGCCATCTGGATCGTGCCGGCTTTGCTGCGGTCCTAGATTTCTCGTCATTGCGAGCGAAGCGAAGCAATCCAGGGCGGTTTACGCAGGCTCTGGATTGCTTCGCTTCGCTCGCAATGACG